>NZ_JAQZRK010000003.1:0-291118 GCF_028737495.1 Enterobacter cloacae complex sp. 2022EL-00981
GACGGGTGCTGTCATACCTGAGTCTGGCAGAAGAAGTCATCCGGCATGAGCCCGGGAAAGTGAGACGGCTGAATATAGTTAACGAGATGAAAAAGCTGGGAAAAGAGTACAGTAATATGGTCATGGTGGCATGACCATATTACTGGGGATCCCTCAGCCCTTGAGGGAGAGGGTTGGGGTGAGGGGGAACATATGGCTGTAGAGGTCATTCCGTTCACTTTATGTTCCTTGCTACTCTGTAACGACATAGCCCGTGAACGTGCCAGGGTGGCTCAGTCGCCACCACCCTGGCGACCCGGGCTCCCGGCGGTAAATCGCCGCTTCGCGGTGCCCTCGGCTTATTCCTTCCGGCTTATCGGGGACGGGCGGAGGTAACATCCCTGTAAATCCGCCCTCTCGGCGCATCCATGCGCCTCGCCCCGGCCTGCAGGAAACGCCTCAGCGATTTACAGCCGGACCAGGGCGTCGCTGTAAGTCATTCATTTTCCTGAAACAACTTTCGTCGCTTTCGGTAAAAAATTACTGGGGATCCCTCAACCCCGTGGGAGAGGGGCTGGGGGTGAGGGCACCGGACCGCAAAAACTCGCCCCCCGAAAAACCCATTCCAAATCACATTTAAGGGTCGATCTTTGACCTCAACTTCTCTATAATCTTGCGACCCCACGTTACGAGAAGGTTTTTTTCCCGAAACTTTCTATGTGTCGGCATGAGCTATTCGAAGGGGTAGGTTTGCCGGACTTTGTCGTGTGAACCTCAACTGACTAAACGTTTGGGTGTTCACCAACGTGTAACTTATTATTTGGGTAAGCTTTTAATGAAAACTTTTACAGCTAAACCAGAAACCGTACAACGCGACTGGTATGTTGTTGACGCGACCGGTAAAACTCTGGGCCGTCTGGCTACTGAACTGGCTCGTCGCCTGCGCGGTAAGCACAAAGCGGAATACACTCCGCACGTTGATACTGGTGACTACATCATCGTTCTGAACGCAGAAAAAGTTGCTGTAACCGGCAACAAGCGCGAAGACAAAATGTACTACCACCACACTGGCCACATCGGTGGTATCAAAGAAGCGACCTTTGAAGAGATGATTGCTCGCCGTCCTGAGCGTGTGATTGAAATCGCGGTTAAAGGCATGCTGCCAAAAGGCCCGCTGGGTCGTGCTATGTTCCGTAAACTGAAAGTTTACGCAGGTAACGAGCACAACCACGCGGCACAGCAACCGCAAGTTCTTGACATCTAATCGGGATTATAGGCAATGGCTGAAAATCAATACTACGGCACTGGTCGCCGCAAAAGTTCCGCAGCTCGCGTGTTCATCAAACCGGGCAACGGTAAAATCGTAATCAACCAGCGTTCTCTGGAACAGTACTTCGGTCGCGAAACTGCCCGCATGGTAGTTCGCCAGCCGCTGGAACTGGTTGATATGGTAGAAAAACTGGATCTGTACATCACCGTTAAAGGTGGTGGTATCTCCGGTCAGGCAGGTGCGATCCGTCACGGTATCACCCGCGCTCTGATGGAGTACGACGAATCCCTGCGTTCTGAACTGCGTAAAGCTGGCTTCGTTACTCGTGACGCTCGTCAGGTTGAACGTAAGAAAGTGGGTCTGCGTAAAGCACGTCGTCGTCCACAGTTCTCCAAACGTTAATCATTTCCTGCTCACGCAGAACGATTGGCGAAAAACCCGCTTCGGCGGGTTTTTTTATGGGTAATGCTCAGGTTATCCACATTATCAATGCATATATCTCCTCTTTTTCCGCATTTCCAGAATCCCCTCACCACAAAGCCATCAAAATCTGGTAAACTATCATCCAATTTTCTGCCCAAATATCGGTGAATACTCGATTTTTGTTCGATTCTTGAACAATGTGTCTTCTCTGGGATGGGCGCTACATCATCTGGCTGGCCCCACCGGGCCGGTAGCAGTAAAAATTCTGAATATACCTGGAGGTTTTCATGGCTGTCGCTGCCAACAAACGTTCGGTAATGACGCTGTTTTCTGGTCCTACTGACATTTATAGCCATCAGGTTCGTATCGTGCTGGCCGAGAAGGGTGTCAGTTTTGAGATCGAGCATGTGGAAAAGGATAACCCACCTCAGGATCTGATCGATCTCAACCCGAGCCAAAGTGTACCAACGCTGGTGGATCGCGAGCTGACCCTGTGGGAATCCCGTATCATTATGGAATACCTGGATGAGCGTTTCCCGCATCCACCGCTGATGCCTGTTTACCCTGTTGCGCGTGGCGAAAGCCGCCTGTACATGCAGCGTATCGAGAAAGACTGGTACACGCTGATGAACGTGATCGAAAACGGCTCTGCTTCAGAAGCAGACGCTGCACGTAAACAACTGCGTGAAGAGCTGCTGGCGATTGCCCCTGTGTTCGGCCAGAAACCATTCTTCCTGAGCGATGAGTTCAGCCTGGTGGACTGCTACCTGGCACCGCTGCTGTGGCGCCTGCCGACACTTGGCGTTGAATTCAGCGGCCCGGGCGCAAAAGAGCTGAAAGGCTATATGACCCGCGTCTTTGAACGCGACTCCTTCCTGGCATCCTTAACTGAACCGGAACGTGAAATGCGTCTCGGCCGGGGCTAATGACTGTGGAAATGTCACAACTTTCACCACGCCGTCCGTATCTGCTGCGCGCCTTCTATGAATGGCTGCTGGATAACCAGCTCACGCCGCACCTGGTTGTGGATGTGACGTTGCCGGGCGTGCTGGTTCCGATGGAATACGCGCGTGACGGACAGATCGTTTTGAACATTGCCCCCCGTGCGGTGGGTAATCTTGAACTGGCGAACGACGAAGTGCGTTTTAACGCGCGTTTCGGCGGCGTACCACGTCAGGTTTCCGTGCCGCTGGCCGCGGTGCTGGCTATCTACGCGCGGGAAAACGGCGCGGGTACGATGTTCGAGCCGGAAGCGGCTTACGATGAAGACGTTGCCAGCCTGAATGAAGACGATGCAACCGGGGAGCGAGACAGCGACACGGTGATGTCGGTTATCGACGGCGACAAACCTGACCGCCAGGATGAAAACGATCCTGATGACGATCCGCCACCACGCGGCGGGCGTCCGGCTCTCAGAGTGGTAAAATAAGCGTCATCCATTATAAAATCCAGCCCTCCTCAGTCGGCTGGATTTTTTTTGCCTATGTAATGATTAAGCGCCTGTTGAACGGATATTTTTTCTATGTATAGATTTGTACAAAATTAAGACAGAGCAATGCTTTATTCTATATGACAGAAATTTTGGAATACAAAGCCATAAAAAATAAATCATCGCAAGCAATAATTATTCTGAATATAAATGGTCTAAAAAGATCTGGAAACCTCTGTTTTATAAATCCTGGCTATTGTTTGAGTAAATCTAAAAAGAAAAGTTAATAAACCTAAGTTGCATGTATTTATCATTTCTATATTATCGCACCATGCATTTTGCAAACGGAGGTAATAGCGACTAACAAGGATGGAATCAGTCGAATTTTATTTTCTATAAATCATAAGTTATGGATTAACTCGTGAAAAAAATTCTATTGGCTACAGCATTATTCCTTTGCGCAAACTCTACGTTTGCCGCTGAAACCGCGATTTTGAAAATTAAAGGGACGCTGACAGCCTCGGCCTGTACTCCTGAATTTAGCAATGGCGGCGTGGTGGACTATGGAATATCCGCTTAGGTGAATTGTCCTCTACGGCGGTGAACCAGTTAGGGCAACGGAATATCGATCTCACCATCACCTGCACGGCAGCAACAAAAGTGGCCTGGAATATGATAGACGATCGCGCCGATTCTAACGCAGGATTAACCGTTTCTGCCGGTACATTTACGGGTGGGGCACAGAGTGCGACTAACCAGACCTATGGCGTTGGCAAAGCAGGCACGGTAAATATTGGCTCTTATGCCATGTTTATGAAGGTGAATAGCGTTACTGCAGACGGAAAATCTGTCGATCCAATATATCAGCAGAATGGCTCAACGACCTGGGCTAAGAGTACTGATGGTTCAAGTCAGGGTGAAAATAATCGTAATATTACCGTCGCATTAGCGGGAAGTATTGACCCACTTGCTTTCCAGACAGCAACATTTCCGCTGGTAACGTCTCTGGCTATTCAGAATACCACAACGCTTGCCATTACCGATGATACCCGGCTGGATGGTCAGTTGACGATCAGCCTAAAGTATCTGTAATTCTTTCAAATTTAAAGTGAGTTAAATTTAATGCAGAGGGAATACGCTTTCTCTCAAAAATAAGCGCCATCAACACGGAATGTTAAGTAGTGCTTTCAAGGAATATACATATGACATGCTCTAAAAAGGTTTTATTTAAAACACTCGCTGCCGCAGCTTTATTCTCTGCGCAGTTTGGCGTACATGCAGCCGGTATGGTGCCAGAAACCAGTCTGCTGGTGATCGATGAAGCGACCCACAGTGGCACCATCAACGTCAAAAATACCGATAGCCATCCGTCGCTGCTGTACACCGACGTGGTGGATCTGCCAGATGATAAAGGCCTGAAACTTGTCACCACTCAGCCCGTGGTACGTCTCGAGCCCGGTCAGACTCAGCAATTGCGCTTCATCCTGCAAACCAGCAAACCGCTGGACGTTGAGCACTACAAGCGTGTGACCTTTGAAGGGATCCCGCCGAAGAGCGATGACAATAAAGTGAAAATTGGCATCAATATTCGTCAGGACCTGCCCGTGCTGATTCGCCCTGCGAAGCTGGCCGTGGTAACCGATGCGTGGAAATTCCTCGACTGGACCGCGTCAGGCACGTCCGTCACGGTAAAAAACCCAAGCAAATATGTTGTGCGTCTGGCACAGAACGTGGTGCTGCAGCCTTCAGGCATCAGCGGATCGCTTGCCAAAACCTACATTTTACCCGGTGAAACCATGACGGTTTCTATGGGCAAATCCGTCAGTGGAAACACGAAAGTGAAGTTTTTCCCGGCCAGCCGCTATGGGGTCGAAGTGCCCAGCTTTATCTCGGATCTCAATAAAAAATAAAGGATTATGGCGGTGCGTAAAAAAAGCCAACTTGCACTTTTTGTGCGCGCTGTGATTTATAGCGCAATACCTCTGATGTTGCTTGATGCTCCCTCCCTCCACGCGAGGGAGGTGACGTTTGATACTGATATCCTGAAATCACGTGGTCTTGGGGCCGATCTAAACCGCTATTTTGCACAAGCGCCGCGCTTTTTACCGGGGACGCATTCCGTTTCTGTCAAAGTGAACGGTAACGATCGCGGAACAGCAGCCGTACGCTTCAGTGAAGACGGAACGATGTGCGTTGATAACGACTTCCTGGAATTTGCAGGTCTCATGCCGGTGCCCATAAAGGCGAATGAGACCTGCCATGATCTGCGTAGCGATTACGCTCAGGCGGTGATCAATCCCTTGCCAAACCAGGAAGCGGTCGAGCTTTATCTGCCAGCGGAAGCACTTAACAGCCTGAGCGCTGATGTCAAAAATTTCCAGCATGGCGGCACGGCAGGCATGCTTAACTACTCGCTCTTCAGCACCAAAAACGAATACAGCGGAAGTGACAGCAGCAGTAACCGTTACTCACAGGCAAGTCTGGAGGCGGGCTTCAACGCGATGGACTGGTCGCTACGCAGCCGCTATATCCTGACGGATGACGACGGCAACCGAAACGCAGAGAGTATTTATACCTACGCAGAGCATGTGTTTGTTCCTCAACGCCTGACCATGCAGGTGGGGGAAATTAACGCCATGTCAGATGTGTTAAGCGGCGTCCCGATTACCGGTGTGCAGTTAATGCCGACCAGCGGTCTGCAGAAAGACAGTTCGGGGGTGAGCGTATCCGGTATTGCCCGAACCTCGCAGGCGCGCGTTGAAGTGCGTCAAAACGGAAGACTCATTTTTAACACGTTAGTACCGGCGGGCCCGTTCACGCTGGATGACGTCCCGATGGTCCGTAACAACGTCGATCTTGACATCACCGTTGTGGAGTCCGACGGTTCGACCAACCGCTACATTGTTCCCGCCGCATCCGTAAAAGCCCGAAATCTTTCAAAACCAAACGGCCTGACCGTTTCGGCGGGCCAGGTGCGTGGTATAGACAGTGACTACAGCGATCCGCTGGTGTTCAACGTATCCGATGGCTGGCGAATTTTCCCCTGGATGAACCTGCTTGCCTCCGGCGTGGTGGCCGAAGATTACCAGGCCGCGGGGGCGCGCACAGAATTTATGGTTACCGATGGCTGGAACGTCTCTACCAGTATGGCCGCCAGCAACGCGCAATTTGGCGACAGTGATAACGGTATCAAAAACGAACTCCAGAGCGATTACTCGTTGACTGAGAATGTCGGCCTGTCTGCCAGCGTGGCGCATTACAGCGGTGATTATCGTGAACTCGCAGATGCCATGGATGATGATTATCAGGGCTATGACAACAGTTATTCGGCCAACGTACGGTGGTCCACAGAATTGGCCGGGGCATTTAGTGCGGGCCTGAGCTACAACCAGGCCGCAGGAGACGGCGAAGATTCCCGCTACTTGCTTCTGTCGTGGGGAAAAACCTTCAAATACGCTTCAATCAACGTGAACTGGCAAAGCGCAGTGGGCAGCACGGATGACGACCAGGACGACGATCTGCTCTATATCAACCTCAGCATTCCGTTAGGCGGTTCGCAGAGCCTGAGTTCGTATATGCGTAAGCAGGGCGACAGCACCAGCTATGGTCTGGCGAACAGCGGGTCGCTGGGGGAGAACACCAACTACTATATTTCTGCCGATCGTGATGACGAATCGCAGGAAAACAGCTTCAACGGCAACATCAACACTAATCTTCACTACACCCAGCTAAGCGTTGGGGGCGGTACCAGCGGCGATCATCAGCGTAACTACAATGCGACCCTGTCTGGCGGCATTGCGATGCACAAAGACGGTGTGACCTTCTCGCCGTATTCCATCAAGGACACGTTTGCCATCGCCAGACTCAGCGAACCGAAAGCGGGCGTTGAGATCACCACGCCGCAGGGCACCGTCTGGACCGACCGCTGGGGCCAGGCTGTCATTCCCGGCCTGACTGAATGGCGTAACTCACGTATCGAAGTGGATGCGAACAAGCTACCGCAGAGCATGACCCTGGCGAACGGAACCAAATATATTGCTGCTGCACATGGCTCGGTAAGCGAAGTGAGCTTTAAAGTATTGAACAGCCGCCGCGTGATGTTACGTATTAAGCAGGCCGACGGGAAGCCGCTGACGAAAGGTCTGTCGGTGGTGGATGATAAAAATAACTACGTGGTGACGGTGGTTGATGACGGACATGTCTTCCTGAACGATGCCGATCAGATTAGCGCGCTTTATGCCGTTGATGATGACAATAACCGTCTGTGCAAACTTGATTTTACGCTTTCTGAAAAGCACGACGAAGACGCGTTTTACGAAGAAGTTAACGGAGTATGTCGATGAACATTCAACGTCTGGCTGCGCTATTGCTGCTTGCTTTGCCGTGCCTTTCTTATGCTGACGATTGTCAGCTAACGCTCTCTCAGCCGGTTGTGGATTATCACCAGATGCGGCGTGACAGCATTGTCACCAGCCAGCAGAGCTGGAACAAAATGCCGGAAAAAGACATAAATGTCAGCGTCTATTGCCCGGAAAAACAGCAGATGGCGACGCTGTTACAGGGGGCTTCTGGTCAGAAAGGGCGTTTTCAGTTTGGTCAGAACGGTGGTGTGGCGATAAAGGTCAGCAACCTGACGCTGGATGGTAAAAGCTACAACGTAGGGAAAACAACGGATCAGGTGAATTTTACGCCGGATACTGATAATGGGTCATCGCTCTATATCCGCAATAACGAGGCTGTCGTGGCGGTTGAAAACGGCAGGGTACCCAGCGGCCAGCAGATGAACTTTACCGTCACCATTTTCCCGGTGCTCAATGACAGCGCGTTTAACCATATTTCGGATCAAACCGCGCTGGAGACCGATTTAACCTGGCAACTGCTTAAAAAATAAAAGTTGGCCCGGCAATCGCCGGGCCATTTTTTACACTTCCAGATAGTTCAGTATACCGTCTGCCGCCTTACGGCCTTCGGCAATTGCCGTCACCACCAGGTCAGAACCACGAACGATATCACCACCGGCGAAGATTTTCGGGTTGCTGGTCTGGAACGCATTGTCGCTGCCTTCTGGCGCGATAATACGACCCTGCGAATCCAGCTCAACGCTGTGCTTCGCCAGCCACTCCATGCTGTGAGGACGGAAACCGAACGCCATGACGACCGCGTCAGCCGGGATCACGTGCTCAGAACCAGCCACGATCTCCGCGCGACGACGGCCTTTGGCATCCGGGGCACCCATCTCGGTGCGCGCCATCTTCACGCCGCTCACTTTACCGTTGGCATTCACTTCAATACCCAGAGGCTGGATGTTGAACTGGAACTCCACGCCCTCTTCACGCGCGTTTTTCACTTCGCGTTTTGAGCCCGGCATGTTCTCTTCGTCACGACGGTAAGCACAGATTACGTGCGCCGCGTTCTGACGAATGGAGGTACGCACGCAGTCCATCGCGGTGTCACCACCGCCCAGTACCACCACGCGTTTGCCTTCCATGCTGACGTAAGGCTCGTCAGCCGTTTCGCCATACCCCATGATCTGTTTGGTGTTGGCAATCAGGAACGGCAGCGCGTCGTACACGCCTGGCGCGTCTTCGTTCTCGAGTCCGCCACGCATGGACTGATAGGTGCCCACGCCCAGGAACACGGCGTCGTAATCCTTCAGCAGATCGTCGAGCTGCACGTCGCGGCCCACTTCTATATTCAGTTTGAACTCAATGCCCATGCCGGTGAAGATTTCACGGCGACGGGTCATAACCTCTTTCTCCAGCTTGAAGGCCGGGATACCGAAGGTCAGCAGGCCGCCGATCTCCGGATGACGGTCAAAGACCACCGCCTTCACGCCGTTACGGGTCAGGACATCCGCACAGGCCAGGCCCGCCGGACCCGCGCCGATGATCGCCACGCGCTTATCGGTTTGCTTCACGCCGGTCATATCCGGACGCCAGCCCATCTCAAACGCTTTATCGTTGATGTAGCGCTCAATGTTACCGATGGTCACCGCGCCAAACTCGTCGTTCAGCGTACAGGAGCCTTCACACAGACGGTCCTGCGGACACACGCGGCCGCACACTTCTGGCAGGGTGTTGGTCTGGTGAGAAAGCTCGGCGGCTTCAAAAATACGCCCTTCGTTGGCCAGCTTCAGCCAGTTAGGGATGTAGTTATGGACCGGACATTTCCACTCACAGTAAGGGTTACCACAGGACAGGCAGCGGTCTGCCTGTGCTTTGGCCTGGCCTTCTGAAAACGGCTCATAGATTTCTACAAATTCAATTTTACGGATCTTCAGCGGTTTCTTTGGCGGATCAACACGCTGCAGGTCGATAAACTGGTATACGTTCTGGCTCATCTGAATTCCTTACTGCGCCTGCACACGCAGCTCTGCTGCGCTACGACTACGGTGACCCAACAGGGCTTTAACATCGCTGGACTTCGGTTTAACCAGCGCGAATTTCGCAGAGAACGCCGGCCAGTTCGCCAGGATCTCTTCGCCGCGCGAAGAACCGGTATGCTGCACGTGTTCGGTAATCAAACCGCGCAGGTGTTCTTCGTGGATCGCCAGCGTATCAACGTCCAGCACTTCCACCAGTTCTGGGTTCACGCGTTTGCGGAACTCACCATCTTCATCCAGGACGTATGCAAAACCGCCCGTCATGCCTGCGCCAAAGTTCACGCCGGTTTTCCCCAGCACGCAAACAATCCCGCCCGTCATGTATTCACAGCCGTTATCGCCAATGCCTTCCACCACGGTGATAGCACCGGAGTTACGCACCGCAAAACGCTCACCCGCACGGCCCGCGGCAAACAGACGGCCACCGGTCGCGCCGTAAAGGCAGGTGTTACCGATGATGCTGGCTTCGTGACTGCGGAATGCAGAGCCCACCGGAGGACGCACCGCCAGCAGACCACCCGCCATGCCTTTACCGACGTAGTCGTTAGCATCGCCAGTCAGGTACAGCTCAACGCCGCCGGCATTCCACACGCCGAAGCTCTGACCCGCCGTACCGCTGAAGTGCGCGGTGATCGGATCCGCTGCCAGCCCCTGATCGCCGTGCGTTTGCGCGATGTAACCAGAGAGCGACGCACCCACAGAGCGGTCGGTGTTGCGGATATCAAACCAGAACGTTTTGTTCTGCTTCTCATCCACATATGGCTTCGCCTGCTGCAGCAGCTGCGCGTTCAGCACGCCATTGTCGAACGGCGGGTTGTTCTCGGTGCAGTAGACCGCTTTACCCGGATGCGGCTCGGCCGTTTCCAGCAGCTTGCCCAGATCCAGTTTCTGCTGTTTGGCAGTGAAACCGTCCAGCTCTTTCAGCAGGTCGGTACGGCCAATCAGATCCACCAGACGTTTTACACCCAGTTGCGCCATCAGCTCGCGGGTTTCACGGGCGATGAAGTCAAAGTAGTTTGTCACTTTGAACGGCAGGCCGTGATAGTGGTTCTTACGCAGCTTCTCGTCCTGGGTTGCAACGCCGGTCGCACAGTTGTTCAGGTGGCAAATACGCAGGTATTTACAGCCCAGCGCAACCATCGGGCCGGTACCAAAGCCGAAGCTTTCCGCACCCAGAATCGCCGCTTTGATGATGTCGAGGCCGGTTTTCAGACCGCCGTCCACCTGCAGACGGATCTTATGACGCAGACCGTTTGCCACCAGAGCCTGTTGGGTTTCCACCAGGCCCAGCTCCCACGGACAACCCGCGTATTTCACGGAAGAGAGCGGGCTTGCGCCGGTACCACCGTCATAACCGGCAATGGTGATGAGATCCGCATAGGCTTTCGCCACACCGGTCGCGATGGTGCCGACGCCCGGTTCGGAAACCAGCTTCACGGAAATCATCGCTTTCGGGTTGACCTGTTTCAGGTCGAAAATCAGCTGCGCCAGATCCTCGATAGAGTAGATATCGTGGTGCGGCGGCGGGGAGATCAGCGTCACGCCCGGTACCGAGTAACGCAGTTTAGCGATGTACGGGGTGACTTTATCACCCGGTAACTGACCGCCTTCGCCCGGTTTTGCCCCCTGAGCGACTTTAATCTGAATGACGTCGGCGTTAACCAGGTACGCAGGCGTTACGCCAAAGCGACCGGATGCCACCTGCTTGATACGGGACACTTTATTGGTGCCGTAGCGGGCAGGATCTTCACCGCCTTCACCGGAGTTAGAGTTACCGCCGATGCTGTTCATCGCTTCGGCCAGCGCCTCGTGGGCTTCCGGGCTTAATGCGCCGATGGACATCGCAGCGGTGTCGAAGCGTTTAAACAGCTCAGACGCAGGCTCTACGTCGTCGATGCTGACCGCTTCATCACCCGGGTTCAGCGCCAGCAGATCGCGCAGCGTGGCCGCCGGGCGGTTGTTCACCAGCTCAGCATACTGCTGATAATCGCTGTACTCGCCGCTCTGGACGGCCTGCTGCAGCGTGCGCACCACGTCCGGGTTGTAGGCGTGATACTCGCCACCGTGAACGTACTTCAGCAGACCACCTTGCTCCAGCGGCTTACGTGCCAGCCAGGCGCGCTTAGACAGGTTCACCAGATCCTGCTGGAAGTCGGCAAAACCGGCTCCACCGATGCGGCTAACCACGCCCTGGAAGCAGAGGTTTGCCACGTCGTTATGCAGGCCAACCGCTTCAAACAGCTTCGAGCAGCGGTAAGAGGCGATGGTCGAGATGCCCATTTTGGACATGATCTTGTAAAGGCCTTTGTTGATGCCGTTACGGTAGTTCAGCATCACGGTACGGTAATCTTTGTCGATCGCGCGGGTGTCCACCAGACGAGCCAGCGTTTCGTAGGCCAGGTATGGATAGATCGCCGTCGCACCAAAGCCTAACAGCACGGCGAAGTGGTGCGGATCGCGTGCGCTTGCGGTTTCAACAATGATGTTGGCGTCGCAGCGCAGGCTCTTATCGACCAGGCGCGTCTGGATAGCCCCCACCGCCATTGGCGCAGGCACCGGCAGGCGGTTCTTCGCAATGTTACGGTCAGACAGCACCAGCAGAACGGTGCCGTTACGCACCATCTGTTCCGCTTTGTCACACAGCGCGTTCACCGTCTCTTCGAGGGTCGCTTCGGTCACGTCGAAGGTAATATCGAGCGTGTCTGCACGGTAGTGATCCTCTTTCAGCGTGGTGAGCTGTTTGAAATCGGAGTAAAGCAGGATCGGAGATTTAAAGGTCAGGCGGTGAGCCTGGCCTTCTGCCTCGCAGAAGACGTTCATCTCGCGACCAATGCTTGTTGCCAATGACATGACGTGGGCTTCACGCAGCGGGTCGATTGGCGGGTTGGTCACCTGTGCAAACTGTTGACGGAAGTAGTCATAAATTACACGCGGCTGGCTGGAGAGCACGGCAAACGGGGTATCGTCACCCATGGAGCCGACAGCCTCCTGGCCGTTTTCACCAAGCACGCGGATGACGGAATCCAGCTCTTCCGCACTGTAGTTAAACTGCTTCTGGAAGCTTGCCAGCGTATCGTCGTCCAGCTCGCGGCTGCCCACTTCTTCGTCCGGCAGATCTTCGAACGGCACCAGACGGCGCACGTTTTTCTCCATCCACTCTTTATAGGGATGGCGGCTCTTCAGATCGTTGTCTGTTTCAGCGGAGTGCAGAATACGCCCACCGCGGGTATCGATAACCATCAGCTCGCCCGGCCCAACGCGGCCTTTCTCAACCACTTCGTCAGCCTGGTAATCCCAGATACCGACTTCTGAGGCGCAGGTGATGAGCTTGTCTTTGGTGATGACGTAGCGCGCCGGACGCAGACCGTTACGGTCCAGGTTACAGGCGGCAAAACGACCGTCGGACATGACGATGCCCGCCGGGCCATCCCATGGCTCCATGTGCATGGAGTTAAAGTCAAAGAATGCGCGCAGCTCCGGATCCATATCCGGGTTGTTCTGCCAGGCCGGTGGCACGAGCAGACGCATGGCACGCACGATATCCATGCCGCCTGCCAGCAGCAGTTCCAGCATGTTATCCATGGAGCTGGAGTCAGAGCCGGTTTCGTTAACGAACGGCGCAGCATCATGCAGGTCCGGGATCAGTGGGGTCTGGAACTTATAGGTACGGGCGCGCGCCCACTGGCGGTTACCGGTGATGGTGTTGATCTCGCCGTTGTGCGCCAGATAGCGGAACGGCTGTGCCAGCGGCCAGCGTGGAACGGTGTTGGTGGAGAAGCGCTGGTGGAACAGGCAAATGGCCGATTCCAGACGCAGGTCCGCCAGGTCCAGGTAGAAGCGCGGCAGGTCAGCCGGCATACACAGACCTTTATAGATGTTCACCAGGTTCGAGAGGCTACAGACATAGAACTCTTTGTCGTCCTGGAGACGTTTTTCAATGCGGCGGCGGGCAATAAACAGACGGCGTTCCATATCACGTGGACGCCAGCCCGCAGGCGCATTAACAAAAATCTGTTCAATACGAGGCAGCGAGGAGAGGGCGATTTCACCGAGCACCCCTTCGTTGGTTGGCACATCGCGCCAGCCGACAATAGACAGGGTTTCACGCTGAAGTTCTTCTTCAACGATGCGGCGTGAGGCGGCAGCTTTTTCAGGATCCTGATTCAGGAACAGCATACCGACAGCGTAGTTTTTGGCTAAACGCCAGCCGCGCTCTTCCGCCACGATACGGAAGAAACGATCCGGTTTTTGCAGCAGCAGGCCGCAACCGTCGCCGGTTTTACCATCGGCAAGAATGGCACCACGGTGCTGCATACGGGCCAGTGCGTGAATAGCAGTACGCACTACCTTGTGGCTAGGTTCGCCTTCTATGTGGGCGATCAGGCCGAAACCACAGTTATCCTTCTCAAGGGATTTATCGTACAACATATCAGTGAACCTCCCCAGGCTCGTCGGGCTTCCCACTGAACCGTGGCGCACAGGCACAGAAAGAGCATGGCGACGGGGTTTGCGTTTCATACGCGGACCTCGCATTCGCCCTCTTTTCATCCTTTCGCGCAGGTAAACAAGTTTGAGGACTTGCTTCAGAGGGAATCTCAATTACTGCATAAATATGATGAGCAGGCCGCTCATCCAGAAAGCTTCCAGCGGATTTCCAACTTATCGGGAATTGGTACACAGGTCAAATGGCAATCTTATTTATACAAAAATGTGCTATAGAGAAGGTAATCCATTGTATATAAAAGATATTTAACTATTTTTACAACCGCTAAGCGCCCTGCGAAGTCGCAGCGGAGTGTGATCTGACTCACTATATGAAAGCGGTATTATTGATGCAGCGTGCTGAATGGCGGTTTTTTTACAGGATAATAAACTGCTGTGTGGTTTAAACCCGCATAAAGTCACTGTTTTTCAGTGCTGGCGTTATAAATAAAAAAAACAATCAGAACATAAGGAAAAGTAATCACGTTTGGCGTGAATGAAATTGCAGTAATCTTGAGTAGTTATTCAAATAGATAAAGGCCAGCCAGGGCGATTGATCCAGGTCATCGCCGATGGTGGCTAAAAATGGCAGGCTTGTCCCCTTTCTTCGGGACGGTCTATCAGATTATGCAGTTACAGAAATTAGTCAATATGTTTGGTGGGGATCTTTTGCAGCGCTACGGGCAAAAGGTTCACAAGCTGACGCTGCATGGCGGTTTTAGCTGCCCGAATCGCGATGGTACGCTCGGGCGCGGCGGCTGCACCTTCTGTAACGTGGCCTCCTTTGCGGACGAGGCGCAGCAGCATAAATCTATCGCGGAACAGCTCGCGCATCAGGCCCGTCTTGTGAACCGGGCAAAGCAGTATCTGGCCTATTTCCAGGCCTACACCAGCACATGGGCGGAAGTGCAGGTGCTGCGTTCGATGTATCAACAGGCGGTCGCTCAGGCGAACATTGTCGGGCTGTGTGTCGGTACGCGTCCGGACTGCGTGCCCGACGCGGTGCTGGATTTACTCAGCGAGTATAAAGAGCAGGGCTATGAGATCTGGCTGGAACTAGGCCTGCAAAGCGCGCATGACAAAACCCTGCACCGTATTAATCGCGGCCATGATTTTGCCTGCTATCAGCGCACCACCCGCCTGGCCCGCGAACGTGGCCTGAAAGTCTGCACGCATCTGATTGTCGGCCTGCCGGGAGAAGGGCAGCAGCATGGCCTGGAGACGCTGGAAAAAGTCGTTGAGACAGGCGTGGACGGGATCAAGCTGCACCCGCTGCATATTGTGCAGGGCAGCATTATGGCCAAAGCCTGGCAAGCCGGGCGGTTAAACGGCATCGCACTCGACGAGTATACGGTAACGGCAGGGGAGATGATCCGTCATACGCCGCCCGAAATTGTTTATCACCGTATCTCCGCCAGCGCCCGCCGTCCAACGCTTCTGGCACCGCTGTGGTGTGAGAACCGCTGGACGGGGATGGTGGAGATTGACCGCTATCTGCATGAGCACGGTGTGCAGGGCTCGGCGCTGGGACGGCCGTGGGTTGCTCCGCTACCGGCGGCGACCGCCTAACAAACTCCCCAGCATGCCGCGCACTATCTGATTCGTGACCTGCCGCGCGGCGCTTTTCGCCATTGTCTGCACAACGCCATCGCGCTTGCCGCCGCGCGGCCCGGTACTGCCAAACAAAATGTCTTTCAGCCCGCCCAGAATGCCGTCATCCACCGCGACTGACTGCCCCCTGGCGGGTGGGGCGTCCTGCGAGTCGGTGGTGGCCTGTACCCCTTTTTGCAGCATCTCGAAGGCAGATTCGCGATCTACTTCATCTTCGTATTTCCCGTAAACCGGGGAGTGGTTAATCAGGCCGTTGCGCTCATCGTCCGTTACCGGCCCCATTCGTGAGCAAGGGGCAATCACCATGGCGCGTTCTACAATGGACGGACTGCCTTTGGCATCCAGGAAGGAGATCAGCGCTTCACCGGTACCCAGCGCCTGAATCGCCGCTTCGGTATCAAAGGCCGGGTTCGCGCGCATGGTTTGTGCGGCAGCTTTGACGGCTTTCTGATCTTTTGGCGTAAAGGCGCGCAGGGCGTGCTGGACGCGATTACCGAGCTGCCCCAGCACGTTATCGGGGATATCCGACGGGTTTTGCGAAACAAACCACACGCCGACGCCTTTGGAGCGGATCAGCCGGATAACCTGCTCGATCTTGTCCAGCAGCACCTGCGGCGCATCGTTGAACAGCAGGTGCGCTTCGTCGAAGAAGAACACCAGCTTCGGCTTCTCAAGGTCGCCCGCCTCCGGCAGCTGTTCGTAAAGTTCAGAGAGCATCCACAGCAGGCTGGCGGCGTAGAGTTTCGGCATCTGATAGAGCTTCTCTGAGCTCAGAATGTTGATGATGCCTTTGCCGTTGCTGTCAGTGCGCATCCAGTCTTTGATATCGAGCATCGGCTCGCCGAAGAAATGCTCTGCACCCTGTTGCTCCAGCGTCAGTAACCCGCGCTGAATGGCCCCCACGGAGGCACTGCTGATGTTGCCGTACTGGTTCTGGAAGGATTTAGCGTTATCGCCGATGTATTGGGTAATGGCGCGCAGATCTTTGAAATCGAGCAGCAGCAGCCCCTGATCGTCGGCAATACGGAAGATGATGTTCAACACCCCGGACTGGACATCGTTGAGATTCAGAAGACGGGCCAGCAGCAGCGGGCCAAGATCGGAGACGGTGGCACGTACCGGATGACCTTTCTCACCAAAGATATCCCAGACAACTACCGGGTTGTTGTGCGGCGTCCAGTCATTGACGCCGATATTTTTCAGACGCTCAAGGAGTTTTTCTGAGGGTGCCCCCTCCTGAGCCACACCGGTTAAATCGCCTTTTACATCGGCCATAAAGACCGGCACGCCAATCTCAGAGAGCGATTCGGCCAGCTTCTGCAGGGTAACGGTTTTCCCCGTCCCGGTGGCGCCGGTGATCAGGCCGTGACGGTTCGCCATCGCAGGCAGTAAAAACAGCTCTTTCTCCAGCGTCCTGGCAATTAACAATGGTGTACTCATGATACTCATCCTCTCTTAGTCCTGGGTGGAGTATAGGCAACCTGACGGCAAAATGGCGTTAAAAATTCCTTACTTTGCGGCGTATTACCCAGCGCGGACTATGCTTTTGCATACGGTTCACAACAAGTTGAGAATGTATGTCCAGATTCTTTTTTAATAATCGCAAACAACTGGTCAACGATGCTATAGAAGGCATTCTGATTTCTGCTCCGCACGGTAACCTCGTCAAGCTTGATGTTGATCCTGCCATTCGCATTGTGGCCCGCAGCGACTGGGACAAGAGCCGCGTGGCGGTGATCTCCGGTGGTGGTTCCGGCCACGAGCCTGCACACGCCGGGTTTGTCGGCAAAGGTATGTTGACGGCAGCAGTGTGCGGCGATCTGTTCGCCTCGCCGAGCGTGGATGCGGTGCTGAATGCCATTGTGGCGGTGACGGGCGACCGTGGCTGCCTGCTGATCGTTAAAAACTACACCGGTGACCGCCTGAATTTTGGTCTGGCGGCAGAAAAGGCGAAACGCTACGGCCTGAAGGTGGAGATGGTCATTGTGGCAGACGATATTGCGCTGCCGGACAACAAACAGCCGCGCGGCATTGCCGGTACGGCGCTGGTTCATAAGATCGCGGGTTATGCCGCAGAGCACGGAAAATCGCTGAGTGAAGTGCGTGATATTGCGCAACAGGCCTGCGATAACCTCTGGAGCCTGGGCGTTGCAATGCAAACGTGTAATCTGCCGGGAAGCGACGAGGAAGAAGGGCGCATTAAGCAAGGTCATGTCGAGCTGGGTCTGGGCATTCATGGTGAGCCGGGGGCTTCCGTCGTGGATACGCAGAACAGTAAAGCGATTATCGACACGCTGGTGACGCCGCTCAAGGCGAAGGCGGGTGACGGGCGCTTCGCAGTGTTGATCAATAACCTGGGGGGCGTATCAGCGCTTGAGATGGCTCTGCTCACCAAAGAGCTGGCCCACTCGGCACTGAAAGATAACCTGGCGTACCTGATTGGCCCGGCACCGCTGGTGAGCGCCCTGGATATGAAGGGCTTTTCGCTGACGCTGCTGAAGCTAAACGATCTGTTCGAAAAAGCCCTTCATGAAGAGGTTGAGACGCTGGGCTGGCAGAAGCCGGTGGCGTTTGCCCCGCTGCGTACCCAGGAACATAGCGCGATCCATGACCGCGTGGAGTTTACCCCGTCCGCAAATCCGCAGGTGGGCGAATATGTCTCTGTGGTGACAAAGACGTTGATTCAGCTGGAAAACCGTCTGAACGCGCTGGATGCGAAAGTGGGGGATGGCGATACCGGATCCACCTTTGCGCAAGGGGCGCGGGAGATTGCGCAGCGTCTGGAGGAGAACAACCTTCCTCTTAACGACGTGTCGACATTACTTCTGCTGGTGGGCGAGCGGCTGGCAACGGTGATGGGCGGATCGAGTGGCGTATTAATGTCGATCTTTTTCACGGCAGCCGGACAAAAGCTGCATGACGGACAATCGCTTGCGGATGCATTGCTGAGCGGGCTGGCACAGATGAAGCAGTATGGCGGGGCCGATCTCGGCGATCGCACGCTGATCGATGCGCTACAGCCGGCGCTGGAGACGTTACAGAAAAACGATCTTCAGGCGGCGGCGCAGGCGGCACAGCAGGGCGCAGAGGCAACGGCCAGAATGGGCAAAGCGGGCGCGGGACGTTCGTCGTATGTGAATAAAGAGAATCTGGATGGGGTAATGGATCCGGGAGCGGTTGCGGTGGCAGAGGTGTTTAAGGCCATGGTAGAAGCAAAACGGTAACAATCGTTACCGTTTTTAGTGTTTGCGCCCTCTCCCTGTGGGAGAGGGGTGTGTCACATTAAAAATCTGCTTTCAACACCACACGGTAACGGGCTTTGCCGTCACGCACGTGCTGGATCGCTTCGTTGATTTTCGACATCGGATAGAGTTCGGTGGTTGGCGATACTTTCGTGCGCCCGGCGAACTTCATCAGTTTGCGCAACTCGAACGGCGTGCCGGTTGCAGAGCCGGACACGCTGCGATCCCCGCCGATCAGGGTAAACGCCGGAACCGGCAGCGGCTTCAGCACGGCACCTACCGTATGGAAGTTACCGCCGTAGGCCAGTGCTTCAAAGTACGGCTGCCAGTCGAGATCGACATTAACGGTGTTGATGATCAGATCGAATTGACCCGCCAGTGCTTTCAGCGCGTCTGGATCGCGGCTGTTCACCACTTTATCCGCCCCCATCGCCAGCACTTCTTGCTCTTTCGCCGGGTTAGAACTGAATGCCGTCACTTCGCAGCCCATCGCGTGCAGCAGTTTGATGGCAATATGACCGAGCCCCCCGATACCAATCACACCCACACGGCTGGTGGCGGTGATATGGTGCATCAGCAGCGGTTTAAAGACGGTAATGCCGCCGCACAGCAGCGGGCCTGCGGATTCGATATCAATGCTGTCCGGCAGCGGAATGACCCACTGCCAGTCGGCGCGCAGTTTATCGGCAAAACCGCCCTTGTTGAGGATGGTTGGAACGGCGCCTTCAAGGCAGTTGATCTGGTTGCCGCTGATACAGGCGTCGCAATGACCGCAGCTGCGTGCCGTCCAGCCAATACCCACGCGCTGGCCCACTTTCAGGCCTTTGTCCTGCGCAGCGCTGCCGAGCGCCACGACGCGGCCAATCACTTCGTGTCCGGCGATCAGTGGATAGCTTGAAAAGCCCCATTCGTTGTCGATCATGGAGAGGTCCGAGTGGCAGATCCCGCAGTAATCAACCTGTACTTCGACGTCTTCCGCTTTTAGTTCGCCCGCATCGTACTCGTACAGTTCAAGTTCTGCACCCGCCTGCGGTGCGGCGTAGCTTTTTATCTTCGACATCGTGTTTCCCCCGTTATGGTGTGAACTGAGAGTGTAGAGCATTCAGTTAACCACCGCTTAACAGAAGAGGGCAGCAAAAGTATTTACAGCGTTTTCAGCATCCTGACTTCGCAATCGACGTGGCCGGTGCAGCCCAGCGGCGCATCGATATGCTGAAAGCCCAGATGTTCATACAGGCCGATGGCCTCTTTGAGGAAGGCGGTTGTTTCGAGGTAACAGCGTGTAAAACCCTGATTGCGGGCATGTTCGAGTGCAACCAGCGCCAGTTTTTTCGCCAGGCCTTGCCCGCGAACTGATGGCAGGAAATACATTTTCTGCAGCTCGCAGATATCCGGCTCGCTGCAGCTGAGCGGAGCAACGCCGCCGCCGCCCACCACCTGGCCATTCTGCTCAATAACCCAGTAGGCATGGCCCGGCTGGCTGTAAAGCTGGAACAGCTCGTCCAGATTTGGATCAGCAACCGTATAGCCTTTATCAGCCGTCAGGCCATATTCGGCAGAAACCGTACGGATAACGGCGGCGATAGCCGGGTTGTCCTGCACAGCGATCCGACGCATCGTCGTCGCGACGGGGGTAATCACGCTCATAGCATTACTCATTACAAAAATTGACACACAATTGCTGTTAATAGCACCGCAGAAAGGGGAGTGCAAGCGAGGAGTTTTCAGGAAGAATACCCCTTACGCTCTGAAGCGTAAGGGGTAAAAGCATTACAGGGCCGCAATCACCGCCTGCTGCTCAATCAGCTTGGTCTTCGCATCGGCGAAAGCAACCAGGCGTTCACGCTCTTTGGCGATGACCGCTTCCGGCGCGCGGGCGACAAAGCCTTCGTTCGCCAGTTTGCTTTCGATTTTGCCAATTTCCACGTCGACTTTTGCCACTTCTTTTGCCAGACGTGCCAGCTCAGCGTCTTTGTCGACGAGACCCGCCATTGGGATCAGCAGCTCAGCGCCGTCGATGATTTTCGTCACGGAGACCGGACCTTTGTCATCGGCTGGCAGCACGGTGATGCTTTCCAGACGCGCCATGGTTTTCAGGAAGGTATTGTTCTCGGTGACACGACGAACAGCCGCGTCGCTGCAACCGCGCAGGAGCAGTTCCAGCGGTTTGCCCGGGGCGATGTTCATTTCTGCACGGATGTTACGTACAGCGACAATCGCCTGCTTCAGCCACTCGGTATCCGCTGAGGCAGCTTCATCCACTTTAGCGGCATCGAATTCCGGGAACGGCTGCAGCATGATGGTGTCGGCGTTGATGCCCGCGATCGCTTTCACACGCTGCCAGATGGTTTCGGTGATAAATGGAATGATCGGGTGCGCCAGACGCAGCAGGCCTTCCAGCACGGTAATCAGCGTGTTACGCGTGCCGCGCAGTTCTGCCTCCGTTCCGCCGTTCATGACCGGCTTCGCCAGCTCCAGGTACCAGTCACAGAACTGGTTCCAGGTGAATTCGTACAGAATGCCCGCCGCGATGTCGAAGCGGTAGCTGTCCAGCGCCTCGCGGAACGCTTTCACCGTCTGGTTGAATTCCGCCAGGATCCAGCGGTCGGCCAGAGAGAGGATCATCTCGCCGCCGTTGAAGCCGCAATCCTGATCTTCGGTGTTCATCAGCACGAAACGGCTGGCGTTCCACAGTTTGTTACAGAAGTTACGGTAACCTTCCAGACGCTTCATGTCCCAGTTGATGTCGCGACCGGTAGAGGCCAGCGCCGCCAGGGTGAAACGCAGGGCGTCAGTACCGTGAGATTCAATCCCGTTCGGGAACTGTTTCTCGGTGCGCTTGCGGATCTTCTCTGCCAGCTGTGGCTGCATCATGTTACCGGTGCGTTTTTCCAGCAGCTCTTCCAGGGAGATCCCGTCCACCATATCCAGCGGGTCAATGACGTTGCCCTTGGATTTGGACATCTTCTGGCCTTCATCGTCACGGATAAGACCGGTCATATAGACGGTATGGAACGGAACCTGCGGCTTGCCGTTTTCATCTTTAATAAAGTGCATGGTCATCATGATCATGCGGGCAATCCAGAAGAAGATGATATCGAAGCCGGACACCATCACGCTGGTTGGGTGGAACTGACGCAGCGCGTCGGTGTTCTCTGGCCAGCCGAGGGTGGAGAAGGTCCACAGCGCGGAGGAGAACCAGGTATCCAGCACGTCTTCGTCCTGACGCAGGGCAACGTCTGCGCTCAGGTTGTTTTCCTGACGCACTTCATCTTCGCTGCGGCCAACGTATACGTTGCCTTCGTTGTCGTACCATGCCGGGATACGGTGACCCCACCACAGCTGACGGGAGATACACCAGTCCTGAATATCGCGCATCCAGGAGAAGTACATGTTTTCGTACTGCTTCGGCACGAACTGAATGCTGCCGTTTTCAACCGCTTCAACAGCCGGTTTTGCCAGCACGTCGGCACGCACATACCACTGGTCGGTCAGCATTGGCTCGATAACTACGCCACCACGGTCGCCGTACGGCACGGTCAGATCGTGAGGTTTAATCTCTTCCAGCAGGCCGAGTGCGTCAACGGCAGCCACAATCGCTTTACGCGCGGCAAAGCGTTCCAGCTTCTGGAACTCCGCCGGAATGTCGCTTGAGTAAACGTCGGATTCGTTGCCTTTGGTGTCATACACTTCTGCGCTTTCACGGATGTCACCGTCGAAGGTCAGAATGTTGATCATCGGCAGGGCGTGACGACGACCCACTTCGTAGTCGTTGAAGTCGTGCGCCGGGGTGATTTTCACGCAGCCGGTGCCTTTTTCCATGTCGGCGTGTTCGTCGCCCACTATCGGAATGCGGCGGTTCACCAGCGGCAGCACCACGAATTTGCCAATCAGATCTTTATAACGCGGATCTTCCGGGTTAACGGCCACGCCGGTATCGCCCAGCAGGGTTTCCGGACGGGTGGTCGCCACCACTAAGTAATCTTTACCGTCTGCGGTTTTCGCGCCGTCTGCCAGCGGATAGCGGATGTGCCACATGGAGCCTTTAGACTCGCGGTTTTCCACTTCCAGGTCAGAGATCGCGGTGCGCAGTTTCGGGTCCCAGTTAACCAGGCGTTTGCCACGGTAAATCAGGTCTTCTTTGTACAGACGGACGAACACTTCTTTTACGGCGTTGGAAAGGCCTTCGTCCATGGTGAAACGCTCGCGCTCCCAGTCTACGGAGTTACCGAGACGGCGCATCTGACGGGTAATGGTGCCGCCAGATTCTGCTTTCCACTGCCAGATTTTGTCGATAAAGGCGTCGCGACCGTAATCGTGACGGGTTTTACCCTCTTCAGCGGCAATCTTACGCTCAACCACCATCTGGGTCGCGATACCCGCGTGGTCAGTCCCCGCCTGCCACAGGGTGTTTTTGCCCTGCATGCGCTGGTAGCGGATCATGGTATCCATGATGGTCTGCTGGAAGGCATGACCCATATGCAAACTGCCGGTGACGTTCGGCGGCGGGATCATGATGCAGAAGGACTCTTTGCTTTCATCGCCGTTAGGCTTGAAATAGCCCTGCTGTTCCCAGTGCTCGTAAAGCGGCTGTTCGATATCGCGTGGGTTATATGTCTTTTCCATTATTTCCAGGTTGCCGTATTCAGGTTAAAACCAGCCAGGCGGTACGCTTTGTAGCGTTCGCGCGCCAGTTGTTTCAAGGATTCTTCGTAAGGGACAAAGTCTACCACTTCTGTGAAAGCGGTGGCAAAATCTGCAAAATCTATCCGCAGGCTAATCAGAATATCGCGCGCGCTGCTGTTGCGCTTTTGCGGCCAGGCTATCTCGACCGGTGCGCCGCCGCGCGGCCCTTCGCCAGACAGGTTATGCGGTACAAAACTCTCCGGCGGGCGCGCCCACAGCGCTTCGTCAAGACGAATCGCCTGCTGTTCATCTTCACAGGCAATCAGAACCCGTTTACCTGCGCGCCAACGTTCTGCGGCAATTTCACACACCAGCTGTTCTACGGCGCTGAGGCCATCCTGATGGGTGTCATTGTCCAGAAGGTAGAACGTTGCATTTTTCATATATGGGGCTTCTTGTGCTCACTTTAAATGCTTAAGCCGGGTGGCGGCTTCGCCTTACCCGGCCTACGATTTACTGCCGTTTTGACTTACTCGTCGCCATTAAATCCGGCGCGATTGAGCAGGAACTGCGACAGCAACGCAACCGGACGACCGGTCGCGCCTTTGGCTTTTCCGGAGCGCCATGCGGTGCCGGCAATATCCAGGTGCGCCCAGTTGTACTTGCGGGTGAAGCGTGCCAGGAAGCAGCCCGCGGTGATGGCACCACCAGGACGGCCGCCGATGTTTGCCATGTCCGCAAAGTTAGACTCCAGCTGTTCCTGGTATTCGTCACCCAATGGCAGACGCCATGCGCGGTCGCCGGCTTGTTCGGACGCGCCGATAAGTTCGTGTGCCAGCGGATTGTGGTTCGACATCAGGCCGGTGATGTGGTGGCCCAGCGCGATCACGCAGGCACCGGTCAGGGTGGCCACGTCGATCACCACGTCAGGTTCGAAGCGTTCAACGTAGGTTAATACGTCGCACAGCACCAGACGGCCCTCGGCATCGGTGTTCAGCACCTCAACGGTCTGGCCGGACATGGTGGTCAGGACATCACCCGGACGATAAGCGCGTCCACCCGGCATGTTTTCGCAGCCCGCCAGCACGCCGATAACGTTAATCGGTAACTGAAGTTCAGCCACCATACGCATCACGCCATACACCGCCGCTGCACCACACATGTCGTACTTCATCTCATCCATGCCTTCAGAAGGCTTGATGGAGATACCACCGGAATCGAAGGTCAGGCCTTTACCAACCAGCACAACAGGACGCGCGTCTTCTGACGGATTGCCCTTGTATTCGATAACCGACATCAGGGATTCGTTCTGCGAGCCGTTGCCCACCGCCAGGTAAGAGTGCATACCCAGCTCTTTCATCTGCTGTTCGCCGATAACGCGGGTGATGACATTCTTGCTGTAGGAGTCAGCCAGCTGGCGCGCCTGAGAGGCCAGATAGGCGGCGTTACAGATATTAGGCGGCATGTTGCCCAGATCTTTTGCGGCTTTAATCCCGGCGGCAATCGCCAGACCGTGCTGGATGGCGCGCTCGCCGCTGGTGAGTTCGCGACGGGTTGGCACGTTAAAGACCATTTTACGCAGCGGACGGCGCGGCTCGCTTTTGTTGGTCTTGAGCTGATCGAAGCTGTACAGGCTCTCTTTTGCGGTTTCGACAGCCTGGCGCACTTTCCAGTAGGTGTTACGACCTTTGACGTGCAGTTCGGTCAGGAAGCAAACGGCTTCCATTGAGCCGGTGTCATTCAGGGTATTAATTGTTTTCTGAATCACCTGCTTATACTGACGTTCATCCAGCTCGCGCTCTTTACCGCAGCCAATCAGCAGAATACGTTCGGACAGCACGTTCGGAACATGGTGCAGTAACAGCGTCTGCCCAGGTTTGCCTTCCAGTTCGCCACGGCGCAGCAGGGCGCTAATGTAGCCGTCACTGATTTTATCGAGTTGCTCGGCGATCGGGGAGAGTCGGCGTGGTTCAAAGACGCCCACAACGATGCAGGCACTCCGCTGTTTCTCCGGGCTACCGCTTTTTACACTGAACTCCATGCACTACGCTCCTGAATCTTAAAGACAACAGCGGCTGCTACGGATAGAATTGAAACCTTTCGTAACTCAAGTCCGCTGTTGTGGTGACTTCGTGTTAATCTTACGTTATTACGGTTTCGACACGTCAGAAAAAGTCCTGAAGCGTGAATCCGCCGGGTGTTTTAATCTTAGCGATGATTTCGACGACTCAAGAGAATAAATGACGTTTAAGCCATGAAACAAGCGATTTTCCAGCAAAGAGACGGGTTTTTACGGGCGTATTTAAAGTGATAATCATAAGATATCTGGTGCGGGAGACGCTCAAAAGCCAACTGGCGATCCTCTTCATCCTGCTGCTGATTTTTTTCTGTCAGAAGCTGGTCAAGATCCTCGGTGCGGCCGTTGACGGCGAAATTCCAACGAATCTGGTGCTTTCCCTGCTTGGTTTAGGGATCCCGGAAATGGCGCAGCTTATTCTGCCGCTAAGTCTTTTCCTCGGTCTGCTCATGACGCTCGGTAAGCTTTATACCGAGAGTGAAATCACGGTGATGCATGCCTGTGGTTTGAGCAAGGCTGTTCTGGTGAAAGCCGCCATGATACTGGCGCTGTTCACGGGTATCGTCGCCGCGGTGAATGTGATGTGGGCGGGCCCAATGTCCTCTCGTCATCAGGATGAAGTGCTGGCTGAAGCAAAAGCGAACCCCGGTATGGCGGCATTAGCGCAGGGGCAGTTCCAGCAGGCGACCGACGGAAACTCAGTGCTGTTTATTGAGAGCGTTGACGGCAGTAAATTCAACGACGTCTTCCTGGCGCAGCTGCGGACCAAAGGAAACGCCCGTCCATCGGTGGTGGTGGCAGACTCCGGTCAGCTTGCGCAGCGCAAAGATGGTTCCCAGGTCGTGACGCTGAATAAAGGCACCCGCTTTGAAGGCACCGCGATGCTTCGTGACTTCCGTATTACGGATTTCCAGAACTATCAGGCCATTATTGGTCATCAGGCGGTGGCGCTCGATCCAACGGATACCGAGCAAATGGATATGCGTACGCTGTGGAACACTGATACTGACAGAGCGCGTGCGGAGTTCCACTGGCGTATTACGCTCGTCTTCACCGTATTTATGATGGCATTGATTGTCGTGCCGCTGAGCGTGGTGAACCCGCGTCAGGGGCGCGTGCTCTCAATGCTGCCGGCGATGCTGCTGTACCTGATCTACTTCCTGCTGCAAACCTCGATTCGTTCTAACGGCGCGAAGGGTAAGCTGGACCCGATGGTCTGGACGTGGTTCGTCAACAGCCTGTACATCTTACTGGCGCTGGGATTAAACCTGTGGGATACGGTGCCAGTGCGCCGCATACGTGCCCGATTTTCGCGTAAAGGAGCCATCTAATGCAGGCGTTTGGCGTTCTTGATCGCTATATCGGTAAAACCATTTTCACCACCATCATGATGACGTTGTTCATGCTGGTGTCGCTCTCCGGCATTATTAAATTTGTCGATCAGCTGAAAAAAGCCGGGCAAGGGAGCTACGACGCGCTGGGCGCAGGGATGTATACCCTGCTCAGCGTGCCAAAAGATGTGCAGATCTTCTTCCCGATGGCAGCCCTGCTGGGCGCGCTGCTGGGGCTGGGGATGCTGGCACAGCGCAGCGAACTGGTTGTGATGCAGGCATCGGGCTTTACCCGTTTGCAGGTGGCGCTGTCGGTCATGAAAACCGCGATCCCACTGGTGCTGCTGACCATGGCGATTGGCGAGTGGGTGGCACCGCAGGGCGAACAGATGGCGCGTAACTATCGTGCCCAGGCGATGTACGGCGGTTCACTGCTCTCTACACAGCAAGGGTTATGGGCGAAAGATGGCCAGAACTTCGTCTATATCGAACGCGTGAAAGGGGATGATGAGCTGGGCGGCGTGAGTATTTACGCCTTCAATGATGAGCGTCGTTTACAGTCTGTACGTCACGCATCGTCAGCGAAGTTTGACCCCGAACACAAGCAGTGGCGGTTATCCCAAGTTGACGAGTCTGACCTGACGAACCCTAAACAGATCACCGGCTCTCAGACGGTGTCCGGGACGTGGAAAACCAACCTCACGCCGGACAAACTCGGGGTGGTGGCGCTGGATCCGGACGCGCTCTCCATCAGCGGGTTGCACAACTACGTCAAATACCTGAAGTCGAGCGGGCAGGATGCCGGGCGCTATCAGCTCAATATGTGGAGCAAAATCTTCCAGCCGATGTCCGTGGCGGTGATGATGCTGATGGCCCTGTCGTTTATTTTTGGCCCGCTGCGTAGCGTGCCGATGGGAGTTCGTGTGGTCACCGGGATCAGCTTCGGCTTTGTATTCTACGTCCTCGATCAGATCTTTGGCCCGCTGACGCTGGTTTACGGCATTCCGCCAATTATTGGTGCGCTGCTGCCGAGCGCCAGCTTCCTGCTGATCAGCCTCTGGCTGCTGCTAAAACGCTCCTGATTCTCCTCTCCTCGCTTCCGGTTAGCCGGAAGCGAGGCTAATCTCCTGTTTCACCCCGCACTTTTTCTCACAACCTTCAACGTCCCGCCGCGAATTTGAGTATTATTGAGCGATAAAGTCGTGAAGGGATCCTCTATGAAGCAAATTCGAATGCTTGCCCAGTACTACGTCGACCTGATGATGAAGCTCGGGCTGGTGCGTTTCTCCATGCTGCTGGCGCTGGCGCTGGTTGTTCTGGCCATTGTCGTGCAAATGGCCGTGACCATGGTGTTGCATGGTCAGGTCGAGAGTATTGACGTCATCCGCTCTATCTTCTTCGGTTTGCTGATCACCCCCTGGGCGGTCTATTTTCTTTCCGTCGTCGTTGAACAACTGGAAGAGTCCCGTCAGCGCCTGTCAAAACTGGTTGATAAGCTGGAAGAGATGCGCGAGCGTGATTTAAAGCTCAACGTCCAGCTGAAAGACAACATTGCCCAGCTTAACCAGGAGATTTCAGATCGTGAGAAGGCGGAAGCCGAGCGTCAGGCGACGCTTGAGCAGCTGAAAATCGAAATGAAAGAGCGTGAGGTGACGCAGATCCAGCTTGAGCAGCAATCCTCTTTCCTGCGTTCATTCCTTGATGCTTCTCCGGATCTGGTTTTCTACCGTAACGAAGACAAAGAGTTCTCCGGCTGTAACCGGGCGATGGAGCTGCTGACCGGCAAAAGCGAAAAGCAGCTGATCCACCTGAAACCCCAGGATGTGTACTCCGAAGAGGCGGCCGCCAAGGTCATGGAGACGGACGAAAAAGTCTTCCGCCACAACGTCTCGCTGACCTATGAACAGTGGCTGGATTACCCGGACGGGCGTAAAGCCTGCTTTGAGATCCGTAAAGTGCCGTACTACGACCGCGTCGGGAAACGCCACGGCCTGATGGGCTTTGGCCGCGATATCACCGAGCGTAAGCGTTATCAGGATGCCCTTGAGCGCGCCAGCCGCGATAAGACGACTTTCATCTCCACCATTAGCCATGAACTGCGTACCCCGTTGAACGGCATCGTCGGCTTAAGCCGTATTCTGCTGGACACCGACCTGACGGCGGAGCAGGAAAAATACCTCAAAACGATCCATGTCTCGGCGGTCACGCTGGGGAATATCTTCAACGATATTATCGACATGGATAAGATGGAGCGCCGTAAAGTCCAGCTTGATAACCAGCCGGTTGATTTCACCAGCTTCCTTGCCGATCTGGAAAACCTGTCCGGCCTGCAGGCGCAGCAAAAGGGGCTGAGCTTTGTCATGGAGCCAACCCTGCCGCTGCCGCACAAAGTGGTCACGGACGGCACGCGTCTGCGCCAAATCCTCTGGAACCTGATCAGCAACGCGGTGAAATTTACCCAGCAGGGGCAGGTGGCGGTGCGTATCCGCTATGACGAAGGAGACATGCTGCACTTTGAGGTGGAAGACTCAGGCATTGGCATTCCGCAGGAAGAGCAGGACAAAATCTTTGCCATGTATTATCAGGTGAAGGACAGCAACGGTGGTAAGCCTGCTACCGGCACGGGCATTGGCCTGGCGGTATCGAAACGGCTCGCGAAGAGCATGGGCGGTGATATCACCGTGGCCAGCCAGGCGGGCAAAGGCTCTACCTTTACGCTGACGGTGCATGCCCCGGCGGTGGCAGAAGAGGTTGAGGATACCTTTGAACAAGACGATATGCCGCTCCCGGCGCTGCATGTTCTGCTGGTCGAAGACATCGAGCTGAACGTGATTGTGGCGCGCTCGGTGCTGGAAAAACTGGGTAACAGCGTGGACGTGGCGATGACCGGTAAAGCCGCGCTGGAGATGTTTAAACCGGGCGAATATGACCTCGTCCTGCTGGATATTCAACTGCCGGACATGACCGGGCTGGATATCTCCCGTGCGCTGACAACGCAGTATGCCGCCGATGAACTGCCGCCGCTGGTCGCGCTGACGGCCAACGTCCTGAAAGATAAAAAAGAGTACCTCGATGCCGGTATGGATGATGTGCTCAGCAAGCCGCTGGCGGTGCCTGCTCTGACCGCCATGATCAAGAAGTTCTGGGATACCCATGATGAAGAGGAGAGCACCATGACGTCTGTTGATAGCGCGAAGGCCCAAACGATTCTGGATACTGCGATGCTGGAGCAGTACATCGACCTGGTTGGCCCAAAACTGATTACCGATGGTCTGGCCGTGTTCGAAAAAATGATGCCTGGCTACCTGAGCGTGCTGGAGTCCAACCTGACCGCACGCGATCAGAAAGGCATTGTGGAAGAAGGGCATAAGATCAAAGGCGCTGCTGGCTCTGTCGGGTTACGCCACTTACAGCAGTTGGGACAACAGATTCAGTCACCTGATTTACCGGCATGGGAAGATAACGTGGGTGATTGGGTCGAAGAGATGAAACAAGAGTGGCAGAACGATGTGGCGGTGCTCAAAGCCTGGGTGGATGCCAGAAAAAAATGACCCCGGCTTAACCGGGGTGCGCGAATACTGCGCCAACACCAGGGAAATCGTGGCTGCGCCTGATTTTTCGTGTTGTTTTCGCATGGGCGCCGCCTGAAAATTTAGGCCGCACGCAGATAAGATAGCAAATCTTAAATGGTTTGTTACATGAATCAGTGAAATGTGTGAAGCATAGCGTTTTAATCAAAATTAATTATGTGCTTCAGCAAGTTGCAAAGAAGGAACGTCAGGATGAAAAAGGTTGGTGTCGTACTGAGCGGATGCGGTGTTTACGATGGTTCAGAAATTCATGAAGCCGTCATTACGCTGCTGGCCCTGGCAAGACAGGGGGCGGAAGCGATCTGTTTCGCGCCAGACAAAAAGCAGGCAGATGTGATTAATCATCTGACCGGAGAGGCCATGGCGGAAACCCGTAACGTACTGATTGAAGCGGCGCGTATTGCGCGTGGCGATGTCCACCCCCTTATTCAGGCGGACGCCGCTGAGCTCGATGCGTTAATCGTGCCGGGCGGGTTTGGGGCGGCCAAAAATCTCAGTACCTTTGCTTCAGAAGGGGCGGCGTGTCAGAACGATCCCCATTTAAAAGCGCTGTCGCAAGCAATGCACGCGGCAGGTAAACCGCAGGGCTTTATCTGTATCGCGCCGGCAATGCTGCCTAAAATTTTTGATTTCCCGCTGCGGCTGACAATCGGCACCGATATTGATACAGCAGAAATCATCGAGGAGATGGGCGGCGAGCACGTACCTTGTCCGGTGGATGACATTGTGGTGGATGAAGACAACAAGGTCGTTACCACGCCTGCCTGGATGCTGGCGCAGAATATTGCCGAGGCCGCTGCAGGCATCGAAAAACTGGTGGCCAGAGTGCTGGTGTTGACTGAATGAGTCGTAAATTCGGCGCAGGCGCGTGGGTGAAACGCGCCCTGTTGCGCATCGTTCTCGTGCTCGCGGTATTCTGGGGCGGCGGACTCGCCTTATTCAGCATTATGCCGGTCCCGTTTTCGGCCGTGATGGTCGAGCGTCAGCTTGGGGCATGGCTCAGCGGTGATTTCAGCTATGTGGCCCACTCGGACTGGGTAAGTATGGATGAGATCTCACCTTTTATGGGGCTGGCGGTCATTGCGGCAGAGGATCAGAAATTCCCGGAACACTGGGGGTTTGACGTGGCGGCAATCGAGAAGGCGCTGGCGCACAATGAACGCCACGAAAACCGCGTCCGTGGGGCATCGACATTATCGCAGCAAACCGCAAAGAATCTGTTCCTGTGGGACGGTCGCAGCTGGGTACGAAAAGGGCTGGAAGCGGGGTTGACGCTGGGGATGGAAACGGTCTGGAGCAAAAAACGCATTCTGACCGTCTATCTCAATATTGCTGAGTTTGGCGATGGCGTGTTTGGTGTGGAGGCCGCCGCGCAGCGCTATTTCAATAAACCGGCCAGCCAACTGAGTATGTCCGAAGCGGCGCTCCTGGCTGCCGTCTTGCCTAATCCCATCCGCTTTAAGGCTAATGCCCCGTCCGGGTACGTGCGAAGCCGTCAGGCGTGGATCATGCGCCAGATGCGTCAGTTAGGCGGGGAAGGGTTTATGCAGCGTAATAAGCTGATGTAGGGCGGGTAAGCGCAGCGCCACCCGCCAGCGGGGCTGAAATTAATCCTCGTCAAACCCGGCGTTAAACAGCGCAATCACCGCCGCCAGCGCTTCCTCTTCCTGTGGGCCGGTGGCTTCGACTTCAATCTGGCGACCTTTGGCGGAGTCCAGCATCAGCAGCGCAATGACGCTGTTTGCTTCCGCTTCGGTCCCTTCATCATTTCGCAGCAGAACTTCCGCATCGAAACCCTGCATCAGTTCAAACAGCTTCATTGCCGGGCGGGCGTGCATGCCCAGCTTATTGGTGATCTCAACGGTTTGTTTTACGGTCATGTTTTACGTTTTTCCAGCGTGCGATGACGGGACTGAACGTTCTTTCCGCGTGAACGGAAATAGTCGGCCAGCTGTTCGGCGATATAGACCGAACGATGTTTACCGCCGGTACAGCCAATCGCCACCGTCAGATAGCTACGATTGTTTGTCTCCAGCATAGGTAACCATAGCTCAAGGTAGCTTCGCGTCTGGTAGATAAAATTGTGAACTTCTGTGTGCCTGTCGAGGAACGCCGCGACGGGTTTATCCAGACCGGTCATTGGACGCAGTTTCGGATCCCAGTGCGGGTTTGGCAGGAAGCGCACGTCGAAAACATAATCCGCATCGATAGGAATGCCGTGCTTAAAGCCGAATGACTCAAACACCATTGTCAGTTCACGCTCGCGTTTGCCCAGTAAACGGGTACGCAGCATTTCTGCCAGCTCGTGAACGGACATTTCGGAGGTGTCGACAATCAAATCGGCACGTGAGCGCAGGGGCTCCAGCAGGTCGCTCTCTTCGTCGATTGCGCTCTCCAGAGAGAGGTTCTTGCTGGAAAGCGGGTGCAAACGACGGGTATCGCTGTAGCGACGGATCAGCGTGTTGCGGTCCGCATCAAGGAACAGCAACTGAGGTGAAAAGGTGTCCGGCAGGTTGCTCATCGCCTGTTCAAAGATTTCTGGCGATTCAGGCATGTTACGGACGTCGATGCTGACGGCGGCAGAGATTTGTCTGTCTGCAAGGGTGCGTGCCAGCTCGGGCAGCAGTACCACCGGCAGGTTATCTACGCAGTAAAAACCCATGTCTTCCAGCGCGCGCAGGGCGACGGATTTCCCCGACCCTGAACGGCCACTGACAATCATCAGCACCATGTTCCGTTTCTCCTCAGGACAACAGATGTGAAGGCCATCTCCTGGTTATGCCTCATCCTGACTGCCTTCTGCTTCAGTGATAATTTCATAAAGCTCTTCATCACTTTGCGCTGAGCGCAGTCGACGGCAGATGGTTTTATCGGCCAGGCGTTTAGCGACCAGTGAAAGCGTATGCAGATGGGTTTTCGTCTGATCGGCAGGAACCAGCAGCGCGAAGAGGAGATCAACGGGCTGGTTATCGATGGCATCAAAGGCAATAGGCGTTTCCAGTTGCACAAACACACCGACGGCACGCAGGGTGTCCTCTTCCAGTTTGCCATGCGGGATCGCAATGCCGTTGCCGATACCGGTACTGCCCATTTTTTCACGGGTCAGGATGGCTTCGAATACGACCTGCGGTGGCAGGCCCAACTGTTTTGCGGCCAGTTCACTGATAATCTCCAGCGCACGTTTTTTGCTCTGGCAGTGAACGCCACTGCGGGTACATTCCTGGTTAAGGACATTGCTCAATTGAAGAGCGGAATCGTTGTTCATCATAATTTCACCTAAGCGCTAACTGTACAAATGGCCTGTTGTGCTCCACAACAGGCCTTCCTGCACCCGTTAACTGCCCGGACAATTAGTGTTGTTTCAGTTTATCTTTATGTTTATTGAGCTGTCTTGCAAGCTTATCAATCAAGCCATCGATAGCAGCGTACATGTCTTGCCCTTCCGCACTGGCGTGGAGTTCGCCCCCATTGACATGCAGGGTTGCATCCGAGATATGAGTCACTTTCTCCACTTTCAACACAATATAGACCTGATTGATCCTTTCGAAATACTGCTCGAGTTTTGCGAATTTCGTGTTCACAAAGTCGCGTAAGGCTTCAGTAATTTCGACGTTTTGTCCAGTGATGTTGAGCTGCATAGTGTCTTCCTTATCGGTTGTGTCAGACCAGCTGTTTACGCTGGTTAGACGGCGGAATGGATAAAGACTCTCGATACTTCGCAACAGTACGACGTGCCACCATAATACCCTGGTCGGACAGCATGGTGGTTAACTTACTGTCGCTCAGTGGCTTCGCGGGGTTCTCCGCGGCGATCAACTTCTTCACCAGTGCACGAATCGCCGTTGACGAGGCTTCGCCACCGCCTTCGGTATTCACATGGCTGGAGAAGAAATACTTAAGCTCAAATATACCGCGAGGACTGTGCAGATACTTCTGCGTGGTCACGCGGGAAATCGTTGATTCATGCATCTCGACGGCCTGGGCGATATCCGCCAGCACCATCGGTTTCATATACTCTTCGCCCTGCTCAAAGAAAGCCTGCTGTTGTTCGACGATACAGCGGCTCACCCGCAACAGCGTATCATTGCGGCTCTCCAGGCTTTTGATTAACCAACGCGCTTCCTGCAGATTGCTACGAATATACTGGTTGTCGGCGTCGTTACGTGCGCTGGTGCACATGGAGGCATATTGCTGATTGATTTGCAGGCGAGGAATGCTGTCTGAATTGAGTTCAACGACCCAGCGGCCGTTGTGTTTTCTGACCAGCACGTCAGGTATGACGTATTCAGGCTCACTGGTCTGGATCGACTGGCCGGGGCGAGGATCGAGCGACTGAATCAGGTTAACCGCCTCTTTCAGCACCTCTTCTTTCAGACGCGTAACGCGCATCAGGGTACGGAAATCATGGTTAGCCAGCAGATCCAGATGATCGCTGATGATTAAGCGGGCTTCATCGATCCAGGGCGTCTCTTTGCTGAACTGCGAAAGCTGGATCAGCAGACAGTCGCGCAGGTCTTTCGCTGCTACGCCCACCGGGTCGAAACGCTGAATGCGCTTCAGAACGGCTTCTATCTCTTCAAGTTCAATCTCGTCATCGCCCATGCTTTCCAGAATATCGTCCAGCGTGACGGTCAGATAGCCGGTGTCGTCAACGGCATCGACGATGGAGGTGGCAATCGCGCGATCGGTATCGGAGAAAGGGGTTAGCTCCACCTGCCACATCAGGTAATCCTGTAGTGACTGGGTGGTTTCACCCTGATAGACCGGTAGCTCATCGTCCTGGTAGTCTGCACGCGTGCCGGAAGGGGTTCCGGCGGTGTAGATTTCATCCCAGCTGGCATCCAGCGGAAGCTCGTCCGGCATCTCTTTTTGTTCGAGTGCATCGGCGGTATCGAGGGCTTCCGTGTCCTGTGATTGCTGAGTGTCTACCTCGTCATGAAGATCGGCTTGCTCCAGCAGCGGATTGCTGTCCAGCGCTTGCTGGAGCTCCTGCTGGAGTTCTAATGTGGACAGTTGCAACAGGCGAATCGCCTGCTGTAACTGCGGCGTCATCGCCAGTTGTTGGCTGAGCCTTAATTGCAAACCTTGCTTCATGTTCAGAGCATTTTTCTCCGGTTCGGCGTTACGTTACCTCTACCCTATCAGAGTCTGAAGTCTTCCCCAAGATAGACGCGCTTAACATGATCATCTTCGAGGATCTGCTGTGGCGTGCCGTGGGCGATCAGGTTGCCCTGGCTCACGATATACGCACGTTCACATACGGCCAGTGTTTCACGGACGTTGTGGTCAGTAATCAACACGCCAAGACCGCTGTCACGCAGATGCTCAATAATACGTTTAATGTCGATAACGGAGATGGGGTCAACGCCTGCAAACGGTTCATCCAGCAGGATGAACTTCGGGTTTGCTGCCAACGCACGTGCAATTTCTACACGGCGGCGTTCCCCTCCGGACAGCGCCTGACCGAGGCTATCGCGCAGGTGCTCAATGTGAAACTCTTCCATCAGCTCGTTGGCGCGATCCTGACGCTGTTCGCTGGTCAGGTCGTCACGAATTTGCAGAACGGCCATCAGGTTATCGAAGACGCTCAGGCGACGGAAAATGGAGGCTTCCTGCGGCAGGTAGCCAATACCACGGCGTGCGCGCGCATGCAGTGGCAGAAGGCTGATGTCTTCATCATCAATGATGATGTTACCGGCATCGCGTGGGACAATACCCACGACCATGTAGAAGGTCGTGGTTTTACCTGCACCGTTTGGACCAAGCAGGCCTACAATTTCGCCGGAGTTGACGGTCAGACTGACATCTTCCACGACACGGCGGCCCTTATAGGCCTTCGCGAGATTTTTTGCAGTTAATGTTGCCATAACGAATTAGTTACTCTTCTTCTGTGCCGGGGCCTGGCCCTTGCCTTTGTCCTGCAGCTGAGACGGCACTAACACGGTGGTGACGCGCTTGCCTTTCTCGCTGGAGGCCTGCATTTTTTGCTCTTTCACCAGATAGGTGATCTTATCGCCGGTGATATTGCTGTCGAGCTGTTCCAGATAGGCGTTACCGGTAAGGATGACCAGATCTTTCGCCAATTCATAATGCATGTGGCTGGCATGGCCCTTCACTGGCTTGCCGTTGTCCTGCATCTGGTAGAACGTGGCCGGGTTGCCGTAGCCATCAATGATCTCTTTGCCCTGTTCGCCACCTGGACGGGTAACGACCACCTTATCGGCGTTAATCTTGATGGTGCCCTGGGTCATGACCACGTTGCCGGTAAAGGTAACGACATTACCCTGCATATCAAGAGACTGCGTATCGGACTCGATATGGATCGGCTGTTCGGTATCGCCAGTAACAGCAAGCGCGGGAAGACTGGCCGCCAGCATCGCGCTGGCGATAATTACTTTAAGGCTGAGTTTGTTTGTTTTGAATTTCATAGGAGGTTCTAACCTTTTCAATCAGCTCGGCGTTTTTGCTGCGTAAGTTCCCGCGCATTCTTAAACCGCTGGAATTAAATGTTGTGCCGTACAGAGTGACCAGATCCTGCGACGTCACATCCTGAGTAACCAGGTTGATCTGGGCATTATCTGTCGTAATTTTGCGCAGTTGTGAGTCAGCGGTCAGGGCGTTGACTTCAACATGGCCATAAAGATAAAGCATACGGTCATTCGTCAGTTTTGCCCGGTCAGACTTAATCGACCACGTCGGCACTTTGTCCTTATCAAACGTCGTCATGACCGGCTGGGTAAACCACGAAATACCGTCATCTGAAAAATATTCAACGTGCTGGGCAATCAGGCGATAGTTCAGCGCACCTTCCGGGCTATAGACTACGGTATCACTGTGATCGCTTTTATAGGTTGGATCGTTATTGTTGATCACTTCCGTTTGCGTATCGTCACGATCGGCAAGGTTCACGCCAATCAGTATCAGTGCGACAAGCGAAAGCAGAATGATAACCCAACGTCTGGTTTTACTCATATCGATTGCCCTTTGGCCTCATCAAGCTTGCCCTGCGCCAGCAGAAGCAGATCGCAGACTTCACGTACGGCACCACGGCCACCGTTGATGTGGGTAACATAATCAGCACGCGGGATCAGCAGCGGATGCGCATCCGCAACCGCGACACTCAGGCCAATCTCAGCCATTACCGGCCAGTCGATCAGGTCGTCCCCGACATAGGCCACATGTTCTGGCGCGATAGACAGTTTACCCAGTAAATCATTGAAAGCAGCCATCTTATCGGACTGTCCCTGATACAGATGGGTAATGCCCAACGTTTCACAGCGATCTTCTACCAGTTTAGCTTTTCGCCCGGTGATGATGGCAACCTCGATACCCGATGTGAGCGCACAACGAATACCGTAGCCATCGCGAACGTTGAACGCTTTCAGCTCTTCACCATTATTGCCCATGTAAATCAGGCCATCGGACAGTACGCCGTCCACATCCAGAATCAGCAGGCGAATATTTTCTGCCTTTGCCATCACGTGGGCACTGACCGGACCATAACAGGTTGCAAGGGATGCACCCGCATTACTCATTGTCTTATCCTTCATTACACTACGCCTGCGCGCAGCAGATCATGCATATGTACCACACCCAGCAACTGGTCGCCATCGGCAACCATCACTGAGGTGATATGTCGGGACTGCATCAGGTTCAGTACATCCACCGCCAGCGTGCCCGGGCGAACGCGAATCCCGCCGGGCGTCATCACATCGGCAATACCCAGCGTGCGAACATCCACGCCCATGTCGAACACGCGACGCAGGTCACCGTCGGTGAAAATCCCTTCGATCTTCATCAGATCGTCACACACCACCGTCATGCCCAGGTTTTTACGGGTGATTTCCAGCAGCGCATCACGCAGGGAGGCCTCTTTACTGACGTGAGGGATCTCATCGCCAGTATGCATAATATCGTTAACCCGCAGCAGCAGTTTCCGACCCAGCGCACCGCCAGGATGGGAAAGCGCGAAATCTTCAGGGGTAAAACCGCGGGCTTCAAGGAGCGCAACGGCAAGCGCGTCGCCCATTACCAGCGCTGCGGTGGTGCTGGATGTTGGCGCGAGACCCAGTGGGCAGGCCTCTTTCGGCACTTTCACGCACAGGTGAATATCCGCCGCACGTGCCATGCTGCTTTCCGGGCGGCTGGTCATGCAAATGAGCGGGACCTGCAGCCGCTTCAGAACCGGTATCAGCGCCAGGATCTCGTTGGACTCCCCGGAGTTTGACAGCGCAATGACGACATCCTGCGGCGTCACCATGCCCAGATCGCCGTGTGCCGCTTCTCCTGGATGTACAAAGAAGGAGGAGGTGCCGGTGCTGGCGAAAGTGGCGGCCATTTTGCGGCCAATGTGGCCGGACTTGCCCATCCCCATTACCACGACTTTACCGGCACAGTAGAACATCTTCTCACAGGCCAGACTAAAATCCTGATTAATGTACTGATCTAACTGCGCCAGACCTTCACGTTCAATCTCCAGAACGTCTTTGCCTGCTTTCTGAAAGTCAAAACCCGGCTGCAATTCTATTTGCGACATAATGCGTTTCCGTTTACCCAGAGAGAAGAGGCGAAAGCCAGTACAGCATCGCCATCCATACGATAAATCCACCCGTCAGCAGCGCGCCTGCGCCTTTGCCGATCTGTCGTTGCCGCCGCCAGCAGAGCAGGGCAAAGATAACGCTTACCAGCAACATCACCCCGTAATCACGTGAGAAGGCCAGCGGGTTAAACGGCCCGGGCGTTATCAGGGCTGGCAGGCCCATGACGATGGCAATATTGAAGATGTTCGAGCCGATAATATTGCCGATGGCGATGTCATCTTCACCTTTACGTGCCCCGGCAATGGCCGTGGCCAGCTCCGGCAGGCTGGTGCCGATGGCGATCACGGTCAGGCCAATGGTCAGTTCGCTCATGGCGAAATAATTCGCCAGTACCGTCGCGTTATCCACGACCATCCGTGTTGCCATGGGCATAATGATCAACGCGACACCCAGCCAGAGCAGTGCAACAGGCAGCGTACCTTCACGCGGTAGCTCGGCGACCTGCTCACGCGTCAGGCTGTCCTGACCCTGTTTTTCCGCCAGGCGGGCAATGTTAACACTATAGAGCAGCCAGATGACCGCCAGCGCCAGCAAGAAAATGCCGTCACTGTAGCTCAGAACGCCATCGTAAAATACGCATCCTGCCAACAGGCTTACGATCAACATTAGCGGCAATTCCCGGCGCAGAACATCAGAATGCACGCGAAATGGATGGAGCAGCGCGGCCAGGCCCAGAATAAGCAGAATATTGACGATGTTAGAGCCAATCGCGGTGCCAACAGCAAGGTCTATCTGACCATGCAGCGATGCCGTCACAGAGACGATGATTTCAGGCAGGGAGGTTCCAACACTGACCACGGTCATCCCGATGACAACAGGTGGGACGCCAGTGAGGCGGCACAGGATCGATGCAGCAAACACCAAACGGTCAGCACTGTAGACCACCAAAAGTAAACCAATTATTAACAGTGCTGTTGCTAAAAGCATCAAAAGTCCTTTCTTCAGGTATACTCGCCGGTCCACCGCGCGGGAATTGTTAGCGCTGCATACAGCCTAAGACGTAACGAATTCCTAATTTTGACTTTATGCGCCGGAAAAGTAAAACAAATGCCAGCTTTCGCTAACCTCTACGGCTAATATTCTGTAAAAATGTGGGGTTTAGGGCTGATTTAAGCTTCACGCTTCGCATGAAGCAGGGTAAGAAAGGAACCGTAAATGAGCCAAACGATGGCGAATTTAGTCGATGTCCGTGGGGTGAGCTTTTCTCGCGGCAACAGATTGATATTTGATGATATTTCGTTGACCGTGCCGCGTGGCAAAATCACAGCCATCATGGGACCGTCCGGGATCGGTAAAACGACCCTGCTGCGACTTATCGGTGGGCAGATCCCACCCGATAGCGGTGAAATCCTCTTCGACGGCGAAAACGTACCGGAGATGTCGCGGTCGCGCCTGTATACTGTGCGCAAGCGGATGAGCATGCTCTTTCAGTCGGGAGCCTTGTTCACCGACATGAACGTCTTTGATAATGTTGCCTATCCGCTGCGCGAGCATACGCAGCTTCCGCCAGAGCTGCTGAAAAGCACGGTAATGATGAAGCTGGAGGCGGTAGGGCTGCGTGGCGCCGCAAAGCTGATGCCGTCAGAGCTGTCTGGTGGCATGGCGCGCCGTGCCGCGCTGGCGAGAGCCATTGCGCTGGAACCCGATTTAATCATGTTCGACGAACCGTTTGTCGGACAGGATCCAATTACGATGGGCGTGCTGGTGAAGCTCATCTCTGAATTGAACAGCGCGCTCGGCGTCACCTGCATTGTGGTGTCTCACGATGTGCCGGAAGTGTTGAGTATTGCCGACTATGCCTACATTGTGGCAGACAAAAGGATCGTCGCGCACGGCAGCGCCCAGGCGTTGCAGGAAAACTGCGATCCGCGAGTACGGCAGTTCCTCGACGGTATTGCGGATGGGCCTGTGCCGTTCCGCTACCCTGCGGGCGACTATCGTGACGATTTATTGGGAATAGGGAGTTAAGCCACTCATGCTGTTAAATGCGTTGGCCGCTCTTGGACACCGTGGCATAAAAACCATCAGGACGTTCGGGCGCGCCGGATTGATGTTGTTCAACGCGCTGGTCGGCAAGCCGGAGTTGCGCAAGCACGCGCCTTTACTGGTACGGCAACTCTATAACGTCGGCGTGCTGTCGATGCTGATCATCATTGTGTCCGGTCTGTTTATCGGCATGGTGCTGGGGCTGCAGGGCTACCTTGTGCTGACGACCTACAGCGCGGAAACCAGCCTCGGCATGCTGGTGGCGCTTTCGCTGCTCCGTGAACTGGGGCCGGTGGTGGCGGCACTGCTGTTTGCCGGACGCGCGGGGTCGGCACTCACCGCAGAGATTGGTCTGATGCGTGCCACCGAGCAGCTTTCCAGTATGGAAATGATGGCGGTCGATCCGTTGCGGCGTGTTATCTCGCCCCGTTTCTGGGCAGGGGTTATCTCCTTACCGTTGCTGACTATCCTGTTTGTGGCCGTCGGTATCTGGGGCGGTTCGCTGGTGGGCGTTCACTGGAAAGGCATTGATGCCGGTTTCTTCTGGTCTGCCATGCAGGACGCCATCGATCTGCGAATGGATCTGGTTAACTGTTTGATTAAAAGCGTGGTATTTGCCATTACGGTCACCTGGATTGCGTTATTTAATGGTTACGATGCCATCCCGACGTCGGCGGGCATTAGCCGTGCAACTACACGTACTGTCGTACATTCGTCGCTGGCCGTACTGGGTCTGGATTTTGTGCTCACCGCACTGATGTTTGGGAATTGAGTTCATGCAAACGAGAAAAAATGAAATTTGGGTCGGCGTGTTCCTGTTGCTGGCACTGCTTGCCGCACTGTTTATCTGCCTGAGAGCGGCGGATATCACCTCAGTGCGTACCGAACCGACTTATCGCATCTATGCCACTTTCGACAATATCGGAGGGCTGAAGGCGCGCTCTCCTGTGCGTATTGGCGGTGTGGTTATTGGCCGTGTGGCTGACATTACGCTTGATGAAAAAACCTATCTGCCGCGCGTGGCGATGGATATTGAAGAGCGTTACAACCATATCCCGGATACCAGCTCGCTTTCTATCCGCACCTCCGGCCTGCTGGGCGAACAATATCTGGCATTGAACGTTGGCTTTGAAGATCCTGAGCTTGGAACGACTATCCTTAAAGACGGTAGCGTCATCCAGGATACCAAGTCCGCGATGGTGCTGGAGGACATGATTGGTCAGTTCCTTTACAACAGTAAGGGAGATGATAAAAAGTTCGATGCTGCCCCTGCGCAGACTGAAGATCATACCAACGTCGCACCGACACCTGGCACGACGAATTAATATCAGGAGAAGTCATTCATGTTTAAACGACTGTTAATGGTTGCCATGCTGGTTATTGCCCCTCTCACGGCAGCACACGCCGCGGATCAGAGCAACCCGTACAAACTGATGGACGAAGCCGCGAAGAAAACCTTCGATCGTCTTAAAAACGAACAGCCTAAAATTCGTTCTAATCCTGATTATCTGCGTGACGTGGTCGATCAGGAGCTGCTGCCGTATGTGCAGATCAAATATGCCGGTGCGCTGGTGCTGGGGCGTTATTACAAAGACGCTACCCCTGCGCAGCGTGAAGCCTACTTTGCTGCCTTCCGTGAATACCTGAAACAGGCTTACGGCCAGGCGCTGGCGATGTACCACGGCCAGACCTACCAGATTGCACCGGAACAGCCGCTGGGTGATGCCACCATTGTGCCTATTCGCGTCACGATCATCGATCCTAACGGTCGTCCACCGGTTCGCCTGGATTTCCAGTGGCGTAAAAACAGCCAGACCGGCAACTGGCAGGCGTATGACATGATCGCCGAAGGGGTGAGCATGATCACGACTAAACAGAATGAGTGGAGCGACCTGCTGCGTACCAAAGGCATTGATGGCCTGACCGCCCAGCTGCAGTCTATCTCTCGCCAGAAAATCACCCTGGATGAGAAGAAGTAATGTCGCAGCAACTGAGCTGGTCGCGTGAGGGCGAAACATTAAAGCTGTCCGGTGAACTCGATCAGGATCTGCTCAACCCGTTATGGGATAAACGCCATGACGCCATGCAGGGCGTTACGCTGATCGATTTGAGCGGCGTCACGCGGGTAGATACGGCTGGGGTGGCGCTGCTTGCCCACCTCATTGCCGTGGGGAAAAAGCAGGGGGCAACCGTAATGCTTCACGGGGCCAGCGATAATGTCGTCACCCTGGCGCAGCTCTACAATCTTCCTCAGGACGTACTGCCGCATTAATATTTTCAGTGCGTTACTTCTGAAAGCCCTGACAGTTTCATCGTCGGGGCTTTTTGCTTGTTTAAGACGACGCCACTTTGCTCTAAGATGTTGGGCTTGTTTTCACTATCAGATGATTAAGAACCCATGGAAAATCATGAAATCCAGACAGTGCTGATGAATGCACTCTCCCTTCAGGAAGCCCACGTCACAGGCGATGGCAGTCACTTCCAGGTTATTGCTGTGGGTGAGATGTTCGACGGTATGAGCCGTGTGAAGAAACAGCAGGCTGTGTACGCGCCGCTGATGGAATATATTGCGGATAACCGCATCCACGCCCTGTCGATTAAAGCGTTCACCCCGCAAGAGTGGGCACGCGATCGCAAACTAAACGGTTTTTGAGCTGAGGGCGATGCGCCCGCAGCACGGTTGAATTTATAAGAGAGCACACCATGGATAAATTTCGTGTACAGGGGCCGACGCGCCTCCAGGGCGAAGTCACAATTTCTGGCGCGAAAAACGCCGCGCTGCCGATCCTCTTTGCTGCGCTGCTCGCGGAAGAGCCGGTAGAAATTCAGAACGTACCGAAGCTGAAAGATATCGACACCACCATGAAGCTGCTCACCCAGTTGGGGACGAAAGTCGAGCGTAATGGCTCCGTCTGGATCGATGCCAGCAACGTGAACAACTTCTCAGCACCGTACGACCTGGTGAAAACCATGCGTGCATCCATCTGGGCGCTTGGCCCGCTGGTAGCGCGTTTTGGTCAGGGACAGGTGTCACTGCCTGGTGGTTGCGCCATTGGCGCGCGTCCTGTTGACCTGCATATCTTCGGTCTGGAGAAGCTGGGCGCGGAGATCAAACTGGAAGAAGGTTACGTTAAAGCGTCCGTAAATGGCCGCCTGAAAGGCGCGCACATTGTCATGGACAAAGTGAGCGTTGGCGCAACCGTCACCATTATGTCCGCGGCAACGCTGGCAGAAGGTACCACCATTATCGAAAACGCCGCGCGCGAGCCGGAAATTGTGGATACTGCCAACTTCCTCGTGGCGCTGGGTGCAAAAATCTCTGGCCAGGGTACCGATCGCATCACCATTGAAGGCGTTGAGCGTCTGGGTGGCGGTGTGTATCGCGTTCTGCCAGACCGTATTGAAACCGGGACTTTCCTGGTGGCTGCGGCCATTTCTGGCGGCAAGATTGTTTGCCGTAATGCGCAGCCTGACACCCTGGATGCGGTGCTGGCGAAGCTGCGTGAAGCGGGTGCGGATATCGAAACCGGTGAAGACTGGATCAGCCTTGATATGCACGGTAAACGTCCAAAAGCGGTAACCGTTCGCACGGCGCCGCATCCGGCATTCCCGACCGATATGCAGGCTCAGTTCACGCTGCTGAACCTGGTGGCAGAAGGTACGGGTGTGATCACCGAGACTATCTTCGAGAACCGCTTCATGCACGTACCGGAGCTGATCCGTATGGGCGCACATGCAGAGATCGAAAGTAACACGGTGATTTGCCACGGTGTTGAGAAGCTCTCCGGTGCGCAGGTTATGGCAACCGATCTGCGTGCGTCTGCGAGCCTGGTATTAGCGGGTTGTATCGCGGAAGGAACGACGGTTGTGGATCGTATCTACCACATCGATCGTGGTTACGAGCGTATTGAAGACAAACTGCGCGCGCTGGGTGCCAATATCGAGCGTGTGAAGGGCGAGTAATCGTTCCGGCAGCCCCCTGCCAGAGATGGCCGGGGGGTTGCTGTTCCTGTCAAAAAAAGCGTGTCAGACCGGTTGCTCTTTCCTGGTTTTTTTCTGGCGAATCATGCGTGTTCTGTCAATAAACTCATGGGTAATGGGATCGTGGTAACGCGAGGGCCAAATGACCCACGGGTGCGTCTCCAGCGCCGATGCAATAATCAATTCACCCTTTGGCCAGGGGCGAGTCAGGGCATTTGCCAGCGTTGATGAGCTCAATCCATTGCGACGTGATTCAGCGGCGAGCGATGTTCCTTTTTTGCGCAGCGCAGCAATAATATCTGCTGAGTGCCAGTCGATAAATTTCATATCCATAAAGCTGTCCTTGTGTTCGTAATCACCCACGTCATTTCTACCGAAACGACGGGGTTACTATACTCATTTTGAACACAGGCTCTAAAAAGTTCGCGTTACTTGAAGGAATATTCAGAATAAGACATGGCTTTATTCATGCGGTCTGTAAGCCGATGATTTTACGCGAATATGGAATTTATAAGAACTTATTGAAATCTCCCCGCGAAGGCCGCGGGGAGAAGCGAGAGGTTAACGATCGCGCTGTACGGCGATGTGGGCAAGGCCGATTAATGCATCGCGCCATGGGCTGTCTGGAATGACCTGCAGTGCCGCGATGGCTTTATCCGCCTCTTCTTCAGCGCGCTGACGCGTCCACTCCAGCGAGCCGCAGATGGCCATTGTTTCCAGTACCGGTTCCAGTAGATGGCGACCATTTCCCTGCTCGATCGCTTCACGGATCATTTTCGCCTGGTCAGCGGATCCGTTGTGCATGGCATGGAGCAGCGGCAGGGTCGGTTTACCTTCGTTGAGGTCATCGCCGACGTTTTTGCCGAGCGTTTCGCCATCAGCACTGTAGTCCAGCAAATCGTCAATCAGCTGGAATGCGGTCCCCAGATAACGGCCGTAGTCCTGCAGCCCTTTTTCCTGCGCAGCGGTACAGCCAGCCAAAATGCCGGAACATTGCGCCGCGGCTTCAAACAGGCGCGCGGTTTTGCTGTAGATTACGCGCATGTAATTTTCTTCGGTGATGTCAGGATCGTTGACGTTCATCAGCTGCAGCACTTCGCCTTCCGCGATCACGTTAACGGCTTCAGACATCACTTCCAGCACTTTCAGAGAGCCGAGGCTGGTCATCATCTGGAAGGCACGGGTATAGATAAAGTCACCGACCAGAACGCTGGCTGCGTTGCCGAAGGCGGCGTTTGCCGTGGCTTTGCCACGACGCATGTCTGATTCATCCACAACATCATCATGCAGAAGCGTCGCAGTGTGAATAAATTCGATCAGTGCTGCGATAGTGACATGAGCCTTTCCCTGATAACCCACGGCTCTGGCGGCCAGTATGGCAATCATCGGGCGAATACGTTTACCGCCGCCGCTGACGATGTAATAGCCCAACTGATTGATTAGCTGAACATCAGAGTTGAGTTGTTCCAGGATTGCTGCATTCACACCCGCCATATCTTGCGCGGTTAACTCGTTGATTTTTTCTAAATTCATCGCAAAAGCCGGGCTTTTTATCCTGTTTATCCCATCTTTAATGGGGTAACGAAGGGTTTCGGTTTATCAATAGTATTGCTGATTGTACTGAAAAAACGGCTCAGATAAACGCTACCGTACGTGTTGTGTTTTTTTTCTTCATGTATTGATGGTAGCACTTGTCAAAGGCTCGCGTTTTGCGTAATATTCGCGCCCTATTGTGAATATTTATAGCGCACTCTGATTCATACGAGGATGTGCGCGGAAGCGGAGTTTATATGTACGCGGTTTTCCAAAGTGGTGGTAAACAACACCGAGTAAGCGAAGGTCAGACCGTTCGCCTGGAAAAGCTGGACATCGCAACTGGCGAATCTGTTGAGTTCGCAGAAGTTCTGATGATCGCAAACGGTGAAGAAGTCAAAATCGGCGTTCCTTTCGTTGATGGCGGCGTTATCAAAGCTGAAGTTGTTGCTCACGGTCGTGGCGAGAAAGTTAAAATCGTTAAGTTTCGTCGTCGTAAACACTACCGTAAGCAGCAGGGCCACCGTCAGTGGTTCACTGATGTGAAAATTACTGGCATCAGCGCCTAAGACCTGAGGAGAGATTTAAATGGCACATAAAAAGGCTGGCGGCTCCACACGTAACGGTCGCGATTCAGAAGCTAAACGCCTGGGCGTTAAGCGTTTCGGTGGCGAATCCGTTCTGGCGGGTAGCATCATCGTTCGTCAACGTGGTACCAAATTCCACGCTGGCAACAACGTAGGTTGCGGTCGTGACCACACTCTGTTTGCTAAAGCAGACGGTAAAGTGAAATTTGAAGTTAAAGGCCCGAACAACCGTAAATACATCAGCATCGTTGCTGAGTAAGGTTTTCTCGGTCCGGTAACGGATTAAAGCCCCGCAACCTGTTGCGGGGCTTTTTACATTGGAAACCCGGTAATTTTTTCTGTAGGGAAAACGGGCATGAAGCAGCAGGCCGGCATTGGAATTCTTTTGGCGCTCACAACCGCAATGTGCTGGGGTGCGCTGCCAATTGCAATGAAGCAGGTACTGGAAGTGATGGAACCGCCTACGGTGGTGTTTTATCGCTTTCTGATGGCAAGTATCGGCCTGGGCGCCATCCTTGCTGTTAAAGGCAAGCTTCCGCCCCTGCGTCTCTTCCGTAAACCGCGCTGGCTGGTATTACTGGCTATCGCGACGGGGGGACTGTTTGGCAACTTCATTCTGTTCAGTTCTTCCCTGCAATATCTCAGCCCGACGGCGTCGCAAGTGATTGGTCAACTTTCACCGGTCGGCATGATGGTTGCCAGCGTCGTTATCCTCAAGGAGAAGATGCGCGGTACGCAGATCGTCGGGGCGAGCATGCTGCTATGTGGCCTGGTAATGTTCTTCAATACCAGCCTGATAGAGATTTTTACCCGCCTGACCGATTACACCTGGGGTGTAATCTTCGGTGTGGGGGCAGCAACGGTTTGGGTGAGCTATGGCGTCGCGCAAAAGGTGTTATTGCGTCGTCTTGCCTCACAGCAGATCCTCTTTTTGCTGTACACTTTGTGTACAATAGCATTATTGCCGTTAGCGAAGCCGGGGGTGATCACCCAGCTTAGCGACTGGCAGCTGGCGTGCCTCATATTTTGTGGGCTGAATACGCTGGTCGGTTATGGCGCGCTGGCCGAAGCAATGGCGCGCTGGCAGGCAGCACAGGTGAGCGCATTGATTACGCTCACTCCGCTGTTTACGCTGTTATTTTCAGATTTGTTATCAATGGCCTGGCCCGATGTCTTCGTCAGACCGATGCTCAACCTGTTGGGTTATCTCGGTGCGTTTGTCGTGGTTGCGGGCGCGATGTATTCCGCCATTGGTCATCGTCTCTGGGGGCGTTGGTGCAAAAATGAAGCGGTCCCCGCTCAGGCGAATGATTTACGGAGAGTAAAATGAAGTTTGTTGATGAAGCGACGATCCTGGTCGTGGCAGGTGATGGCGGCAACGGTTGCGTAAGCTTCCGCCGTGAAAAATATATTCCTCGTGGTGGCCCTGACGGCGGCGACGGCGGCGACGGCGGTGACGTATGGCTGGAGGCGGATGAGAACCTCAATACGCTGATCGACTACCGTTTCGAAAAATCTTTCCGCGCTGAGCGTGGCCAGAACGGCCAGAGCCGTGACTGTACCGGTAAACGTGGTAAAGACGTCACCATTAAGGTACCGGTGGGTACGCGTGTGATCGATCAGGGTACCGGTGAGACCATGGGCGACATGACCAAACACGGTCAGCGTCTGATGGTTGCAAAAGGGGGTTGGCACGGTCTGGGCAACAGCCGTTTCAAATCTTCCGTCAACCGTACGCCGCGTCAGAAAACAATGGGTACGCCGGGCGATAAGCGCGACCTGCAGCTGGAGCTGATGCTGCTGGCCGATGTGGGGATGCTGGGGATGCCAAACGCTGGTAAATCCACCTTTATTCGCGCCGTCTCTGCCGCTAAGCCAAAAGTGGCGGACTATCCGTTTACCACGCTGGTGCCAAGCCTGGGCGTTGTCCGTATGGATAACGAGAAGAGCTTTGTGGTTGCCGATATCCCGGGTCTGATTGAAGGCGCAGCGGAAGGTGCCGGTCTGGGTATCCGCTTCCTGAAACACCTTGAGCGCTGCCGCGTACTGCTGCACCTCATCGATATCGATCCGATCGACGGGTCCGATCCGGTAGAAAATGCCCGTATCATCGTCGGCGAGCTGGAGAAATACAGCGAGAAACTGGCGAACAAACCGCGCTGGCTGGTCTTTAACAAGATTGACCTGATGGATAAAGCCGAAGCGGAAGCAAAAGCGAAAGCCATTGCTGAAGCGATGGGGTGGGAAGATAAGTACTACCTGATCTCCGCGGCAAGCCAGGTTGGCGTGAAAGATCTCTGCTGGGATGTGATGACCTTTATCATCGAGAACCCGGTTGTTCAGGTTGAAGAAGCGAAGCAGCCTGAAAAAGTCGAATTCATGTGGGATGACTACCACCGTCAACAGCTTGAAGAGCTGGAAGCGGAAGAGGAAGACGACTGGGACGACGACTGGGATGAAGACGACGAAGAAGGCGTCGAGTTCATCTACAAGCACTAATGACCCGATAAGGCCCCTGTTGATACAGGGGCTTTTTTTATTCTAACGTTGAAGGCAGCCAGCAACTGGCAATGAGACCGCCTTCTGCGGCATTCTCCAGCGTCAGCTTTCCGTGGTGAAGCTGCACAATGCGTTGCACGATGCTCAGACCCAGGCCACTGCCACCGTAGCGCTGATCGAGACGACGGAACGGCTCGGTAATTGACTGCCGGTGTGCTTCATCAATACCGGGACCCTGATCGATTACGCTGACCCGCGTACCGCCGTCCTGTGCGGTCAATGTCACTGTGATGGTGGTCCCTGCTGGGCTGTAGCGCCCGGCATTCTCCAGCAGGTTACGCAGCATGAGTCGCAGAAGCACCGCGTCCCCCTGCACCGTTAGCGGACTTTTGGCCGGCCATATCACCGTATGTTCTTTGGCTTCATGCTCAAGGCCAAGCGGGGTGATGATATTGTCTGTCCAGTTTACCGTCTCATAGTGGCCGCTCGCCATTGCCTGCCCGGCCCGCGCCAGCATCAGCAGCTGTTCAATGGTATGCATGAGTTGATCAATACGGCTGATTAATGCTGAAGCTTGTGGCGAACCTGATTGTGCCATCAGTTCCAGATGCAACCTGATCCCGGCGAGTGGGGTTCGCAGTTCATGCGCGGCATCAGCGGTAAAGAGCCTTTCCTGTTGTATGGTGTGATCAAGCCTGGCGAGCAATTGGTTCAGAGAGGTTGTGACGGCGCCAATCTCTTCCATATCTGAATACATGGGCAGCGGAGTGAGGTTGTCCGCCGAACGATTCGCCAGACTGGCCCGCAATTGATTCAGCGGACGAGTTATCCAGGTGACTGCCCAGAAGGAGAAGAGCAGGGTAAAACCGACCATCACCAGGGAAGGGACCAGCAGCGAGGCAATCGCTTCGCGGATCTCTTTTTCGACATGGTTGTTACGTGCCTTTGCAGACAGCGTTTCATTGACCAGAAAGCCAATCTGTTCGCGGCTTTCATGCCACAGCCAGATCACGCTTATCAACTGGAAAAATAACAGGATCACCGCCAGCAAAACCATTAATCGCCGACGCATACTGTTCATTTCTGTCTCTCCAGACGATAACCCACGCCACGAACGGTTTTTATCCGGTCTTTGCCAAGTTTGCGTCGCAAATTGTGAATGTGGACTTCAAGGGTATTTGATCCCGGATCGTCCTGCCAGGAGTAGATATCCTGCTGGAGGGTTTCACGGTGTACCGTCTGCCCGCTACGCATGATCAGACGCGTAAGCAGGGCGAACTCTTTCGGTGTGACCTCAACAGGCAGAGACTGGCACAGCACCTGCTGAGTTTGCAGATTCAGGGTAATATCACCGTCGGTCAGTAAGTTATCACTGTGCCCCTGATAGCGGCGAATTAACGCACGCACGCGCGCCTGTAGCTCTGCAAGGGCAAACGGCTTCACCAGATAATCATCCGCGCCGGAATCCAGGCCGTTGATACGATCTTCGATGGCATCGCGCGCCGTCAGGATCAACACCGGGTTGTCAACACCGCGACGCCGCCACTGGCTTAACAACGTGGCCCCGTCTTTATCCGGGAGGCCCAGATCGAGGATCACCAGACTGTATTCACCGCTCTGGATCAGGGCATCCGCCTCTGCCGCCGTGGCGGCGCAGTCGAGGGCATAGCCTTCATTGGACAGCGCCAGCGCCAGCCCTTCCTGTAATAACAGATCGTCTTCAACTATAAGTAGTTTCATCGCTAGTTATTCTGGTAGATGTCCTTATAAAGCCTGCTTTCGAAGCGCACCAGCGGGATACGGCGATTGCGCTGGTCGGCCGGTTCGACGGCATAGCCGGAAAGATACTGCACGAATGCCAGACGCTGCCCGCTGGCGGTGGTGATGAAGCCTGCAAGGTTATAAACACCCTGCAGTGAACCTGTTTTGGCTGATACCTTACCGTCCACACCGGCAGCGTGAAGACCGGCCCGGTACTGAAGTGAACCGTCATGCCCGGCAAGTGGCAGCATCGAAATAAAGTTTAGCTCAGTGTCATGTTGTGCAATGTACTGAAGCACTTGCATCATGGTTGCCGGGGAGATCAAATTGTGACGTGATAACCCGGAACCATCGACAGCGATGGTGTTGCCCAGATCGATCCCCGCTTGCTGACGAAGGATCTGACGCACAGCGTCGGAACCCGCACGCCAGGTTCCCGGAACGCCAAAACGCGCGTGACCAATCATGCGGAACACGGTGTCGGCGATCATATTGTCAGACTTCTTCAGCATGATCCTTAGCAAATCGTGCAACGGTGCAGACTGTTTGCTGGCGACAACCGTGCCGGGTTGATTAACCTGCGTCTGGCGGAGCAGGGTACCGGTATAGGTGATCCCAGCCTGTTTCAGTTCGTCCTTGAGAATTGCGCCCGCGTAGCTTGCGCCATCCTGGATGGCGAAGGCCAGCGGGAGGGGATCGGCGCGTTGCGTCAGGCAACCGGTAAGCGTGAAGCGGTTAAGGTCGCCGGGCACCACATCCAGTTCGCAATATTGCGCATCCGGGGAGCCTTTTGCCAGCGTTCGGACCTGGCTAAACATGGTGACCGGGTAGTAAGACGCCACGCGAATAAACGCTAAATCGTCCGGTTTTGGCGCGCTGTAAAGCGAAATCGAGAAGCAGTTACGATCAACAATCGCTGCCGATGGCGGTGCGCTAAAGCACTGCGTCATGTCGTTCCACGGCCAGCCCGGCGCTTTATCGTGGCTGGCAAAGATGGAGGTGTCGATCAACACGTTACCATCGATCTTCTGCACGCCAGATTTTTTCAGCACCGCCACCATGTTGCGGATATCCTGACGTTTGAAGGTGGGGTCACCGCCAAAACGGGCAATAAGATCGCCTTTCAGCTCACCGTCTTTAACCTCTCCCCTGGTCTCAAGAGTCGTGGTAAAACGGAAGTCAGGACCAAGCTGAAGCAGGGCAGCGAGCGCAGTGATCACCTTCTGAGTACTGGCAGGCAGCGCCATTTGTTGACTGTGATAGTCAATCTCAGGTGCCTGCGCGCCGACCTTCTGCACCATCAGAGCAAGGTTGGCCCCGGCAGGGAGCTGATTAATATATTCATCAACATTCGCGGCCTGAACGCTGAACGTTATACTGGTAGTCAATCCGATGATAAATCTGGAAAATCGCATAATCTCGCGCTAACAACCCGAAAACAAACCGTCATACTACGGTGCATGGCACTGCAAAGTAAACGATGACCCATAGTGAACTTCGCGGTAAAATACGTATCAAATTGAAAATTGCTGCTGACCTGGGGCGTTGCTCCCGGGTCGGTTTTCTTTTTGCTTCTGGCCCGCTCATGAGGGCCGGGGCAGGGAACACTGCTCCCAACAGGAATGTTTAAGAGGTATAACAAATGCAAGCTATTCCGATGACCTTACGTGGTGCCGAAAAACTGCGCGAAGAGCTGGATTTCCTGAAATCTGTTCGTCGCCCTGAAATCATCGCCGCTATCGCGGAAGCGCGTGAGCATGGCGACCTGAAAGAGAACGCTGAATACCACGCGGCGCGTGAGCAGCAGGGTTTCTGTGAAGGGCGTATTAAAGATATCGAAGCTAAGCTGTCTAATGCGCAGGTTATCGATATCACCAAAATGCCAAACAATGGGCGTGTGATCTTTGGTTCAACCGTTAGCGTGCTGAACCTGGACACTGACGAAGAGCAGACTTACCGCATCGTGGGTGACGATGAAGCAGACTTCAAACAGAACCTGATTTCAGTGAACTCACCGATTGCTCGCGGCCTGATTGGCAAAGAGCAGGACGATGTCGTGACCATCCGTACCCCGGGTGGCGAAGTGGAATACGAAATTATTAAGGTTGAGTACCTGTAATTCGCCTCTCCACGAAGATGTTGATACATTGTAAAGAAAGGAAAAAGGCCGCATAGCGGCCTTTTATCAACTCAAGGAGCATGGCATTTTGCTCACCTGCTGACAGAAATCCCTCGTTTTACACAGAAAATGTGTTTAATTCAGGATATCCTTAGCGTGGCAGCGAGATTTTACGCTCTTTAGTTGGGCGATAGAGCACCAGCGTTTTACCGATGACCTGCACGTTACAGGCACCGGTTTCGCGCACGATGGCTTCCACGATCAAGTTCTTCGTGTCTCTGTCTTCAGAGGCAATTTTCACCTTGATCAGCTCGTGGTGTTCCAGCGCTTGTTCAATCTCGGCAAGCACCCCTTCGGTCAAACCATTGTTGCCAAGCATGACTACAGGCTTGAGCGGATGTGCCAGACCTTTAAGGTGCTGTTTTTGTTTAGTACTCAGATTCATCGTATATTTTTGCTTACGTTGGGATTGAAAACGGTTCATTCTACCGCCATCTCCCTTATATCGCCAAATAGCTGCGTAGAAATTTACGTCACAGGCAAGCAACGATGAACCAGGACGGAAATGTTAAATGACAGGTAAAAAGCGTTCTGCCAGCTCCAGCCGCTGGCTTCAGGAACACTTTAGCGATAAATATGTTCAACAGGCACAGAAAAAGGGGTTGCGTTCCCGTGCCTGGTTTAAACTTGATGAAATACAGCAAAGTGACAAACTTTTTAAGCCGGGGATGACGGTGGTTGACCTCGGTGCGGCACCTGGCGGATGGTCGCAGTATGCGGTAACGCAGATTGGCGGCACGGGCCGCATCATCGCATGCGATCTTTTACCAATGGATCCCATCGTTGGTGTCGACTTCCTTCAGGGCGACTTTCGTGATGAATTAGTGCTGAAAGCGTTACTTGATCGTGTTGGTGACAGTAAGGTCCAGGTTGTCATGTCGGATATGGCACCAAATATGTGTGGAACACCGGCGGTGGATATCCCCCGCGCCATGTATCTGGTGGAGCTAGCGTTAGAAATGTGTCGTGATGTACTAGCGCCTGGTGGTAGTTTTGTTGTGAAGGTGTTTCAGGGCGAAGGTTTCGAGGAGTATCTTAAGGAAATTCGCTCCCTGTTTGCGAAGGTTAAAGTTCGTAAGCCGGACTCTTCCCGGGCCCGTTCCCGTGAAGTGTATATTGTAGCGACCGGGCGAAAATGATAACCGGTAGATTTCAGACGAAAGTTTGAATGACACTGGATATAGAGTATCCTGACGCTGTTTTTAACACAGTTGTAATATGAGGTTAATCCCTTGAGTGACATGGCGAAAAACCTAATACTCTGGCTGGTCATTGCCGTTGTGCTGATGTCAGTATTCCAGAGCTTTGGGCCCAGCGAGTCGAATGGCCGCAAGGTGGATTATTCTACCTTCCTGCAGGAGGTCAATCAGGACCAGGTTCGCGAAGCGCGTATCAACGGACGTGAGATCAACGTTACCAAGAAAGATAGTAACCGTTACACGACTTACATCCCGGTGAACGATCCTAAGCTGCTTGATAACCTTCTGACTAAAAACGTCAAGGTGGTAGGTGAGCCGCCAGAAGAACCGAGCCTGCTGGCTTCTATCTTCATCTCCTGGTTCCCGATGCTGCTTCTTATCGGCGTCTGGATCTTCTTTATGCGCCAGATGCAGGGCGGCGGTGGCAAAGGTGCCATGTCGTTCGGTAAGAGCAAGGCGCGTATGTTGACGGAAGATCAGATCAAAACCACGTTTGCAGACGTCGCCGGTTGTGACGAAGCAAAAGAAGAGGTGGGTGAACTGGTTGAATACCTGCGCGAGCCGAGCCGTTTCCAGAAGCTGGGCGGTAAGATCCCGAAAGGCGTCCTGATGGTCGGCCCTCCGGGTACCGGTAAGACCCTTCTGGCGAAAGCCATCGCGGGTGAAGCGAAGGTACCGTTCTTTACTATTTCAGGTTCTGACTTCGTAGAAATGTTCGTGGGTGTCGGTGCATCTCGTGTGCGTGACATGTTCGAGCAGGCTAAAAAGGCAGCACCGTGCATTATCTTCATCGATGAAATCGACGCCGTAGGCCGCCAGCGTGGCGCTGGTCTGGGCGGTGGTCACGATGAACGTGAGCAGACCCTGAACCAGATGCTGGTTGAGATGGACGGCTTCGAAGGTAACGAGGGTATTATCGTTATCGCGGCAACTAACCGTCCGGACGTTCTTGACCCTGCGCTGCTGCGTCCAGGCCGTTTCGACCGTCAGGTTGTGGTCGGTCTGCCGGATGTTCGTGGTCGTGAACAGATTCTGAAAGTGCACATGCGTCGCGTACCGCTGGCGCCAGATATCGACGCGGCAATCATTGCGCGCGGTACTCCGGGCTTCTCCGGTGCGGACCTGGCTAACCTGGTCAACGAAGCTGCACTGTTTGCCGCTCGCGGTAACAAACGTGTAGTGTCGATGGTGGAATTCGAAAAAGCGAAAGACAAAATCATGATGGGTGCGGAACGTCGCTCCATGGTGATGACGGAAGCGCAAAAAGAGTCCACGGCATACCACGAAGCGGGCCACGCGATTATCGGTCGACTGGTGCCGGAACACGATCCGGTGCATAAAGTGACGATCATTCCGCGCGGTCGTGCGCTGGGTGTGACCTTCTTCCTGCCTGAAGGCGACGCGATCAGCGCCAGCCGTCAGAAGCTGGAAAGCCAGATTTCAACCCTGTACGGCGGTCGTCTGGCGGAAGAGATTATCTACGGTCCGGAACATGTTTCTACCGGTGCGTCCAACGATATTAAAGTGGCGACAAACCTGGCGCGTAACATGGTGACCCAATGGGGCTTCTCCGACAAACTCGGTCCACTGCTTTATGCAGAGGAAGAGGGCGAAGTATTCCTGGGCCGTTCTGTGGCGAAAGCGAAACATATGTCTGATGAAACGGCTCGTATCATCGACCAGGAAGTGAAAGCGCTGATTGAACGTAACTACGGTCGCGCACGTCAGATCCTGAACGACAATATGGACATCCTGCATTCGATGAAAGATGCGCTCATGAAATATGAGACCATCGATGCTCCGCAGATTGACGACCTGATGGCTCGCCGCGAAGTGCGTCCGCCAGCAGGCTGGGAAGACCCAGGCGCTTCCAACAATTCTGACAACAATGGCACCCCGCGTGCGCCGCGTCCGGTTGATGAACCGCGTACGCCGAACCCGGGTAACACCATGTCAGAACAGTTGGGCGACAAGTAAGTCACTGCTGTTGGCGAGTGTGTCTGTACCTCAAACCCTGGAGCTTGCTCCGGGGTTTTTCTTTTCTGTTTAACCACATTAATACCAGGGATTTAGCCATGAAACTTTTCGCCCAGGACTCGCATCTCGATCTCTCACATCCGCATGTGATGGGTATCCTGAATGTTACCCCTGACTCCTTCTCAGATGGCGGAACGCATAACACGCTTATTGAGGCGGTAAAGCACGCCAATCTGATGATCAACGCGGGGGCAACCATCATTGACGTTGGCGGTGAGTCGACGCGTCCGGGGGCGGCAGAAGTTTCAGTGGAGGAAGAACTGGCGCGCGTGGTGCCGGTGGTTGAAGCCATCGCACAACGTTTTGAGGTGTGGATATCCGTGGACACGTCTAAGCCAGAGGTGATTCGTGAAGTGGCGCGAGTGGGTGCTCACATCATCAATGATATCCGCTCTCTGACCGAGCCGGGGGCGATTGAAGCGGCTGCGGAAACCGGGCTGCCGGTTTGTCTGATGCATATGCAGGGAAAACCGAAAACGATGCAGGATGCGCCTAAGTATGAGGATGTCTTTGCAGATGTGAATCGCTTCTTTATTGAGCATATTGCACGCTGTGAGCGTGCAGGTATCGCAAAAGAGAAATTGCTGCTCGACCCGGGGTTCGGTTTCGGTAAAAATCTCTCCCACAATTATGCGTTGCTTGCGCGTTTATCCGAGTTTCATCATTTCGGCCTGCCGTTGCTGGTTGGCATGTCGAGAAAGTCGATGATTGGGCAGTTGCTGAATGTCGGGCCGAGTGAACGCCTGAGCGGCAGTCTGGCCTGCGCGGTGATTGCAGCAATGCAAGGCGCGCATATTATCCGTGTCCATGATGTTAAAGAAACAGTAGAAGCCATGCGTGTGGTGGAAGCCACACTGGCAGCGAAGGAAAAGAAACGCTATGAGTAATCGTAAATATTTTGGTACCGATGGTATCCGTGGGCGCGTAGGCGATGCTCCAATCACCCCTGATTTTGTGCTTAAGCTTGGCTGGGCTGCTGGCAAGGTTCTGGCACGTCATGGCTCGCGTAAGATCATCATTGGCAAAGACACCCGCATTTCCGGCTATATGCTGGAGTCTGCGCTGGAAGCCGGTCTCGCCGCTGCCGGGCTTTCAGCATCCTTTACTGGCCCAATGCCAACACCTGCTGTCGCCTATCTGACGCGTACCTTCCGCGCGGAAGCCGGCATCGTGATTTCAGCCTCACATAACCCGTTCTATGATAACGGTATCAAGTTCTTCTCCATCGATGGCACCAAGCTGCCGGATGATGTGGAAGAGGCGATCGAAGCCGAAATGGAAAAAGAGATCACCTGTGTTGATTCCGCTGAGCTGGGCAAAGCAAACCGTATTGTCGATGCGGCTGGCCGTTACATTGAATTCTGCAAAGGGACCTTCCCGAACGAGCTAAGCCTGGCTCACCTCAAAATTGTGGTGGACTGTGCAAACGGCGCGACGTATCACATTGCGCCGAATGTTTTCCGCGAGCTGGGGGCGAAGGTGATCACCATCGGCTGTGAGCCTGATGGTCTGAACATTAACGAACAGGTTGGTGCGACGGACGTTCGTGCCCTGCAGGCACGCGTGCTGGCAGAAAAAGCGGACCTGGGTATTGCCCTGGACGGCGACGGCGACCGTGTGATCATGGTTGACCACGAAGGGAACAAGGTCGATGGCGACCAGATCCTCTACATTATTGCGCGTGAAGGTCTGCGTCAGGGACAGCTGCGCGGCGGTGCGGTTGGCACGCTGATGAGCAACATGGGTCTGGAGCTGGCATTGAAACAGCTGGGGATCCCGTTTGTTCGCGCGAAGGTGGGTGACCGCTACGTGCTGGAAAAACTGCAGGAGAAAGGCTGGCGCATTGGCGCTGAAAACTCCGGCCATGTGATCCTGCTCGACAAAACCACCACCGGTGACGGCATTGTGGCAGCGCTTCAGGTTGTTGCCGCGATGGCACGTAACCATATGAGCCTGCACGATCTGTGCAGCGGCATGAAAATGTTCCCGCAGATCCTTGTGAACGTGCGCTTCACCGCAGGCAAAGGCGATCCGCTGGAAAATGATAACGTCAAAGCGGTGATGGCAGACGTTGAAGCTGCGCTTGGCAACCGTGGGCGTGTCCTGCTGCGTAAGTCAGGTACTGAACCGCTGATCCGCGTGATGGTGGAAGGCGAAGACGAAGCGCAGGTGACTGAATTTGCGCACCGTATTGCAGATGCTGTAAAAGCTGCATAACTTTTCACAGTAAGTGTTTAAAAAGGCGGCGCTTGCCGCCTTAGTTTTAAGCATTTAATGGCTTTTTGCTGTTTTTTTCTGCAGTTGATACAATGCGTCAAAATTGCCCTTGCGAAGGTCATTCGCTTTGGTTAGTATTCACACCCGCTTCAGTGGGAAACAAAAATCCTGCTAATTGGTCGAAGCATTGGTATGCGGCAAATCCGCAAGGAACAGGTTGATTATGTACGAAGCTCTTTTAGTTATTTTCCTTATTGTAGCCATCGCTCTCGTAGCGCTGATTATGCTGCAGCAAGGTAAAGGCGCTGATATGGGAGCCTCCTTCGGAGCAGGCGCTTCCGGTACGCTGTTCGGTTCAAGTGGTTCTGCGAACTTCATGACCCGTACCACAGCGATTCTGGCTACGCTGTTCTTTATCATCAGCCTGGTGCTTGGCAATATCAACAGCAACAAGACCAGCAAAGGAAGCGAGTGGGAAAACCTGAGCGCGCCAGCGAAAACTGAGCAGACTCAGCCAGCTGCACCGGCTAAGCCAACCAGCGATATCCCGCAGTAAGTATTCCGTACCGAGGTGGTGGAATTGGTAGACACGCTACCTTGAGGTGGTAGTGCCCTAACGGGCTTGTGGGTTCGAGTCCCATCCTCGGTACCAATATTCCAGAAAAAAGACGTCGAAAGACGTCTTTTTTTGTTTGTATTTTTTATCGATCGTAGGCCCGGTAAGCGCAGCGCCACCGGGCAAAATGGCGGGTGGCGCTGCGCTTACCCGCCCTACAAAAGGCCACAAAAAAGGCGTCCATCGGACGCCTTTTACACTTCACATCAGCGATTACTTCTTATCGCTGTGCTCCAGGTTTTCAACCTGCGGCAGGCCGTTACCGGAACTGGCTGACAGCAGGCCATTCTCAACGTAGTTGAACAGCTTCTCACGGGTATCGGTGATATCCAGATTACGCATGGTCAGCTGACCGATACGGTCATCAGGTGAGAATACGGATTCACCTTTTTCCATAGTCAGACGTTCTGCTTTGTAGGTCAGGTTGTCAGACACGGTGTTCAGGATGGAGTAGTCATTCCCGCGACGCAGTTCCAGAGTGACTTCGCCAGTGATAGCGCTTGCCACCCAACGCTGCAGGGCATCACGCAGCATCAGTGCCTGTGGATCGAACCAGCGGCCCTGATACAGCAGTTTACCCAACTGACGGCCATGGGAGTGATACTGCTCGATGGTATCTTCGTTGTGAATGCCGGTCAGCAGACGCTCATAGGCAATGTGCAGCAGCGCCATCCCCGGGGCTTCATAGATGCCACGGCTTTTCGCTTCGATGATACGGTTTTCGATCTGATCGCTCATACCCAGGCCGTGACGACCGCCGATGCGGTTCGCTTCCAGCATCAGTTCCACATCATCAGAGAAAGTCTTGCCGTTCAGGGCAACCGGATGGCCACGCTCGAAACGCACGGTCACTTCTTCTGCCGGGATTTTGACGCTTTCATCCCAGAATTTCACGCCCATGATTGGGTTAACGATTTTCACGCTGGAGTTCAGGAACTCCAGATCTTTTGCTTCGTGCGTTGCGCCCAGCATGTTGGAGTCAGTGGAGTAGGCTTTTTCGACGGACATTTTATAGTCGAAGCCGCAGGCGATCATAAATTCAGACATTTCATGACGGCCGCCCAGCTCATCGATAAAATCGGTGTCCAGCCACGGTTTGTAAATCTGCAGCTCGGCGTTGGTCAGCAGGCCATAACGATAGAAACGTTCAATGTCGTTGCCTTTATAGGTACTGCCGTCACCCCAGATGTTCACGCCATCTTCTTTCATGGCGGCAACCAGCATGGTGCCGGTCACGGCACGGCCCAGTGGGGTGGTGTTGAAATAGGTCAGACCGCCGGTGGTATTATGGAACGCGCCACACTGGATAGCAGCAATACCTTCGGCAACCAGCTGCTTACGACAATCAATCAGACGTGCGTTCTCTGCGCCATACTCTTTAGCACGACGAGGAATGGCATCATAGTCGTCCTCATCCGGCTGACCCAGGTTCGCAGTATATGCATACGGAACCGCTCCCTTTTGACGCATCCACAGCAGTGCAGCGCTGGTATCCAGGCCGCCTGAAAAAGCGATGCCAATACGTTGTCCTACCGGAAGATGCTTGAGAATCGTCGTCATAAAATAAAACCCTGCGTGATTGACTGATTAGAGACCGCTTTCGCTCTCGATGCATGTTTATGCAAAATAAGTGAGTATTCATTTAATCATCTTTTGTCGATGACCGGAAGAGACTCGTGCGTTTTTTGTAAAAATTTCCCTCCGTATGCCCTGGCGGAAACTGAGTTGACAGATGGGGCTCACTATCAATATACTAAACGCCGGTTTTACGTCCCGTCTTCGGTACCAAATCCCAGCATTATTTGCAAATTCTGTCCAAAACGCGTAGAATTTGCCACGTTTCAGGCGCGGGGTGGAGCAGCCTGGTAGCTCGTCGGGCTCATAACCCGAAGGTCGTCGGTTCAAATCCGGCCCCCGCAACCACTTTCCCATAAAGTCATTTTTCAAATATACTGTGAAGACTCAGAGCCTTCGTAGCTGGATTTGAAAAAATTCTTTCGGAGAGTGCTCCAGGCCACAGTTGTGGCTATAGGGTTCAGTTATCTAAAGCCCCGATTTATCGGGGTTTTTTGTTATCTGACTACAGAATAACTGGGCTTTACGCCCTTTTTTTATGTCTTGGGGGTGGGCTTGTCCACATTAGAGCAAAAATTAACAGAGATGATTACTGCACCGGTCGAAGCACTGGGCTACGAACTGGTCGGCATCGAATTCGTTCGCGGCCGCACATCGACGCTGCGCATCTATATTGATAGTGAAGATGGCATCAATGTTGATGATTGTGCTGATGTTAGCCACCAGGTGAGTGCGGTTCTTGATGTTGAAGACCCAATTACCGTTGCGTACAACCTGGAAGTTTCCTCACCTGGCCTCGATCGCCCGATGTTCACGGCCGAGCACTATGTGCGCTTTACCGGTGAAGAAGTGGCTCTCGTTCTGCGTATGGCCGTACAGAACCGCCGTAAATGGCAGGGAATTATCAAAGCCGTTGATGGTGAAATGATCACGGTAACAGTCGAAGGCAAAGATGAAGTGTTCGCGCTGAGTAATATCCAGAAGGCGAACCTGGTTCCCCACTTTTAACAGTCTGGATTGAGGTGAAAAGCCCGCGATGAACAAAGAAATTTTGGCTGTTGTTGAAGCCGTCTCCAACGAGAAATCACTGCCGCGTGAAAAGATTTTCGAAGCGCTGGAAAGTGCACTGGCTACAGCAACCAAGAAAAAATACGAACAAGAGATCGATGTTCGCGTAGAAATCGATCGTAAAAGCGGTGACTTCGATACATTCCGTCGTTGGGTAATCGTTGAAGAAGTGACCCAGCCAACCAAAGAGATCACCCTGGAAGCGGCGCGTTTTGAAGACGAAAGCCTGAACGTTGGTGACTATGTTGAAGATCAGATTGAATCTGTGACCTTCGACCGTATCACCACCCAGACCGCAAAACAGGTTATCGTGCAGAAAGTTCGCGAAGCCGAGCGTGCGCTGGTTGTCGATCAGTTCCGCGATCAGGAAGGCGAAATCATCACTGGCGTGGTGAAGAAAGTGAACCGCGACAACATCTCTCTGGAGATCAAATCCGAAGGGATGCCGGGCAACGCTGAAGCTGTGATTCTCCGTGAAGACATGCTGCCGCGTGAAAACTTCCGCCCTGGCGACCGTATCCGTGGTGTGCTGTATGCCGTTCGCCCTGAAGCGCGTGGTGCACAGCTGTTCGTGACCCGTTCTAAACCAGAAATGCTGGTTGAACTGTTCCGTATCGAAGTGCCGGAAATCGGCGAAGAAGTTATCGAAATTAAAGCGGCGGCTCGCGATCCGGGCTCCCGCGCGAAAATTGCGGTGAAAACCAACGACAAGCGTATCGACCCGGTCGGTGCTTGCGTCGGTATGCGTGGTGCGCGTGTTCAGGCGGTCTCTACCGAGCTGGGCGGCGAACGTATCGATATCGTTCTGTGGGATGACAACCCGGCGCAGTTCGTGATCAACGCAATGGCTCCGGCGGATGTAGCGTCTATCGTTGTTGACGAAGACAAACACACCATGGATATCGCTGTTGAAGCGGGTAACCTGGCGCAGGCAATCGGCCGTAACGGTCAGAACGTACGCCTGGCGTCACAGCTGAGCGGCTGGGAACTCAACGTGATGACCGTTGATGACCTGCAGGCCAAGCATCAGGCTGAAGCCCATGCGGCGATCGATACCTTCACGAAATACCTGGACATTGACGAAGAGTTCGCCACGGTTCTGGTAGAAGAAGGTTTCTCTACGCTGGAAGAACTGGCCTATGTGCCAATGAAAGAGCTGCTGGAAATTGACGGTCTGGATGAACCAACCGTTGAAGCCCTGCGTGAACGCGCTAAAAACGCACTGACCACCCTGGCACTGGCTCAGGAAGAAAGCCTTGGCGATAAAAAGCCGGCTGATGACCTGCTGAATCTGGAAGGTCTTGATCGTGCGATTGCGTTCAAGCTGGCTGCCCGTGGTGTTTGTACGCTGGAAGATCTCGCTGAGCAAGGCGTTGATGACCTGGCTGATATCGAAGGTTTAACCGACGAGAAAGCCGGCGAACTCATCATGGCCGCACGTAATATTTGCTGGTTCGGCGACGAAGCGTAATAAACTGTAGCAGGAAGGAACAGCATGACTGATGTAACTGTAAAATCGCTGGCTGCTGAGATTCAGACCTCCGTAGACCGCCTGGTACAGCAATTTGCTGATGCAGGGATCCCGAAGACCGCTGATGACTCAGTGACGGCAAACGAAAAACAAACCTTGTTAGCGCACCTCAACCGTGAACACGGCTCTGCGCCTGACAAGCTGACGCTGCAGCGCAAAACGCGCAGCACGTTGAATATTCCAGGTACCGGTGGCAAAAGTAAATCGGTACAAATTGAAGTCCGCAAGACGCGCACCTTTGTAAAACGTGATCCGCAAGAGGCAGAGCGCCTTGCCGCGGAAGAGCAGGCACAGCGTGAAGCGGAAGAACAAGCTCAGCGTGAGGCAGAAGCAACTGCCAAACGTGAGGCAGAATTAAAAGCTGAACGTGAGGCCGCAGAAAAAGCGAAACGCGACGCAAGTGAAAAAGTGAAGCGTGAAGCTGCGGAAAAAGACAAAGTGAGCAATCAACAGACAGACGAAATGACCAAAACCGCCCAGGCTGAAAAAGCCCGTCGTGAAAATGAAGCTGCCGAACTGAAGCGTAAAGCCGAAGAAGAAGCACGCCGCAAGCTTGAAGAAGAAGCGCGTCGTGTGGCTGAAGAAGCGCGCCGTATGGCAGAAGAAAACGAGAAGAACGGTATTGATACCGCTGAGCAGTCTGAAGATACCAGCGACTATCACGTGACCACTTCTCAGCACGCGCGTCAGGCTGAAGATGATAACGACCGTGAAGTAGAAGGCGGCCGTGGCCGTGGTCGCAATGCGAAAGCAGCGCGTCCGGCGAAAAAAGGCAACAAACACGCCGAGTCTAAAGCTGACCGTGAAGAAGCGCGTGCAGCCGTGCGTGGCGGTAAAGGCGGCAAACAGCGTAAAGGTTCTTCCCTGCAGCAGGGCTTCCAGAAGCCAGCTCAGGCCGTTAACCGTGACGTTGTGATCGGCGAAACCATCACCGTTGGCGATCTGGCGAACAAAATGGCGGTTAAAGGCTCTCAGGTCATCAAAGCGATGATGAAACTGGGCGCAATGGCGACCATCAACCAGGTGATCGACCAGGAAACCGCACAGCTGGTTGCCGAAGAGATGGGCCACAAAGTTATCCTGCGTCGTGAAAACGAGCTGGAAGAAGCAGTAATGAGCGACCGTGATACCGGTGCTGCGGCAGAACCGCGTGCGCCAGTTGTGACCATCATGGGTCACGTTGACCACGGTAAAACCTCTCTGCTCGACTACATTCGTTCTACGAAAGTGGCTTCCGGTGAAGCGGGTGGTATTACCCAGCACATCGGTGCATATCACGTAGAAACCGACAACGGTATGATCACCTTCCTGGATACCCCAGGCCACGCCGCGTTTACCTCAATGCGTGCTCGTGGTGCTCAGGCGACAGATATCGTTGTTCTGGTTGTTGCTGCAGACGATGGCGTCATGCCACAGACCATCGAAGCTATCCAGCACGCGAAAGCGGCGGGTGTGCCGGTTGTGGTTGCAGTGAACAAGATCGATAAGCCAGAAGCGGATCCAGATCGTGTTAAAAACGAACTGTCCCAGTACGGCATCCTGCCAGAAGAGTGGGGCGGTGAAAGCCAGTTCGTACACGTGTCTGCGAAAGCAGGTACTGGTATCGACGAGCTGCTGGACGCGATCCTGCTGCAGGCTGAAGTTCTGGAGCTGAAAGCGATCCGTAACGGTATGGCGAGCGGCGCGGTCATCGAATCCTTCCTGGATAAAGGCCGTGGCCCGGTGGCTACCGTTCTGGTTCGCGAAGGTACACTGCATAAAGGCGATATCGTCCTGTGTGGTTTCGAATACGGTCGTGTTCGTGCGATGCGTAACGAACTGGGTCAGGAAGTGCTGGAAGCAGGTCCATCCATTCCAGTGGAAATCCTCGGTCTGTCCGGTGTGCCGGCTGCCGGTGACGAAGTGACCGTTGTGCGTGACGAGAAGAAAGCGCGTGAAGTTGCACTGTACCGTCAGGGCAAATTCCGTGAAGTTAAACTGGCTCGTCAGCAGAAATCTAAACTCGAGAACATGTTCGCGAACATGGCTGAAGGCGAAGTTCACGAAGTGAACGTCGTACTGAAAGCTGACGTTCAGGGTTCTGTGGAAGCGATCTCCGACTCCTTGCTGAAACTGTCTACTGACGAAGTTAAAGTGAAGATCATCGGTTCTGGCGTAGGTGGTATCACCGAAACCGACGCAACCCTGGCGGCTGCCTCTAACGCCATTCTGGTTGGCTTCAACGTGCGTGCTGATGCGTCTGCTCGCCGCGTGATCGAAGCAGAAAGCCTGGATCTGCGTTACTACTCCGTCATCTATAACCTGATCGACGAAGTGAAAGCAGCGATGAGCGGTATGCTGTCTCCAGAGCTGAAACAGCAGATCATCGGTCTGGCCGAAGTGCGCGATGTGTTCAAATCACCGAAATTCGGTGCGATCGCGGGCTGTATGGTTACCGAAGGTACCATCAAGCGTCACAACCCAATCCGCGTACTGCGTGACAACGTGGTTATCTACGAAGGCGAGCTGGAATCTCTGCGCCGCTTCAAAGATGACGTTAACGAAGTCCGTAACGGCATGGAATGTGGTATCGGCGTGAAGAACTACAACGACGTTCGCGTTGGCGATATGATCGAAGTGTTCGAAATCATCGAGATCCAACGCAGCATCGACTAATCCTGTTGGGATAGGTCCATATGTCGGCCGGGATCGCCTCGTGCCACCCGGCAATAATTTCAAAAAGGGGCTTTAGCCCCTTTTTTGTCTGGAGAATTTATTATGGCGAAAGAATTTGGTCGCCCGCAGCGCGTAGCGCAGGAAATGCAGAAAGAGATCGCGCTCATTCTGCAACGCGAAATTAAAGATCCGCGAGTGGGCATGATGACCACCGTGTCCGGCGTGGAGATGTCCCGTGACCTCGCGTATGCCAAAGTGTTCGTGACGTTCCTGAACGATCAGGACGAAGCGGCAGTGAAAAATGGCATTAAAGCGCTGCAGGAAGCCTCTGGTTTCATCCGCTCTCTGCTCGGCAAAGCGATGCGCTTGCGTATCGTGCCTGAGCTGACCTTCTTCTACGACAACTCCCTGGTCGAAGGTATGCGTATGTCCAACCTGGTGACCAGCGTGGTGAAACATGACGACGAACGTCGTGTTAACCCGGCGGACGACAGCAAGGAGGACTGATGAGTCGTCCTCGTCGTCGTGGCCGCGACGTGCATGGTGTGCTGCTGCTGGATAAACCCCAGGGCGCATCCAGCAACGACGTGCTGCAAAAAGTGAAGCGTATTTATAATGCCAACCGTGCGGGCCATACAGGCGCGCTGGACCCCCTGGCGACGGGCATGCTGCCCATCTGCCTGGGGGAGGCAACAAAGTTTTCTCAGTACCTGCTGGATTCCGATAAACGTTATCGCGTTATCGCCAGGCTGGGCCAGCGCACGGACACCTCCGATGCCGATGGTCAGGTGGTGGAAGAGCGTCCTGTGACGTTTAGCGCAGAGCAACTGGATGCGGCGCTGGAGAGCTTCCGTGGCGATACGCTGCAGGTGCCGTCGATGTATTCTGCACTGAAATATCAGGGTAAAAAGCTCTACGAATATGCGCGCCAGGGTATTGAAGTGCCGCGTGAAGCCCGCCCGATCACCGTGTATGAACTGCTCTTTATTCGCCACGAGGGTGACGAACTGGAGCTGGAAGTGCACTGTTCGAAAGGTACCTATATTCGCACCATTATCGACGACCTGGGCGAGAAGCTGGGCTGCGGTGCGCATGTTATCTACCTGCGTCGCCTGGCCGTCAGTAAATATCCGGTTGAGCGGATGGTGACCCTTGAACATCTGCACGCGCTGGTTGAACAGGCGCAAGCGCAGGGTGTTGCCGCGGCAGATTTGCTTGACCCGCTGCTGATGCCGATGGATAGCCCAGCGGCCGACTTCCCGGTTGTTAATCTTCCTTTAACATCGTCCGTTTACTTTAAGAACGGAAACCCGGTTCGGACCACGAATGCACCGCTGGAAGGCCTGGTACGCGTGACCGAAGGGGATGACGGTAAGTTTATCGGCATGGGTGAAATGGACGGTGAAGGACGCGTTGCGCCCCGCCGTCTGGTGGTGGAATACCCGGTCGAAGGCTGACGGCGATATCAGCTCACCTTGCGGTAAACCGGTGAGGCGAGTAGAATATCGCGGCTTAACGTCCGGCAAATTGTTTAACAATTTTGCGGGGCGTATACGGGGATCGCTGAATTAGAGATCGGCATCCTTACATTCTTTATACTTTGGAGTTTGAAAATGTCTCTAAGCGTTGAAGCTAAAGCTAAAATCGTTTCTGAGTTTGGTCGTGGTACTAACGACAGCGGTTCTACCGAAGTTCAGGTTGCACTGCTGACTGCACAGATTAACCACCTGCAGGGTCACTTTGCAGAGCACAAAAAAGATCACCACAGCCGTCGTGGTCTGCTGCGTATGGTTTCTCAGCGTCGTAAACTGCTCGACTACCTGAAACGTAAAGATGTTGCACGTTACTCCGCGCTGATCGAGCGTCTGGGTCTGCGTCGCTAAGTCTTGCGAGTTTCAGAAAAGGGGGCCTGATGGCCCCTTTTTTCAACCGGACCGCAGCAATTCACTGGAAACTATTGTATTGTTGCTATAAATGATCTTCCTTGCAGAGGTTCGCGCGGCTAATGAGAGGCTTCACCCATGGGGGTGTTGGTTGTCATTAGTCGCGAGGATGCGAAGAAGGTCGGGTTAAATCGTCAGCACACCGGTGGTGTGCTGTCAAACATTTAAGAAAGGACAGAATTTTGCTGAATCCGATCGTTCGTAAATTCCAGTATGGTCAGCATACCGTCACGCTGGAAACCGGCATGATGGCACGTCAGGCTACTGCTGCCGTTATGGTAAGCATGGATGACACCGCGGTATTCGTGACCGTTGTTGGCCAGAAAAAAGCTAAACCAGGTCAGGACTTCTTCCCACTGACCGTTAACTACCAGGAGCGTACTTACGCTGCCGGTAAAATCCCGGGTGGCTTCTTCCGTCGTGAAGGCCGTCCAAGCGAAGGCGAAACCCTGATCGCGCGTCTGATTGACCGCCCGGTTCGTCCGCTGTTCCCGGAAGGCTTCGTAAACGAAGTGCAGGTTATCGCGACCGTGGTTTCCGTTAACCCACAGGTTAACCCGGATATCGTTGCGATGATCGGTGCCTCCGCTGCGCTGTCTCTGTCCGGTATTCCATTCAATGGTCCTATCGGTGCCGCGCGTGTTGGTTACATCAACGACCAGTACGTGCTGAACCCGACTCAGGAAGAGCTGAAAGAAAGTAAGCTGGACCTGGTTGTTGCCGGTACGGAAGCCGCCGTTCTGATGGTTGAGTCTGAAGCAGAGCTACTGAGCGAAGACCAGATGCTGGGCGCTGTGGTCTTCGGCCACGACCAACAGCAGGTTGTTATCCAGAACATCAACGAGCTGGTGAAAGAAGCCGGTAAACCACGTTGGGACTGGCAGCCTGAAGCCGCTAACGACGCGCTGAACGCACGCGTTGCTGCACTGGCTGAAGCGCGTCTGAGCGATGCATATCGTATCACCGACAAGCAGGAGCGTTATGCTCAGGTTGACGTGATCAAAGACGAAACCATCGCCACGCTGGTTGCTGAAGACGAAACGCTGGATGCTAACGAGCTGAGCGAAATTCTGCACGCAATCGAGAAAAACGTTGTTCGTAGCCGCGTACTGGCTGGCGAGCCGCGTATCGATGGCCGTGAAAAAGACATGATCCGTGGTCTGGACGTGCGTACTGGCGTACTGCCACGTACTCACGGTTCTGCGCTGTTCACCCGTGGTGAAACGCAGGCGCTGGTTACCGCGACCCTGGGTACTGCACGTGACGCACAGATCATCGACGAGCTGATGGGCGAGCGCACTGACAGCTTCCTGTTCCACTATAACTTCCCTCCGTACTCCGTAGGGGAAACCGGTATGGTGGGTTCGCCTAAGCGTCGTGAAATTGGTCACGGTCGTCTGGCGAAGCGCGGCGTGCTGGCAGTGATGCCAGACGCAGACAAATTCCCGTACACCGTTCGTGTGGTTTCTGAAATCACCGAATCCAACGGTTCTTCTTCCATGGCTTCCGTGTGTGGTGCCTCTCTGGCGCTGATGGATGCAGGCGTGCCAATCAAAGCCGCCGTTGCGGGTATCGCAATGGGTCTGGTGAAAGAGGGCGACAACTTTGTTGTTCTGTCTGACATTCTGGGCGACGAAGACCACCTGGGCGATATGGACTTCAAAGTAGCGGGTTCCCGCGACGGTATCTCTGCACTGCAGATGGATATCAAAATTGAAGGCATCACCAAAGAGATCATGCAGGTTGCTCTGAACCAGGCAAAAGGTGCGCGTCTGCACATCCTGGGCGTGATGGAACAGGCTATCAACGCGCCACGCGGTGATATCTCCGAATTCGCTCCGCGTATTCACACCATCAAGATCAATCCAGACAAGATCAAAGATGTTATCGGTAAGGGCGGTTCCGTGATCCGTGCGCTGACCGAAGAGACCGGCACCACCATTGAAATCGAAGATGACGGTACTGTGAAGATCGCAGCGACCGACGGCGAAAAAGCGAAATTCGCGATTCGTCGCATCGAAGAAATCACTGCAGAAATCGAAGTGGGCCGTATCTACAATGGTAAAGTGACCCGTATCGTTGACTTTGGCGCGTTCGTTGCCATCGGTGGCGGTAAAGAAGGTCTGGTACACATCTCTCAAATCGCTGACAAGCGCGTTGAGAAAGTGACCGATTACCTGCAGATGGGTCAGGAAGTACCGGTTAAAGTTCTGGAAGTTGACCGCCAGGGCCGTATCCGTCTGAGCATTAAAGAAGCAACCGAGCAGTCTCAGCCAGCTGCTGCGCCAGAAGCACCGGCAGCAGAACAGCAAGGCGAGTAAGGTTGCCATTTGCCCTCCGCGTCGCGGAGGGCCATTATCAGGCAGGACGCCTTGTTAAGCCGCCGGGGGACAGGACGTTCATCCAATAGTTGTCTTCGGGAGTGGGAAATGAAGCCTTTTTTGCGCTGGTGTTTCGTTGCGACAGCTTTAACGCTGGCAGGATGCAGCAACTCTGCCTGGCGTAAGAGCGAAGTCCTCGCAGTGCCATTGCAACCGACTTTGCAGCAGGAAGTGATTCTGGCACGCATGGAACAAATTCTTGCCAGTCGGGCTTTAACCGATGACGAACGCGCACAGCTTTTATATGAGCGCGGAGTGTTGTATGATAGTCTCGGTCTGAGGGCATTAGCGCGAAATGATTTCTCACAAGCGCTGGCTATCCGACCTGATATGCCTGAAGTATTCAATTACTTAGGCATTTATTTAACGCAGGCAGGCAATTTTGATGCTGCCTATGAAGCGTTTGATTCTGTACTTGAGCTTGATCCAACTTACAACTACGCGCACTTGAATCGCGGTATCGCATTGTATTACGGCGGTCGTGATAAGTTAGCGCAAGATGATCTGCTGGCGTTTTATCAAGACGATCCTAATGATCCTTTCCGTAGCCTGTGGCTTTACATCGTTGAGCAGAAGCTCGATGAGAAGCAGGCAAAAGAGGCACTGAAACAGCGCTTCGACAAATCGGACAAGGAACAGTGGGGATGGAACATTGTCGAGTTCTACCTGGGCAACATTAGCGAAGCAACGCTGATGGAACGCCTCAAGGCGGACGCAACGGATAACACCTCGCTCGCTGAGCATCTCAGTGAAACCAACTTCTATTTAGGTAAGTACTACCTAAGTCTGGGGGATAAGGACAGCGCTACGGCACTGTTCAAATTAGCGGTTGCTAACAACGTACACAACTTCGTTGAGCACCGTTATGCATTGTTGGAATTATCGCTCTTGGGCCAGGAGCAAGATGACCTGGCAGAATCGGACCAGCAATAGCTGACGACATAAACATCAGCCCGTAATCTTTTTGATTGCCATCACCTTCACTGGTGAGGGCGTTGTTGTTCGTCAATACACCTAATTTGAGCCGGTTCACACTTTTCAATGAAAATTGCAGATCATTTTCACGATGAGCTAAGTAGACTGGCCGCCATTGACATTGAGGCACTCGTACTACATGGCTGAATTCGAAACCACTTTTGCAGATCTGGGCCTGAAGGCTCCTATCCTTGAAGCTCTTAACGATCTCGGTTACGAAAAACCATCTCCGATCCAGGCAGAATGTATCCCACATCTGCTCTCTGGTCGTGACGTGCTGGGCATGGCCCAGACTGGTAGCGGCAAAACCGCAGCATTCTCGCTGCCGCTGCTGAACAACATTGATCCGGACCTGCGTGCACCGCAGATCCTCGTCCTGGCTCCAACCCGTGAACTGGCGGTTCAGGTTGCGGAAGCGATGACGGAATTCTCTAAACACATGCGCGGCGTAAACGTGGTAGCCCTGTACGGCGGCCAGCGTTATGACGTGCAGTTACGCGCCCTGCGCCAGGGCCCACAGATTGTTGTCGGTACGCCGGGCCGTCTGCTGGATCACCTGAAACGCGGTACACTGGATCTCTCTAAACTGAGCGGTCTGGTACTGGATGAAGCCGACGAAATGCTGCGTATGGGCTTCATCGAAGACGTAGAAACCATCATGGCGCAGATCCCGGAAGGTCACCAGACCGCTCTGTTCTCTGCCACCATGCCAGAAGCAATCCGTCGCATTACCCGCCGCTTCATGAAAGAGCCGCAGGAAGTGCGCATTCAATCCAGCGTTACCACTCGCCCGGACATCAGCCAGAGCTACTGGTCTGTGTACGGCATGCGCAAAAACGAAGCGCTGGTGCGTTTCCTGGAAGCGGAAGATTTTGATGCGGCGATCATCTTCGTTCGTACCAAAAACGCGACCCTGGAAGTGGCTGAAGCACTGGAGCGTAACGGCTACAACAGCGCAGCGCTGAATGGCGACATGAACCAGGCTCTGCGTGAGCAGACGCTGGAGCGTCTGAAAGACGGTCGTCTGGATATCCTGATTGCAACCGACGTGGCAGCACGTGGTCTGGACGTTGAGCGTATCAGCCTGGTTGTAAACTACGACATCCCAATGGACTCCGAGTCTTACGTTCACCGTATCGGCCGTACCGGTCGTGCAGGTCGTGCGGGTCGTGCCCTGCTGTTCGTTGAGAACCGCGAGCGTCGTCTGCTGCGTAACATTGAACGCACCATGAAGCTGACCATTCCGGAAGCGGAGCTGCCAAACGCAGAACTGCTGGGCAAACGCCGTCTGGAAAAATTCGCCGCGAAAGTCCAGCAGCAGCTGGAAAGCAGCGATCTGGATCAGTACCGTGCGCTGCTGGCGCAGATTCAGCCAACCGCTGAAGGCGAAGAGCTGGATATCGAAACGCTGGCTGCAGCACTGCTGAAGATGGCACAGGGCGAACGTACCCTGATCGTGCCACCAGATGCACCGATGCGTCCTCGTCGTGAGTTCCGCGATCGTGACGATCGCTTCGAACGCCGTGGTGACCGTAACGATCGTGGCCCACGTGGTGACCGTTCAGAGCGTGGTGGCGAAGACCGTCCACGTCGTGAGCGTCGTGACGCTGGCGAAATGGAACTGTACCGCATTGAAGTGGGCCGTGATGATGGTGTTGAAGTTCGTCATATCGTTGGTGCGATCGCGAACGAAGGCGACATCAGCAGCCGTTACATCGGTAACATCAAGCTGTTCGCATCTCACTCCACCATCGAGCTGCCAAAAGGCATGCCGGGCGAAGTACTGCAGCACTTTACTCGCACCCGCATCCTGAACAAGCCGATGAACATGCAGCTGCTGGGCGATGCACAGCCACGTCCTGACCGTGGCGGCGAACGTCGTGGCGGTGGTCGCGGTTTCGGTGGCGAGCGTCGTGAAGGCGGTCGCAGCGAAGGTCGCGGTGGTGAAGGCCGTCGTTTCTCCGGTGAACGCCGTGATAGCCGTGGCCCACGTCGTGAAGAAGGCACCAGCCGTCGTCGTTTTGGTGACGCGTAAGCCTTTCGTTTCTGACGTAAAGTAATATATACAGCCCCGATAAAGACTATCGGGGCTTTTTTTATTCCCTTTGTACTCTTGTACTGGTACAGTGCAGCACATTAAAATGCAAACCACATTTTTGACTGGAGATATGGCTGTATGGCGACACTAACCACCACCCAAACGTCATCTTCGCTGCTTGGCGGCGTGGTGATCATCGGCGGAACCATTATTGGTGCCGGGATGTTCTCCCTGCCAGTGGTCATGTCCGGTGCGTGGTTCTTCTGGTCGCTGGCTGCGCTGGTCTTCACCTGGTTCTGTATGCTCCATTCAGGGCTGATGATCCTTGAAGCCAACCTGAACTACCGCATTGGCTCCAGCTTCGACACCATCACGAAAGATCTGCTGGGTAAAGGCTGGAACCTGGTGAACGGCCTTTCCATCGCGTTTGTGCTCTACATCCTGACCTACGCGTATATCTCAGCAAGCGGCTCGATTCTGCATCACACCTTTTCGGAGATGTCGTTGAACGTTCCGGCGCGTCTGGCCGGGTTGTGCTTTGCGCTGGGTGTCGCGTTTATCGTCTGGATGAGTACCAAAGCGGTAAGTCGGATGACGGCCATCGTACTGGGCGCAAAGGTCATCACTTTCTTTCTGACCTTCGGTAGCCTGCTGGGGCACGTTACCCCGTCAACACTGTTTAACGTGGCTGAAACCAATACGTCGTATACGCCGTATCTGCTGATGACCCTGCCGTTCTGTCTGGCGTCGTTTGGCTACCACGGCAACGTACCGAGCCTGATGAAGTACTACGGCAAAGACCCGCGGACAATCGTCAAGTGCCTGGTTTACGGTACGCTGCTGGCGCTGGGGCTGTATGTGATTTGGCTGCTGGGGACGATGGGCAACATTCCGCGTCCTGAGTTTATCGGCATTGCGCAGAAGGGCGGGAATATAGATGTGCTGGTGCAGGCGCTGAGCGGCGTACTGAACAGCCGTAGTCTGGATCTGCTGCTGGTGGTATTCTCCAACTTTGCGGTTGCGAGCTCTTTCCTCGGCGTGACGCTCGGCCTGTTTGACTATCTGGCGGACCTGTTTGGCTTTGATGACTCCGCGATGGGGCGCTTCAAAACCGCACTGCTGACCTTCCTGCCACCGATGGTGGGCGGTCTGCTGTGGCCGAACGGCTTCCTGTACGCCATTGGCTATGCCGGTCTGGCGGCTACCATCTGGGCGGCAATTGTGCCAGCGCTGCTGGCGCGTAAATCCCGTCAGCGCTTCGGTAGCCCGAAATTCCGCGTCTGGGGCGGTAAACCGATGATTGTACTGATCCTGGTGTTTGGTGTTGGTAACGCGCTGGTTCACGTGCTGTCGAGCTTTAATCTGTTGCCGGTATATCAGTAAGTTTTTGTGCCGGATGGCGGCTATGCCTTATCCGGCCTACGCGATCCCGTAGGCCCGGTAAGCGAAGCGCCACCGGGCAAAAAAACTACCCCACCAACTCCTCTTTCACCTGCATCGCCAGCTCAAACGAGTGCAAACGCGCCTGATGATCGAAAATCTGGCCGTTAACCATAATCTCATCAGCCTGCGTTTCGCGCAGCACCGCTTCAAGCCCGTGACGCACCTTCGCTTTATCTCCCACCAGCGACATGCTCAGCGCCTGTTGAACACCATACTGCTCGGAAGCTGACCACAGCTGATGCATATTCTCCACCGGCGGTGGAAGCTGGCCGGTCTCACCGCGACGCAGCTTCACAAACGCCTGCTGCATGGAGGTAAACAGGAATTCCGCATCGCGATTGCTGTCGGCGGCAATGATGTTGATACACACCATCGCGTACGGTTTCTCCAGCCTTTCAGAAGGTTTGAAGTTCGTGCGGTAGAGATGCAGCGCCTGATGCAGCATATCCGGTGCGAAGTGGGAGGCGAACGCGAAGGGCAGCCCCAGCTGTGCAGCAAGCTGCGCGCTATAAAGACTTGAGCCTAACAGCCATACCGGGATCTTCTCGCCATAGCCCGGCACCGGGCGCACGTGCGGGTTCGGGTCACGCGCATCGAACCAGTCCACCAGTTCAGCCACATCACGCGGGAAATTGTCGATGTCACCGCTCATATGGCGACGCAGGGCGCGCATGGTGGGCTGGTCGCTGCCTGGCGCACGGCCAAGGCCTAAATCAATACGGCCCGGGTAGAGGGTATTCAGCGTACCAAACTGCTCGGCGATCACCAGCGGAGCATGGTTTGGCAGCATCACGCCACCGGAACCCAGGTGCAGGGTGGTGGTGTTCGCGGCCAGATAGCCAATCAGCACCGAGGTGGCGGCGCTGGCGATGCCGACCATGTTGTGATGCTCCGCCAGCCAGTAACGGTGATAGCCACGCTTTTCGGCCAGTTGAGCCAGATCGAGAGAGTGCGAAAAGGCTTCTCTTGCCGAGGAGCCTTGTGGGATCGGCGCCAGATCCAGCACCGAAAACGGAAGGGTTTTGTCAGTCATAACAGCTCACTTTGTCGACGGTCAATCTTTAATACTGCATTAAATAATGATAACCGTTGTTAACAAAGTGAGCCTTTTTCAGGCCTGCAGCTCCAGTCCGGCCAGCCGCTTCCAGTAGCCGTTACAGTCACTGTTTGCCGTCAGCGGCAGCGGCGATGCGCCGTTTTCATTGGCGCGAAAAGCATCCAGCATGGCAAACACGCTGGTGTCCAGCGGGGACAGACGCACCATGTCCACCAGTCCGTCCATCGACGCCAGCTCGTTACCAAGGTTATACACATAACCACTCATGGTCTGAATGCCGTTCAGGACAAACACCTGCTGATTCTCCTGCGACAGCATGCTGCGTCCGTTCGGGTATTTGATGCAGCAGGTTTCGCACTCGTCTTTCGGGCGATCTTCAGAGCGGGCAGTGAAGCAGCGGGCAGAGTACGCCAGCGGCAGATGGCCATAGCTCAACACTTCCACTTCAAACTGGTTGCGAATACCCAGCTCGTCACACTGGTTCAGGAGGTTTACCAGCCAGTCACGCGACAGCTCTACCGGCATGCACCAGCGCGTCATCCCCTGTTTCAGCAGCAGGCGCAGGGTCACGGCGTTATAGCAGTTCAATGCATGGCCCGCGACAAACGGCAGCTTGCGTTCGGCGCACATATTCACCACGCCCAGATCGCTGGCCTCCAGCAGAAACTCGCCGTTCTCCACGTAGCGCTTCAGCTCACCCAGTTCAGATGAGGCTTGTACCAGCGCCAGCGTAGAGAGCACTACCTGTTTGCCGCTACCGGCCAGGCTTTTCGCCATCTCCAGCCAGTCGCCCACTTTGGTGGCACGGCGCTTGCTGCATACCGCTTCGCCAAGGTAAATCACATCGGCGCTGCTCGTCGCGGCCTGTTGATAAAAATCTTCCAGCGTCTCTTTTGGCCAGTAGTAGAGCACCGGTCCTAATGAATATTTCATGGTTATCTCACTGCCATTTACGGTGATACGCGCCAAGCGTGGTTTGGGTGCCTTCAGACATTGCGCCGAGCGTCTCCATCCAGGCCGATTGCGGGGCGTAGTTCTGCGGATCTGCCATGCAGCGGTCAATGGCCTGACGCCAGACTTTCGCCACCTGACTGACGTAGGCCGGGCTGCGCTGGCGACCTTCAATCTTCACCGAGGCAATATTAGCGGCTAGCAGTTCCGGCAGCAGTTCCAGCGTGTTGAGGCTGGTGGGTTCTTCCAGCGCGTGATAACGCTCGCCGTCAACCAGATAGCGGCCTTTGCACAGCGTCGGGTAGCCAGCGTTTTCACCGTCCTGATAGCGGTCAATCAGTACCTCATTCAGGCGAGATTCCAGCCCCTGTGGCGTTTGCTGCCAGCGAACAAAGCGGGCAGGCGAGCAGGCACCAACGGTATTAGGGGATTCACCGGTTAAATACGAGGAGAGATAGCAGCGGCCTTCAGCCATGATGCACAGGCTACCAAAGGCAAAAACTTCCAGCGGCACTGGCGTGACGCGCGCGAGTTGCTTAACCTGATGAATAGAGAGCACGCGCGGTAAAACCACCCGGGCCACGTCAAAGTTTTGATGATAAAAACGTATCGCCTCTTCGTTGGTGGCAGAGGCCTGAACAGAGACATGGCGCTCAATATGAGGATAGCGTTCTGCCGCATACTCTAGCATGGCGAGGTCGGCCAGAATCAGCGCATCGGCACCCAGCTGTGCTGCCATATCCACCGCGCGCTGCCAGCGGGCATAGCCATCAGGATGGGCAAAGGTATTGATGGCAATATGCAATTTGCGGCGGTGCTGATGTACGAAGTTAACGGCTTCCTGAAGCTTTTTCTCCGTAAAGTTGAGGCCAGCAAAATGGCGGGCGTTAGTATCATCTTTCAGCCCGATATAGACCGCATCGGCCCCATTTTCGATGGCCGCCTTAAGCGCCGGAAGGTTTCCGGCAGGGCAGAGCAGCTCCATAATTTATCCTGATGTCGTCGAGAGCAAAAATGTTAACGAGCTGGGATTTTAATTAACCCATACGCGACAATTTTTGATTTAAGGCAGCTAATGGCGTATTGATGGCACCAATAATGAGGTACACCGGACGACGGTTTGTTGATTTACGCCGCTATGTTCTCCTCCGGATATGGCAAAATACCCGGACTATCGCTATCAGGGAGTAAAGCTCGTGCTGGATAAACTGCGTTCACGTCTCGTACAATTTGGTCCATCAATGCTGAGCGTGCCGGTAAAACTGGCGCCGTTCGCGCTTAAACGTCAAGTGCTGGAGCAGCTCCTGAGCTGGCAGTTCCGCCAGGCGCTGCAGGAAGGCGAACTGGCGTTCCTGGAAGGCCGCTGGTTAAGCATTGAAGTGCGTGATATCGGTCTGCGCTGGTTTACCTCCGTCGAGAATGACCAGCTGATTGTGCGCCAGTCCGCCGACGCGGATGTGAGCTTTAGCGCCGACGCCTGCGATCTGCTGATGATCGCCGCGCGTAAGCAGGATCCGGATACCCTCTTTTTCCAGCGCCGTCTGGTCATTGAAGGCGATACGGAACTGGGTCTGTACGTCAAAAATTTAATGGATGCCATTGAGCTAGAGCAGATGCCAAAAGCGCTGCGCGTGATGTTAATGCAAATGGCAGATTTCGTTGAGGCCGGGCTGAAAACCCCGCCTGACAGTAAACACACTTCAGTAGGTGAGCCATGCTGATTCGAGTCGAAATTGGGATTGATGCACCGGGTATCGATGCGTTGTTACGCCGCTCTTTTGCGAGCGACGCAGAAGCCCAACTGGTCCACGATCTCCGCGAAGACGGCCTGATCACGCTGGGGCTGGTTGCCACCGATGACGAAGGTCAGGTGGTGGGCTACGTTGCCTTCAGCCCGGTAACCGTTCAGGGTGAAGAATTACAGTGGGTAGGAATGGCGCCGCTGGCGGTAGATGAACACTATCGTGGACAAGGGCTGGCACGTCAGCTGGTGTATGAGGGGCTGGACTCGCTCAATGAGTTTGGCTATGCCGCGGTGGTGACGCTGGGCGATCCTGCTTTCTATGGTCGCCTGGGTTTCGAGCCGGCGGCGCAGTACGATCTCCGCTGTCGCTGGCCGGGAACCGAAACTGCCTTCCAGGTGCACCGTCTGGCGGATGACGCGCTCAACGGCGTAAATGGCCTCGTGGAGTATCACGACCATTTTAATCGCTTCTAATCAGGCTTTCACACAGCGCCTCAAACGATCCGTCTCCGGTGACGAGGCGCTCTTTCTGGCGCTTCGTCAACTGCTTAATGCGGTATTCCACTCTTAACGCCAGCGATCTGTCACCCACGGGGGCAGAAAAGGCGAGCGTCAATTCTCCTTTCCCCCGCAGCGCTTTTGCCCCTTTTCCCGTTTGATGCTGAAGAAAACGCCGCGCCACATCGGTCGTGATCCCGGTGTAGAGAGCGTTATCGGCGGTACGGACAAGATAGAGAAACCAGCACACGGTAAACAGATTCAGTATGTTAAGGTGAACGCACCATAGCATGAGAGAGAACGAAAATGGAAACTCTGGCTGCCATTAACCGCTGGCTGGCGAAACAGCATGTTGTCACCTGGTGCGTGTATGACGACGGTGAAATGTGGTGCGCGAATGCGTTTTACTATTATGACCCTGAGCGCGTTGCGTTTTATGTGATGAGTGAAGATAAAACGCGCCATGCGCAGATGACCGGTCAGCAGGCGAAGGTGGCAGGGACAGTTAACGGTCAGCCTAAAACGGTGGCACTGATCCGTGGGGTGCAGTTTAAAGGGGAGATCCGTCGTCTGGATGGTGAAGAGAGCGACGCGCGCCGTAAGCACTATACGCGCCGCTTTCCGGTAGCCGCCGCCTTAAAAGCCCCGGTGTGGGAAATCCGCCTTGATGAGCTGAAATTTACCGACAACACGCTGGGCTTTGGCAAAAAGCTGCACTGGCTACGCGCCGAGCAGGCGTAGCGCTTCGCGGTTGAACGCCGGCAGATCGTCCGGGGTTCGGCTGGTGATCAGCTGGTCTTTGTCGTTGACCACCTCCTGATCGTAAAACTCGGCCCCCGCGTTTTTCAGATCGACAACGATCGGTTTCACGGCAGTGAGTTTACGCCCGCGCACCACATCCGCGCTGATAAGCAGTTGCGGACCGTGGCAGATAGCAAAGACCGGTTTTCCTGTGGAGACAAAATCGCGGGTGAACGTTACGAAGCGCTCGTCGCCGCGCAGGGAGTCCGGTGAATGACCTCCGGGTAACAGCAGGGCATCAAAATCAGACGGGCTGACGTTATCGATGGTCTCATCGATGGTCACGCTGGCCTCGCCCTTATGGCCTTTCACCGTTTTTCCCGCCTCTTTCTCAATGGTGATGACCTCATGTCCCGCCTTGCGGAACGCCTCAGCAGGTGAGGTGAATTCTGAATCTTCAAACTCGTCGGTAATCAGGACTGCGATTTTTTTACCCATGCTTCCTCCGTTGTTTTCGCTTCAGACTGTTTTTTTCCCGTTTGTGGTAAATACTTACCGGTAACAGACTTCTAAGTGTGGTTGACCATGCTGAGTTCGCAAACGGACTATTCTGTAAAGGGGATGAAATGAGTCAGGTACTGATTACGGGGGCAACCGGGCTGGTGGGCGATCATCTGCTGCGGCTGCTGATCCAGGATCGCAGGGTGAACTACATTGCGGCCCCGACACGTCGACCGCTGGCGGACATTTCTGGCGTCTTTAATCCTCACGATCCACAGCTGACCGACGCACTGGCGCAGGTGCAGGATCCCATCGATATCGCCTTTTGCTGCCTCGGGACAACGCGGCGTGAGGCGGGCAGTAAAGAGGCGTTTGTTCATGCTGACTATACGCTGGTGGTCGATACGGCGCTAACGGCGAAAAAGCTGGGTGCCACCCATTTTGTGGTGGTCAGCTCGCTGGGCGCCAGCGCCCGTTCGCCGTTCTTTTACAGTAAGGTGAAGGGCGAGATGGAAGAGGCCCTGATTGCCCAGAAGTGGGAGCGGTTGACAATAGTCCGTCCCTCCATGCTGCTGGGGCATCGCGACGAGCGTCGTTTTAACGAGTCGATGTTTGCCCCGTTGTTCCGCATTCTCCCCGGTAACTGGAAATCCATCGAGGCGCGCGACGTGGCGCGTGCGATGTTAAAAGAGGGGCTGTCACCATCGCAGGAGGGAGTGAATATCATCCCTTCGGCGAAACTGCGTGAAATCGCGCAGGGCGAGGCGTAAACTCCCCCGGCTAATTAAATAACACTCTCCGGGGAATGCTATGACTGGTCAGTCTTCATCTCAGGCGGCAACACCTGTCCAATGGTGGAAGCCCGCGCTCTTCTTTCTCGTGGTCATTATCGGCCTCTGGTATGTGAAATGGCAGCCGTACTACGGTAAAGCCTTCACTGCCGCCGAAACGCACAGCATCGGTAAATCTATTCTCGCTCACGCTGATTCCAGCCCGCTTCGCGCGGCGTGGGATTATGCCATGGTCTATTTCCTTGCCGTCTGGAAAGCCGCCGTATTAGGCGTCATTCTGGGCTCGTTGATCCAGGTGCTTATCCCGCGTCACTGGCTGGTGAAAACCCTGGGGCAGCCACGTTTTCAGGGCACCCTGCTGGGGACCATTTTCTCCCTGCCGGGCATGATGTGTTCGTGCTGTGCCGCGCCTGTTGCTGCCGGTATGCGCCGTCAGCGAGTCTCTATGGGCGGTGCGCTGGCGTTCTGGATGGGCAACCCGCTGTTAAACCCGGCAACGCTGGTGTTTATGGGCTTTGTGCTGGGTTGGCATTTCGCCTTTATCCGCCTGGTGGCCGGTCTGCTGACGGTGCTGGTGGTGGCAACGCTGGTGCAGAAATGGGTGAAAGATAACGCCGTTGAACCGGCCGCCATTGAGCTTGATGTCAGCGAGCCACAGGGAAGCTTCTTTGCGCGCTGGGGGAATGCTCTGTGGCAGCTTTTCTGGAGCACCATTCCTGTGTATATCCTGGCGGTGCTGGTGCTCGGGGCCGCACGTGTCTGGCTATTCCCGCATGCCGACGGCGCCATCAACAATACCCTGATGTGGGTCATTGCGATGGCCGTTGCCGGTTGTCTGTTTGTGATCCCAACGGCGGCTGAAATTCCGATTGTGCAGACCATGATGTTGGCTGGCATGGGCACCGCACCGGCACTGGCATTGCTCATTACCTTGCCTGCCATCAGCCTGCCGTCGCTTATCATGCTGCGTAAGTCATTCCCGGCGAAAGCGCTGTGGCTCACCGCAGGGCTGGTGGCGTTGAGTGGGGTGATTGTGGGGGGTATTGCGCTTCTGTGAAAAAAGCCCGGTGGCGCGAGCACGCACCGGGCTTACAGTCAGGTGGGAATTACTTAATGTAAGTAAATGCGGTGGTGACGTGTTTCACGCCGCTCACCCGGCTGGCGATATCGGCCGCCGCTTTCCCTTCACGATCGGTAACCAGGCCCAGCAGGAACACTTCGCTGTTTTCGGTCGTCACTTTCACGTTGGATGATTTCACCTGGTCTGAACCCAGCAGCTGGGAACGGACTTTCGTGGTGATCCACGTGTCATTGGAGGCGGTACCAAGGCTGATTGGCTGCCCCTGACGGACTTCGTTGAAGACTTCCGCAGTGCCCTCTACGCCCATCGCGATCTGTTTTGCGCGGCTGGAGAGTTCGCTATTTGGTGCCTGGCCTGTCAGCAGCACTTTGCCCTGGTAAGCCGTCACGTTGATGCGCGCTTCTTTCTTAATTTGCTCGTCTTTCGACAGCGCACTGTTGACGCGCAGCTCCAGCGTGCCGTCATCTACCTGGGTGCCAACGGTGCGCGGATCGGTCGCTGCTTTGGTGCCGACGGCAGCGGTACCCACAACAGCCGCAGCGATACATCCCTGCAGCAGTAATGCAGACATAAGGACTGCGAGGGTCGATAAAGCCTTCATGAGAACTCCTTAATCATCCTGGTGAGGGAAAAGCGTGTTATCGATCAAATCACATAAGCAGTTCACCGTGAGCATATGCATCTCCTGAATGCGTGCGCTACGGTGAGACGGAATGCGGATTTCCACATCCTGCGGCCCCAGCAGGCCCGCCAGCTCGCCCCCGTCATAGCCGGTTAAAGCAACGATAGTCATATCGCGAGTAACGGCGGCTTCGACGGCTTTGACAATGTCACGGCTATTGCCGCGCGTGGAGATGGCCAGCAGCACATCGCCCGCATGGCCCAGGGCACGCACCTGCTTAGCGTAAATCTCGTCATGCAGACGATCGTTAGCAATCGCTGTTAAGACCACATTATCGGTATTAAGTGCAATGGCAGGTAAACTGGGGCGTTCTGTTTCAAAACGATTGATCATACTGGCAGCAAAATGCTGTGCGTTGGCAGCGGACGTGCCATTGCCACAACAGAGGATTTTGTTGCCATTGAGCAGGGACTGCACCAGCGTCATGGCGGCGCGAGAGATTGCGTCAGGGAGGGCTTCTGCCGCGGCAATCTGAGTCTGAATGCTTTCTGTGAAGCACACTTTAATTCTTTCGAGCACGTTATCCCTTTTAAATCTTAATTATGCGTCTTCGCCAAAAGCGTTTTTCAGCCATTCGATCTCGTTTCCGGTGAAGGCTAACACATCGAACCGGCAATCCACAGTATCAAAACTCCCATTATGGCGGGCAAGCCACAAGTGGGCAGTCTGTAATAATTTATGTTGTTTGGCGGGTGTCACGCTGGCGGCAGCACCGCCAAAACGGGAAGACTGTCGGTAGCGTACTTCCACAAACACAATGACCTGACCCTCTTTCATGATCAGATCGATTTCGCCGCCACGTCCGCGAACGTTAGCGGCGATAAAGCGCAGTCCCTTGCCCTCAAGCCAGCGACGCGCTTTTAATTCCCAGGCGTCGCCGGTCTCTTTACGGCTTAACTGGCCGGGACGATTTGTCCCTGCTGGTATTTGAGCCATGATAACTTCCTGTTAATCACGCAATCCTGAGTGGCCGTCAGATCGCCGGTATTGCCGTTTAGCTCAAAGCCCGGCACCTGACGCATTTGGGTAAAGTGGTTCGCCAGCGTCCAGGCATCGACGCCCATCGCGTACAGACGCGCCAGCGAGTAGTCGTTACGGACTGCGCTCAGCGCCTGCTGCATCAGGGCCGGATTGCTGCCCGCCAGCATCGGAATTTCGCTGTACTGCAGGCCGTCCATCTCCAGGCGGAAATCCGGGCCTGCGGTGCCTTGTGCGCTGCGAGAGCTGGCGTAGAGCGTGGCGCCGCTCTGGCTGCCGTTACGCATGGCGATCATCGGCTTGATGAAGGCAATCTCTTGTGGCGTAGCGACGATATAGGCCGCATCCACTTTACCGCCACCGCTAATCTGCGCATCGGTAGGTGGGGCAGGGATGGTCAGACCGCCAATCGTCACGCTCTGCTGCTGTGGCAGGCTTGCACTCACCGGGCTGCCGTTAAGCGCAATACCCGCGCCGCCGTTAACGCCCGCGCGCAGTTCAGAGACGGAGCCGAATTTCTGCTGCAGCACGATGCCGCCGCCCAGCTTCTGCCACTCTTCGGCAAAGGCGTTGGCGACGCGATCGCCCAGCGTACTGCGAGGGATCAGCAGCAGCGGAGACTGTTTCCCTTGCTCGTGAATATGACGCGCCGCATCGCGGGCTTCATCTTCCGGAGAGAGGGCGAAATAGCAGATATTGGCGCGGTTCTGAACCTGTTCAGGCTGGTTGAGCGCCAGCACGTTCAGCGCAGTGTTGCTCTTCATCAACTCTTCGACGTTGTTTTTCAGCAGCGGACCCACAACGATGCTGGCACCGTCCTGTTGCACCTGCGCCAGAACCTGATCGAGCGGTTGAGAACTGGTGTCATAGATTTTCAGCTCAGCGCCCGGGTTAGCGCTGGTGGTGGCTACGGCCTGTGGCTGGGCGGCAGGCTGAGCGGCAGGTTGTGCTACGGGCTCAGTGGTCTGCGGTTGAGGTTGCTCCGATGTCGCAGGCTCCGTCGCCGGTGCGGATTGTGTCTCTACCGGAGTCGCAGGCGCGGGTGCTGCGGCCGCTGGTGTGGTCGGTGCCGTCACCGGGTTCTGCATCGTCCCCTGCGGCGGCGTTTGTGCTGTGGTCAGGTCGCTGGTTTCCGCGGCGGAAGGGCTGACAACGTCGTTCACGTTTGCCGCCTGAGCTGCCTGCGCCGGAACTGCACTGCCGGTCACTGGCGTGGTACCGTTCTTCGCCGCTTCAAAACCTTGTTGAATGGTGCGGCCAAATACCGCCGCCTGGCCGTTCAACGGCAGAAGCAGGGCGATTTTGCTGGTGGAGGCAGGCTTAAAGTTCTGCACGTTCACCAGCTGTGTCGGCAGCATTTTCGCGCCCGGGTTTTGTGGGTAGCGCGTTTGCCAGTCGGTAATACCGGCTTTCAGCATCTTTGGATCGCTGCGGTTGTTAAACCACATCTGTTGCAGATCCAGCCACCCCTGCAACACGTTTTCATCAGCATTGATGACCAGCGCCTGCGCCTGTTCCTGGGTCATTGAGGCGAGCGCCTGCCAGGTGGCATCAATATTTTTCTGCTTGTCCGCACCGCCGAGCAGCGGCTCCTGGGCGATCAGCGCCCGCAGCAGCGTCAGGGAAGGACGTCCCTGCTCAGCGGTAATACCCGCCTGCCAGAAACGGGCCTGCTGATTTTTATCCAGCGCGCTCACGTCGATGTCGCCAAGGATCTTTTTCGCGGCGGCATAATCTTTCAGCGCGACTTTCAGCTCGGCAGAGAGCAGGCTCTGCTCAAGACGCTGGGCATCGTTAAGCTCGTGCGGAAGCTGGTTGAACAGTTCGGCGCCCTGCTGGGTTTTGCCCTCTTTCAGCAGTGTACGAATGGCGAGTAATTGCCAGTTGATCCTGGTATCATTTGAGCTTTGCGACATTTGTTGCAGATAAAAGCCAGAATCAGCCTGAGCGGATCCCTGCAGATGGGCCGTGCTCTGGTCAGGTGCCTGGGTGCCACAGCCTGCAAAGATCAGGGCTGCCAGCAGAAGCGGCACGCTGCGCGTGGCTTTTTTTCGAAGAAACGTTAACGGTACCATACTGTATCCAGTGATTTTTTTTACGCAATGCTCAATATTAAATCGGCAATACGGACGAAACAATGAAACAACACGAAACGGCAGAGAATTCTCAAGGCCAGCTTTATATTGTACCTACTCCTATCGGGAATTTGTCTGATATTACCCAACGTGCACTAACCGTATTGCAAGCTGTTGATTTAATTGCTGCTGAAGATACCCGGCATACCGGTTTATTGCTGCAACACTTTGCGATTAACGCTCGTCTCTTCGCCCTGCACGATCATAATGAGCAGCAAAAAGCAGAAACGCTGGTGGCGAAGCTCAAAGAGGGGCAGAACATTGCGCTCGTCTCTGACGCCGGTACGCCACTGATTAACGATCCGGGCTACCATCTGGTGCGTACCTGCCGTGAAGCCGGGATCCGGGTGGTCCCACTGCCGGGGCCGTGTGCTGCGATTGCTGCGTTGAGCGCAGCGGGCCTACCGTCCGATCGTTTCTGCTATGAAGGTTTCCTGCCCGCCAAATCCAAAGGCCGCCGTGACGTGTTAAAAGAGCTGGAAGCTGAACCGCGTACGCTGATTTTCTACGAATCCACGCATCGCCTGCTGGAAAGCCTGGAAGATATGGTGACCGTCTGGGGAGAGCGCCGCTACGTGGTGCTGGCGCGCGAGCTGACCAAAACCTGGGAAACCATTCACGGCGCGCCGGTCGGCGAACTGCTGGCGTGGGTGAAAGAGGACGAAAACCGTCGCAAGGGTGAGATGGTGCTGATTGTCGAAGGGCATAAAGCGGAGGAGGACGCACTGCCTGCCGATGCGCTGCGTACTCTGGCACTGCTACAGGCTGAATTGCCGCTTAAGAAAGCGGCAGCACTGGCGGCAGAAATCCACGGCGTGAAGAAGAATGCGCTCTATAAATATGCGCTGGAGCAGCAGGGGGAGTAAGTGATATGAGCCGCTACCAGCCTCCTTTCACGATCACACCATCGATACTCAATCAGGTTGTTGAGATTGGTGAGCTATTAGGGCACTGGGCGGCGCATTCAGGAAGAACCTCTCCGTTACTGCGTAAAGAGAACCGAATCCGCACCATCCAGGCTTCTCTGGCCATTGAACATAACTCTCTGACGACCGGACAAGTAACGGCAATCATGGAGGGTAAACGCGTGCTCGCACCTGAAAAAGATATTCAGGAAGTGCGTAACGCGATTCTGGCTTATGAGAAATTGCCTGAATGGAGGCCCTGGACGCTCAAAGACTTACTCAGTGCACACCGGTTATTAATGCTTGGTCTGGTTGATAACCCTGGCAAGCTCAGAATGGGGGACGTTGGCGTATATCGCGGGAATCAGTTGGTCCATATGGCTCCACCCGCTTCCCAAATTAACCGGCTTATTGCTGATCTGCTTGCCTGGTTAAAAGAAACCGAACTCCATCCACTGATTACCAGCTCGGTCTTCCATTACGAATTTGAATTCATCCATCCATTTTCTGATGGGAATGGTCGTATGGGGCGGCTGTGGCAAACGTTGATTCTGAGTCAGTGGCGCTCTGAGCTTGCCTGGCTGCCAGTTGAGACACTGATTCATTTTCAGCAGGATCGCTATTATCAGATTTTGGGAGAATGTGACCGGGCGAGTGATTGCACCGCATTTATAGAGTTTATGCTTCAGAATATGGCTGAAGCGTTGCGGGAGGGCATAGGGGCACCGTCGGTTATGTCGGGAAAAATGTCGGAAGAGATGTCGGAAAAGGAAACGACTATTCTTGAGCTTCTTACCGTTCAACCGCAGATGTCCGCAGCGATGTTAGCATCCATGCTAGGTGTCACTTCCCGCACTGTGGAACGCTATCTCAGCGCCTTGCAAACAAAAGGGAAACTAAAGCGCCTGGGAGCCAGGAAAGGAGGAAGCTGGCAGGTCATGCCTTAACCTGCTCAGCCGATCACGTTTTATTTTTCTGGCATCGCCTCAAACACCAGCGTTTCCAGCGGTTTGAGGGTAATCACCACCGCGTTTTTATACTCTTCCGGTATTGTGGCGTTACTGCCATAGACCGCTTTCAGGCTAAACGGCGTCGCATCTCCGGTCGGGATTTCGAAATCTTTCGTCAAATCCAGATAATAGCTTTGCGGCTTATCCGACGGGTTTCGTAATCCAAAAATGGCTTTGTCTTTATTCCACGACGCCCAGCCGTAGATCTCAAGCGCCGCTGGGTCTCCGCCAATCCAGTGGGTATCCACCAGCACACTGGCGTTATCCCGGGACCATTTGGCAGCCTGCGCCAGGGTATCCCACTTCGCCTTGTTGAGCATTGAAGGGGTGATATACAGCTCCTGCAGCTGGGTGCCGGTGGCGAAGTAGCTCCAGACCTGGTCAGCAAAATCGCTGTCCGTTTGCACCTTCTCCAGACCGTAATACGCATTCTCCGCGCTGACGATCCCGTGATACATCAGGGAGTTCAGCGGGAATAGCGGACCTTTACGCACAATAGAGCGATACGTCTCCGCATCGCGATAGGTCATCCACTGCTGCACCGGTGTGCCGGGGCCGTACAGGTTGATGTCGTCTCCTTGACGCCAGATGGAATCGGCGTAGAACAGCCAGGATGGGCTGGCGTTAGTACCGGTCGTCAGGTTAATAAACAAATTCGGATTGGCGCTGCGCATGTTATGCAGCAGTGCAATAGAGGCGTCAAAATCCGAGGCGAACGGGCTGCCCTTAATATGCGAATTGGCATTACCCATCCCGTCGAGCTTGAACGAGGTAATGTGCTCGTTTTTGATAAGCTTAACGATCTGCTCATTAAAATTTTTAAAATAATTCGGGCCTGACAGCGCCAGCTTACCGTCTACCGTTTCGAAACCGTACTCTTTTGCATGCGAGACGCGCGTATCGCGCGGTTTGTTATATCCGCCCCATGGCGAGAGCCACAGGCCAACAGAGCTGTGCAGGCTGTCTGCTTTCTCCCGTACCTTGCCAAAACCTTTGCTGAAAGCCGGGCCGAACAGCCATCGCCCGGTAAGGTCATCCCAGCCATCGTCAAGCAGGAAAGCATCCAACGCGACACCCCGCCCGGCAATAAATTCCTTGTTCCATTCGTCCATCCGCCCCAGCACATCCTGCTCGGAGTACGGTGTAAAGAAGCCGATATCCATCCAGCTGTTGTAGTGTAAGTAAGGTTTATACGGACGCGGACGCACGGCATCGATAAACTGGTTTACGCTACGGCGCAGTTGGCTGGTCTCCGGGAAGGTACCGAAGTAGGTGGTGTAGCTGACCGGTGTTGCCGGCTGAATGGGGGTTTTCAGCTCCACATTGAGGTTGGTCGTCGCTTCATAGGCGTACGTGTTAACGATGGGTTTATCCGGCAGGATAAAGAACGAGTCTGCGATAATCGGCGAGCTGTTAATTGCCCCATCTACGTAAGGTGCCTGAGCTTGCTTTTTGGTCGGGAAGAAGGTGATTTTCGCCACATCCCGTGGCTGCCCGACGGCGGCGATGGTGTAGTCGATGCTGGCGTATTTGCCCTTCACCAGGTTCAACTTCACCGTCACGTTAAAGTCAGGATGGGTGAAGTCGACGACAATTCCACTGTCCTGTTTTTCGACATGTTTGACCTTAAAATCCGCCGTGTGAATTTTAGTCTCGTCCGGCAGCGTCAGAAAGAACAGCTCCTGCGGCGTCAGCGGATGATTAGCCCTGGTGTCCTTCACCACGACCGTCGAGTTCGCGTCATCAAATGACAGGGCAATGTTGTCGTTATTAAGGGTGTAATTCGCTGCTATCGCGCTATGGGAAACACACAGGGCAAGCATGGATAGGGTGAGGATTTTTTTCATCAGGGTAAGATCCTTTTTCATCAGGCTTCTGTCGGAAGCAGCAAGCGGTTTGCCGAGCCACACACGGTAATTTTGCTCCTGACCACCTCTTTCATGGCATCCATTCCGACCCGCATATAAAAACGCGGATCGTTACCCTGCGGGTTTTCAGCAAACCAGGCTTTCACTGCGTCAGAGAAGGCGATTTTCAGCTCGGTCGCCACGTTGACTTTGCACACACCCAGCGCGATGGTGCGACGTACATCCTCATCTGGCACATCGCTCGCGCCATGCAGCACCAGCGGCACGGTGACCACTTCGCGGATCTCGGCCAGGCGCTGAAAGTCAATTTTAGGGCGTTTGGTATACAGGCCATGTGCGGTGCCGATGGCGACGGCGAGGCTATCCACGCCGGTCAGTTCGACAAAGCGTTTCGCTTCCTGCGGGTCGGTGAGAAATGCACTCTCCGCGTCGACGCTCATGTCATCTTCCACGCCGCCCAGACGGCCCAGTTCAGCCTCGACGCTACAGTCGTTGAGGTGGCAGAAATCGACTACCGATTTCACCAGCTTCACGTTTTGTTCAAACGGATAGTGGCTGCCGTCGATCATCGCGCTACGCACGCCAGCGTTAACCTTGCGACGAATATCGTCGAGGGATTCGTGATGATCGAGATGCAGCGCCAGCGGCATGTCGTAAGTTAATGAATATGCGCTGCACAGGGCGTAGATCTCTTCCAGGGCAATATGTTTGAACGTGCCCGGCGTGCCTGCGAGGATCACCGGCGATCGCATCTCGCTACACACTTCGAGGATCGCCTGGATCGTCTCTGCGTTGTGGATGTTAAACGCCGGTACGGCGTAGCCTTTTGCCTGTGCGTCCTGCAGAAGATATTTCGTTGAGATAATGCTCATGATGCGATCCTCTTAAGCCTGCCACGGGTGAATAACAACGCCCTGTACCACGCGGTTGACCGTGCCGCTGGCGGATGGCGTATCGGGTGTATTGCCCACGCTGAGGGACTGGGACAGCGCAAAGACCTGGGCGTACATCAGGAAGCAGAACGCCTGTTCCATATCAATAAACGGGCGTGAAGGCGGCAGCAGGATGTGCGGGCCCGCTTCAATCACCGGATCGTTTTCAGCGGCGATGGCGACAACGCGCAGGGCCTGGCGATCGCGACGCAATTCGGCCAGAAGATCCAGATCGTACTGACGCGTATACGGATGGCTGGAGATAAACACCACCACCAGCGTTTCGTTATCTACCAGCGACTTAGGCCCGTGACGGAACCCCGTTGGGGAATCGTAGAATGCCGCCAGCTTGCCCGCGGTCAGTTCCAGTACCTTCAGCGCCGATTCCCGCGCCGCCCCCTGCAGGCCACCGCTTCCCAGGTAGACGATCCGTTTCCAGGGCTCGTTACCAAATACGCCATGGCGGAAATCACCAAGTGAGGTGAGGATCGCCTGACAGCGATCGGCCACGTCGCGGAAGGTGTTGCTGTTGATCGTCTCTGGCGCGAATACGGCCAGGCAGCTTGCCATCATGGTGGTGATACTGCTGGTCATCGCGAAACCGCGATCGTGCGTTTCGGCAGGCATCAGCAGGGCACAGGCGTTATCACTGTCGATAGCGCTCTGATACAGGTTTCCCGCCTCGTTACAGGTGATCGACAGGTGGTAGCACTCCGGCACGAACTGATTGGCCAGCTCAACGGCGGCGACGCTCTCAGGGCTGTTACCGGAACGGGCAAATGAGATCAGCAGCAGCGGATGTGCAGGGCTGAAGTAATCCATCGGGTTTGTGACCAGATCGGTTGTCGGAACGGCGCTGATGTTTTTCCCGGTGTGGCTCGCAAGCCATGGCGCAATGATATCGCCTATAAACGCGGACGTGCCCGCGCCGGTCAGTACGATCCGCAGATCGTGCTTACGCAGCAGTGGCGTCAGGAAACTGTCAATCGAGGAGCGCAAATTATCGATGTTGTGGAGCGAGCGGATCCAGCTGGCAGGCTGCTGGCGGATCTCTTCTTCGGTCCAGGTGCCGGTGGTGGCGGTGGGAGTGATCTGTGGCATAACTCAGTCCTTAGTCGTGTGAATTCCACATCAGACGCTGGCAAATGTGTCGCTATCTTTCGTTTCGTTTCACTTGTTCACTTAAGCAGTTAAATAAAATCTATAGAAAAGAAATCGAAAGTTCAATGAAAGAAAAGAAATAAAACGAAAAGTGTGATCGCGAAAGGAAAGGGTAAACTTAAGGAAAGGAAAAGAAAGGCCTTACGGTTTGGCGCCATAAAGCCAAAAGGAGACACAATAAAAGGGCTAAAGGGGGAGAGCCTGGCCCTGAATCCAGATCTGCTGAAGGTGTAAACCGTCATCCAGCGCAATAATATTGGCGCGTTTCCCTGGCGCTAAGGAGCCAAGCTGATGATCAATGCCCAGCAGGCGGGCAGGATGCAGCGAAGCCATATGAATAGCCTCTTCTGCTGTCACGCCCGCATGTTCCACCATATGCCTGACGGCGGCATCCAGCGACAGCGTGCTTCCCGCCAGCCCGCCGGAGGCGGTTTTCACTACGCCGTGGTGCATTGTGACCTCTTCGCCACAGAGCATATACTGCCCGTCCGGCATACCTGCCGCCTGCATGGCATCGGTAATCAGCACCACGCGGTCCTTCGCACAGCAGCTGCATATACGCATGGCGCCCGGATGAACATGATGACCGTCGGCAATAAGCTCCAGCCACGCCCGTTTGTCCGTCAGCCCGGCACCGACCATACCCGGCGCTCTGTGGTGCAGCCCCGTCATACCGTTAAAGCAGTGCACCAGTCCGTCTGCACCGGCGTCAAAGGCGGCGAGGGTTTGCTCGTACGTGGCGCCACTGTGGCCCAGCATCACACGGATACCCCGCTGCTTCAGGTGGCGAATGGCCTGTAGCGCGCCGGGCTTTTCCGGTGCCAGTGCCACCACCTTCAGCGTGTTGTGCGATACCGCAATCAACGCGTCCAGCTCGGCGATATCCAGTTCACGAAACAGTGCAGGCGGATGCGCCCCTTTGTTCTGCGGCGTAAAGTACGGGCCCTCCAGATAGCTGCCCAGAATCTGCGCGCCAGGGCCGCCTGACTGACAGCGTCGGGCGATCCGCGTGAGTGCGCCGTGAATCGCCTCCAGCGGCGCGGTGACCGTCGTGGGCAAAAATGCCCCGACGCCTTCACGTGCTTTATGAAGAGCCAAAACGTTCAGCGCATCGGGGGCGTCATCCATCACATCCACACCCATGCCACCATGAACGTGAATATCGATGTACGCCGGACAAAGCTGCCGGGCATCGCGAGCGTTAACCCCCGCAGGGACAGGTTCAATCGCCGTGATAACGCCGTTCTCGATACGAAGCTGGTGGTCATCCAGCCAGCCCTGTTCGGTCAGTACCCGCCGCGCGCGCAGTAGCTGACTCATATCCCTTCCTCAGCGGGAGCTTCCTCGCGACAGCGGCCAAGCTCATCTACCAGGCTCGTCAGACCACGGTGACCACACTCCAGCGCCTGCCGACGAAACGCTTCGCTGCTCAGACCCTCACGTTCGAGCACCATCTCCAGCAGCAATTGCAGGTTGGTGCCGGTGATCACTTCGCTGCCCGGTCTTTTCATAGCGAGCGTAGAAGCAACGCGAAACGGCGTCCCGCCCAGCAGATCGGTAAGGAACACAATATCGTGCCGGGCATCGAGCTCGCTCACCGCCTGCTCAAGCTCCGCTGTCAGCCGCGCGGTGGTGGAGGTTTCCGGAAAATCGATGGCGATAAACTGCGGCTGCTCGCCGAGGATTTGCTTCATAGCCTGCTCAAGCCCGCTGGCAAATCCACCGTGACCCGTCAAAATAATGCCTAACATCGCAACCTCTTTGTTTTTACAGGAAGTGACAGAATTTACCGACAACACCCAGCACCACGGTGATACCAATCAGCCGCAGCGGGCTCCAGCCACGACGCACTAACCAGAACATGGTCAGGGTGTAGACCAGCGGCAGAAACGCAGGCATCAGCTTATCGATAACGTCAGCCTGCAGTTTAACGACCGCATCCCCGGCTTTGATTTCGAGTGTGGTATTGAGACGAACATAGGTTGCCACCAGCGCACCGATTACCGTCATCCCGACGATGGAAGCCGCATGGCCGACCTTTTTAGTATTGGCTTTGATCAACGGAATGGCTGCGACGCCCATCCGGTAAGCGTAATGCGCCAGGCCAAAACGCAGGCCGAGATGCACCACGTTAAACAGCACGATAAACACCACCGCACCCAGAATCGAACCTTGCAGCGCCAGGCTGGCGCCGATACCGCCGCAGATAGGCAACAGGGTCAGCCAGAACATGGCGTCACCAATGCCGCCAAGCGGCGCACCGACGGCAATTTTGGTGCTCTGGATGCTGTTTACATCCTGTTTGGAGCGTTCCATCGCCAGAATAATGCCAATAACAAAGGTCACCAGGAACGGGTGGGTATTAAAGAACCCCATGTGACCTTTCATGGCGCGTGCCAGATCGCGCTTGTTGGTATGGATCTTTTTCAACGCAGGCAGTAACCCGTAAAGCCAGCCGGAGGCCTGCATACGTTCATAGTTGAATGAGGCCTGCAGCAGCATAGAACGCCAGGCGACGCGGTTGATGTCCTTTTTGGTCAGTTCGGCACCGATGCTCTGGTCTTCGTAGAAGTTTTCATTGACGCCGGTCAGCAGCGTCTCTTCACTTTCAGACACGCCCGGTAATGTTGTGTGATTAGATGCCATCTTCGAATTCCTCTTTCTGGGCTGCAGGCGCCGCCGGTTCAGGTGATTTACGCATCAGGTCTATCAAAGCCATGGCCAGCGCGGCAGCGGCAATCGCCAGAACCGGAAGCTTGAGCCAGGCCGCAGCGACAAAACCGATAATGAAGTAGGGGATGTAGACGTTTTTCATCATTATTTTGAGCAGCACGGCAAAGCCAATGGCAGGCATGATGCCGCCCGCGACGCCAAGGCCATCAATCAGGCGCTCCGGCAGCACATCAATGGCGGTTTTCGCGTGCTCCGCACCAAAGTAAATGGGCAGAAATGCGCACAAGAAATAGAAGAGGCCAAGTGCCAGCAGAGCCAGATAGTTAACCCGTTCAATGCCGTTGGTATCTGCATTAGCCGCCATGCGATCGCAGCGGGACATCACGCCGGACATTACCGAGAAGAGGAAAGTAATTCCCATCTGTACCGCGACGGCAAACGGCACGGCGACCCCGACGGCGACATCCGGTTTCACGCCTGTGGTGATGGCAAACGTGGTCCCGACGATGGTGCCGATAATGACGTTTGGCGGCTGTGCGCCCGCGAGCGGTGCCAGACCCATCCAGACCAGCTCTAACGTCCCGCCGGTTAAAATCCCGGTGTGCAGATCGCCAAGGATCAGGCCAACTAGCGGCCCGAGTACGACCGGACGGTGCATGTGTGTTAAGCCATTAAACATATCCAGACCCGCGATAAAGGCGAGAAGCCCCAGCGCGAAAGCCTGCAACAGACTGATTTCCATTGTGAATCCCTCAAAGCAGTTTAAAGAGATCCAAAGCAGTCTCTGTTGGAACGCCCTGAACGAAGCATTCCACCCCGGCCGCTTTCAGGCCGTTGAAGGCGGCTATGTCGTCCGCGTCTACAGATACCGTTTTGGCAATTTGTTGTTTGCCACTGGCGTAGTGCATGTTTCCTACATTGATACGGGTGATGGGCACGCCCCCCTCAACCAGCTTCAGAAAATCAGCGGGAGATTTACAGACCAGCAGAATTTTCTGGCGGTCAGCGGCGCGATGAATGTTGTCGATCACTTTTTGCAAAGACCAGAAACGCACGGCGATCCCCTCCGCGAGCACCATTTCCATCAGGTTCTGTTGAACCGGATCCTCTGCCACCTCGTCATTCGCGACCAGTACCAGGTTCGCCCCCGCGAACCCCACCCATTGCACGCCCACCTGACCGTGGATCAGACGTTCATCAATTCGGCATAAGACAATGTTTGGCATAGCTTTTTCCTCTTTTTAATTATGCATGCTGAGTCGTTACGCCTTCGCAGGCGGCGTGGTACTGCTGAAGTATGTCCTGAATGTGGTTGATGATGAGTTCTCGCGGCGTTGACTTGAGAGCCCCCTCGCGAACTTTGCTGTACTGCAACGGCAGATACTGGCTAATCAGCGGCAACGGTAGCGGTTCGTCCGCCAGGTTACGCACCAAACGTTCAAAGGCATCGTCAATCTGGCTGTCCGGCCAGTAGTAGCGTACGCGGTCAGAGTAGCTGTAGCCACGCGCCAGGCGGCGTGCGTTGCTGTCGCCATGGTAGTGGCTTTGCCAGTATTCCGGCCGATCGAGCATCACGTTTTCCAGCACGTGACGCAGGCCCGAGCTGGCTTTCGCTGGCAGCAGCTCTTCTTCTATGGCAGCCAGCGCAAAGAGTGCCTCACGCAGAGCGAAGGTAAGGGCCGGGCCGACTTTTAAAATGGCGAAGTGGTCCTTTACCAGCTGGCGAAGCGCCTGTGGCGTCTGGTAGTCGGTAGAGTGCGCTTCAAAAACCAGCGTATCGTAGGCTTCAACCATGGTGCTCAGGGCATGGGCTTTTTGCGGCTGGTAGTCACAGACGTGCGCATGGTCGAACTCCACGCCAGGCTGAACCACCAGGCCAATAATGCGTGGCCAGATGTCACCTAACCCTTCCTTTTCAAACGCATGACGATGCGCCTCAAGCGTCGCGCGAGCCGCGTCCGGCGTGGTGACTTCAAGCTCGGTAAGCGTTTCGTGCGCGCCACCCGGCACGGGGACTTCAGTGCCAATGACATAGACCAGATCGGATTCACCAGACTGTTCACGGCAGGTCTGTTCGGCGACTTTCGCCAGACGTGCCGCGCGTTCGGCGACGATCGCGTCGGTCAAAGGAACCGGATCATCCTCGCAGGACATACTGCAGTCGAGGTGGATCTTTTTGAACCCGGCTGCGACATAGCTTTTAATAAGATCGTCAGCATTGGACATCGCTTCCTGCGCGGGCAGGTGTTGCCAGCGGTTTGGCCCTAAGTGGTCGCCGCCGAGGATCAGCTGTGACGCGGGGAAGCCAAGAGAGTCCGCCAGCTTGCGGACGAACCCGTAAAAGTCGGCGGGCGTCATGCCGGTGTAACCGCCAAACTGATCGACCTGGTTTGAGGTTGCTTCAATCAGCAGCGGCGTTTGTTGCGAATGGGCGTAACGAATTGCAGCTTCAAGTACTAATGGATGTGCGGAACAGACGGCATAAATCCCGTTTGTATTCCCCCGTTTATGTTGTTCCACCATATCAGTCAGATGTTTCACTTTCCTCTCCATTTCGGATGGTGATGGTATTCATCTTTCGTTTTGTTTCATTTGATACTGCATTATGGTGGTATAAAAATAAAACGAAAGATAATAGTTTTCCGATCTGTTTCACAAAAGAAACGCAATGAAAGGTTTCAGCGTCGGGAAGGGGAGGGTAAGAACGGTAGATGGGGCTTGCATTCCCCTAAAAGAAAGGCCTTAATAGGCAAAACGAAATGAAACGAAAGTTTATTTATAAAGGATCGCGTATGAGCAGCACTGATTCCTCCGCGGAAAAGCGCATCACCGGCACCAGTGAAAGGCGAGAGCAGATCATTCAGCGGTTGCGGGCGCAGGGAAGCGTACAGGTTAACGATCTTTCCCATTTATACGGCGTGTCGACGGTCACGATCCGCAACGATCTGGCTTTTCTGGAGAAGCAAGGTATCGCCGTTCGCGCCTATGGCGGCGCGTTGATTTGCGAAGGCAATGTGCCGGGCGTTGAACCCTCCGTTGAAGATAAAAGCTCGCTGAATACTGCCGTGAAGCGCAGCATCGCGAAGGTTGCCGCAGAACTGGTAAAGCCAGGGCATCGCATCATTCTGGATTCGGGTACCACAACATTTGAAATTGCCCGAATGCTGCGCCAGCACACGGATGTGATTGCCATGACCAATGGCATGAACGTCGCGAACGCTTTGCTGGAAGCGGAAGGAGTGGAACTGCTGATGACAGGCGGGCATCTGCGCCGTCAGTCGCAATCCTTCTATGGCGACCAGGCGGAGCAGTCATTACAGAATTATCACTTCGATCTTTTGTTCCTGGGCGTTGACGCCATCGATCTCGATCGCGGTGTGAGCACGCACAACGAAGACGAGGCGCGCCTCAACCGCCGGATGTGCGAAGTGGCAGAGCGTATTATTGTCGTGACCGACTCCAGCAAATTTAACCGCTCGAGCCTGCATAAAATCATTGATACACAACGGATTGATATGATTATTGTCGACGAAGGCATTCCGGCGGAGAGCCTGGATGGGTTGCGTAAAAGCGGGATCGATGTGGTGTTGGTGAAAGGGTAGTTTCTCCCCTCACCCTAACCCTCTCCCCACAGGGGAGAGGGGACTGCTCGGTGCGGTTTTTACCCTCTCCCCTGTGGAGAGGGCAGGGTGAGGGGCTATCACGTCACCGGTGCCGGGTTAAACACCGCCAGCTGATTGTGCAGCCCCCACTGGTCCGAGAAGGTTTTCTTCCTGCCGCTCGCCACATCCAGAATAAAGTGGAACAGCTTCCAGCCTACCTCTTCTATGCTCTCTTCCCCGGTGGCGATGGTGCCTGCGTTAATGTCCATTAGGTCATACCAGCGGTTAGCCAGCTCAGTGCGGGTCGCCATTTTAATAACAGGCACCGCCATCAGGCCGTACGGCGTACCGCGTCCGGTGGTAAAGACCTGCACCGTAATACCGGAAGCCACCTGCTGGGTGCCGCAAACAAAGTCACTGGCCGGGGTTGCCGCGTAGATCAGGCCGCGTTTCGTTGGGCGCTGGCCCGGCGAGAGGACTTCTACAATGGCACTTTGACCGGATTTGGCGATAGAGCCGAGCGCTTTTTCCACCACGTTCGCCAGGCCCCCTTTTTTGTTCCCCGGAGAGGGGTTGGCGCTGCGGTCGGTTTTTCCCATATCGAGGTAATTATCGTACCAGGCCATCTCTTCGAGCAGGCGTTTGCCCACCTCTTCGTTGATGGCGCGTGGCGTGAGTAGATGGATGGCATCTCGCACTTCTGTCACTTCAGAGAACATCACCGTGGCCCCGCAGCGAACAAACAGGTCGGAGGCATAACCCACCGCCGGGTTGGCGGTCACGCCGGAAAACGCATCGCTGCCGCCACATTGTGTACCAATCACCAGCTCGGAAGCCGGGCAGGTCTCACGTTGACGCGTATTGAGTTTAGCCAGATGACGCTCTGCAACCTCAAGGATATCGTCAACCATCGAACGGAAACCAACGTGGTGTTCGTCCTGCAGACGTACAATGCTGGCCTCATCGGCCGGAATGGCTTTTACATCCTCGGTGCCCTGCAGCAGGCGCTCAGGCTGTAGCTTTTCACAACCCAGGCCTATCACCATCACTTCGCCACCAAAGTTCGGGTTCAGGGCGATATTGTGGATAGTTCGGATTGGCACCACGGCCGCAGGGGCATTGATCGCCACGCCGCAGCCGTAAAGGTGATTCAGCCCCACCACGCCATCAACGTTCGGGTACTTTGGCAGCAGATCGCGCTCGATGAGTTTCACCACATAATCCACCACGCCTGCCACACAGTGAACGCTGGTGGTAATGCCGAGCAGATTCTTGGTTCCAACGCTGCCGTCTGCGTTGCGATAGCCTTCAAAGGTGTACCCTTCCAGCGGTGGCAGCGGCTCCGGGACGCGGGTCGCCAGCGGCAGGGTGTTCAACGGTGGGGCTTCTGGCAACTCAACCAGAGACTCATCAATCCAGCTGCCTTGCGGAATGGCACGGACGGCATAGCCAATGACTTCACCATAACGCACGATTTCACCCTGGGCCGGGATATCCACCAGCGCCACTTTATGCCCCTGCGGAATATGTTCAATCAGCTCCAGGCCATCCGGGAAGCGGGTTCCGGCTTTTAAGCCATTGTCGTTCACAATAATTGCCACATTATCCGTGTCGTGAACTTTTATATAGAACGCCGTCGGCAACGCTTGTCGAATTTCAATGTCGGCCATTGTTCAATATTCTCCAGCAAAGAATTTGATAATAAATACAGCCAATTTTCTTATGGCAAAAATAAAAACGCAGCTTGCGAAAATAGAGCATGTCAGGAGACAGAACGTGAGAATGTGATCGCGATCGCTCCCGAACCAGTAATGGCTGATTCTGTGCATCAGCGCCCAGTGGTTTGTGCATATGCTCAAAATATTATTGAAACAGAGCGTAACACTTGAGCATTAAAACAATGTGCTGCCGGAAAGTGGCGATTATACTGAATGACGATTTTATCACGCTGAAATAGAGAATAAATATAACGCTGGTAATAAATATACTGACCAGGGCTGCGGAATTAAAAAGGTAAATACGATGAATAACGCTATCTTCCCAAATAAATTTAAAGCGGCGCTTGCGGCGCACCAGATTCAAATTGGATGCTGGTCCGCACTGGCAAACCCAATCAGCACCGAAGTGCTGGGTCTGGCGGGGTTCGACTGGCTGGTGCTTGATGGCGAGCATGCGCCGAACGATATCAGCACCTTTATTCCGCAGCTGATGGCGCTCAAAGGCAGCCAGAGCGCGCCGGTGGTCCGCGTCCCCACGAACGAGCCGGTGATCATCAAGCGCCTGCTGGATATCGGCTTCTACAACTTCCTGATCCCGTTTGTCGAAACGCAGGAGGAGGCGGCACAGGCCGTGGCGTCAACACGCTATCCGCCGGAAGGGATCCGCGGCGTCTCCGTTTCGCATCGCGCCAACATGTTTGGCACCGTACCGGACTACTTTGCGCAGTCCAACAGCAACATCACTATTCTGGTACAGATTGAGAGTCAGCAGGGTGTCGATAACGTGGATGCCATCGCCGCCACCGAGGGCGTGGACGGCATTTTCGTCGGCCCAAGCGATCTGGCGGCCGCGTTTGGGCACCTGGGCAATGCGGGTCACCCGGATGTGCAGCGCGCCATCCAGCACATCTTTGCCCGCGCCAAAGCGCACGGCAAACCGTGTGGCATTCTGGCGCCGGTTGAAGCAGACGCACGCCGCTATCTGGAGTGGGGCGCGACCTTCGTTGCCGTCGGCAGCGACCTCGGCGTATTCCGTTCTGCGACGCAGAAATTAGCGGACGCTTTTAAAAAATAACCATCTTGAGGAAAACAGATTATGACGCTGAAAGTGGGTTTTATTGGCCTCGGCATTATGGGCAAACCAATGAGTAAAAACCTCATCAAAGCAGGATACTCCCTGGTGGTTTCAGACCATAATTCGCAGGCCGTGGCCGAAGTGATGGCGGCTGGCGCAGAAACCGCCACCACAGCCAAAGCGATTGCCGAGCAGTGCGATGTCATTATCACCATGCTGCCAAACTCTCCCCATGTAAAAGAGGTCGCGCTGGGTGAGAACGGCATTATCGACGGCGCGAAGCCGGGCCTGGTGTTGATCGACATGAGCTCCATCGCACCGCTGGCCAGCCGGGAAATCAGCGAGGCGCTGAAAGCGAAAGGCGTCGAGATGCTCGATGCCCCGGTGAGCGGCGGTGAACCGAAAGCCATCGACGGTACGTTGTCGGTCATGGTCGGCGGCGATAAGGCGATTTTTGACAAATACTACGATCTGATGAAAGCGATGGCCGGTTCCGTGGTGCACACCGGGGAGATTGGCGCGGGTAACGTAACCAAGCTGGCAAACCAGGTGATTGTGGCGCTGAATATTGCCGCCATGTCGGAGGCGCTCACTCTGGCCACCAAAGCGGGCGTCAACCCGGATCTGGTTTACCAGGCGATCCGCGGTGGGCTGGCGGGTAGCACGGTGCTGGACGCTAAAGCGCCGATGGTGATGGATCGTAACTTCAAACCCGGTTTCCGTATCGACCTGCACATTAAAGATCTGGCTAACGCGCTGGACACTTCACACGGCGTAGGGGCCCAACTGCCGCTGACCGCCGCCGTCATGGAGATGATGCAGGCGCTACGTGCCGATGGCCTGGGCACCGCTGACCACAGTGCCATTGCGTGCTACTACGAAAAACTGGCGAAGGTGGAAGTCTCCCGTTAATTTCGGCTTCCCTACAGCCAAGGGTGACAGCGGCGTGCAAACCCACTATACTGCGCGCCGAAGCTGACCAGACAGTCGCCGCTTCGTCGTCGTCCACCTTCGGGTGGAGACGGGCGGAGGGGAGGAAAGTCCGGGCTCCATAGGGCAGGGTGCCAGGTAACGCCTGGGGGGGAAACCCACGACCAGTGCAACAGAGAGCAAACCGCCGATGGCCCACGCAAGTGGGATCAGGTAAGGGTGAAAGGGTGCGGTAAGAGCGCACCGCGCGGCTGGTAACAGTCCGTGGCACGGTAAACTCCACCCGGAGCAAGGCCAAATAGGGGTTCACATGGTACGGCCCGTACTGAACCCGGGTAGGCTGCTTGAGCCAGTGAGCGATTGCTGGCCTAGATGAATGACTGTCCACGACAGAACCCGGCTTATCGGTCAGCTTCAACTTCTTAGAAAACCCCGCTTCGGCGGGGTTTTTGCTATCTGCGCTAAAAGAGATGAATGACTGTCCACTCCGCTTTCTATGAAAGAACGCGGCTTATCGGTCAGCTTCAACTTCTTAGAGAACCCCGCTTCGGCGGGGTTTTTGCTTAATGGGGCATGTACGCAGGTTAAGCGCAGCGCCACCCGGCAACCCCCCAAACGACACCAATTCTCATATTTGCGACATTAAGCACATTTCACTGTTTTCTCCATTCATTGCCGCTCTGCTGTCTAATCCTGATCGTTATCACAAAATTTACCGCTAAAAAATCCTGAATTCTGAGTATGATTAATTTGTTATGAATGTTAACTGGATGATCCCGAATGTTTTCTTATTTGATATGCATATTTTGAAATTAAAAACATTCACCCTAAGAATGTGTGACGTATTCCACTCTTTCCCGAACCTCTGTCAAATTACGCCCGTAAATTTCGAAAAACTGAAAGAATGTTTCACATGAATAATGGCTATTTATTGTTCTTTAATTGCCTGAAAGATAGTCTTTATTGATTTTTTAAACGCAGCAAAATTTATCCGGGTTATCGCCATAAAATAAATTTATTACCGCCATTTTTGTTGATCAATATCAGCGTAATAGCGTATTTGGTTGGTTGTATTTTATTGATTTAAAAGGATTTTAATGGGGTTTGGTAGTTCCTGGTAAGGGTACGAAAAGGCAAATTGTGAGTAACAGCACATACCCCCTGAAACAATATTGAGTAGAATCCACCCCGTCATAGGGAAATAAGCGCAGAATATTATGAACACTATTATTCTACCGAAAACACAGCACCTCGTGGTATTTCAGGAAGTCATTAAAAGTGGCTCCATAGGTTCTGCAGCAAGACAACTGGGTCTGACGCAACCCGCCGTCAGCAAAATTATCAGTGACATCGAATCTTACTTCGGTGTGGAAGTGATGGTGCGTAAAAACACGGGCGTAAAACTGACGGCGGCGGGCCAGGTTCTGCTCTCGTACTCAGAGTCGATCACCCGTGAGATGAAAAACATGGTGAGCGAGATTAACAGCCTCAGTTTTAGCACCGTCATGGACGTCTCGTTTGGTTATCCCTCGCTGATTGGCTTCACGTTCCTCTCTGAAATGATCAAAAAATTCAAGGAAGTATTCCCGAAAGCGCGGGTCTCCATGTATGAAGCACAGCTCTCTTCTTTCCTTCCCGCCATTCGTGACGGGCGGCTGGACTTTGCCATCGGCACGCTGAGTGATGAAATGCTGCTGCAGGATCTGCATGTCGAGCCGCTGTTCGAGTCTGAATTTGTGCTGGTGGCCAGCAAATCACGAACGTGCACCGCCCCGACGACACTGGCATCGCTCACCCATGAGCAGTGGGTGATGCCGCAAACCGACATGGGCTACTACAAAGAACTTCTGACCACCCTGCAAGACAACCACATCAGTATTGAAAACATCGTCCAGACCGATTCCGTCGTCACCATTTATAACCTTGTCCTCAATGCCGACTACCTGACGGTGATCCCCCGCGACATGATTGCGCCGTTCGGTTCAGACCAGTTTATTGTACTGCCAGTGGAAGATGAATTACCGGTGGCACGCTATGCCGCCGTGTGGTCAAAAAATTACAGAATTAAAAAATCAGCGTCAGTGTTAGTTGAGCTGGCGAAACAATATGCGTCACTGACCAGTGAACGACGACGATGAATAATTAATTTCCAAATAAGTACTGCCTATTTTTTGAAAAACACCCCAGAGCTTATTTTAGTTGTGCTCTGATACCCTGACTTTGCCCGAAAAGAATGAATTATTATAACGAGGATATTATGCATATTACCTACGATCTCCCGGTAACCATTGAAGATATTCAGGACGCCAGAAAACGACTGGCAGGAAAGATATATAAAACCGGCATGCCTCGCTCGAATTATCTCAGCGAACGCTGTAAGGGTGAAATCTTTCTGAAGTTTGAAAATATGCAGCGTACCGGCTCCTTCAAAATTCGCGGCGCGTTTAATAAATTAAGCTCGCTGACCGATGCTGAAAGACGTAAAGGTGTTGTGGCCTGCTCTGCGGGAAACCATGCGCAGGGCGTCTCCCTTTCCTGTGCCATGCTCGGCATCGACGGCAAAGTGGTGATGCCGATGGGCGCGCCAAAATCCAAAGTTGCCGCCACGCGTGACTACTCGGCGGAAGTGGTGCTGCACGGCGAGAACTTCAACGACACAATCGCCAAAGTGAGCGAAATCGTCGAGATGGAAGGGCGTATTTTTATCCCGCCTTATGATGACCCAAAAGTGATCGCTGGCCAGGGTACTATCGGCCTCGAAATTCTAGAAGATTTATACGATGTGGATAACGTCATTGTGCCGATCGGCGGTGGCGGGTTAATTGCTGGCATCGCAACGGCAATAAAATCGATTAACCCGACCATTAATATTATCGGCGTACAGTCTGAAAACGTTCACGGTATGGCGGCGTCGTATCAGGCGGGTGAAATTATTAACCATCGGGTTACCGGCACATTAGCAGACGGCTGCGACGTTTCTCGTCCGGGTAAATTAACCTTCGAAATTGTTCGTGAATTAGTCGACGACATTGTGCTGGTCAGCGAAGACGATATTCGCAACAGCATGATTGCGTTAATTCAGCGAAACAAAGTGGTGACCGAAGGGGCGGGGGCGCTGGCCTGCGCGGCGTTATTGAGCGGCAAGCTCGACCATTATATTCAGGGGCGCAAAACCGTCTGCATTATTTCCGGCGGCAATATCGATCTCTCTCGTGTTTCCCAAATTACCGGCTTCGTTGACGCATAAGGATGACCTATGAGCAACACTGAAAGCATTATCGTTGGCCAGACAAAAACGTCCTCCTGGCGTAAGTCAGACACCACCTGGACGCTGGGATTGTTTGGTACCGCCATTGGCGCAGGCGTGCTGTTCTTCCCTATTCGTGCAGGTTTTGGCGGCTTGATCCCTATCCTGCTGATGCTGCTTCTCGCGTTCCCGATTGCGTTCTACTGCCACCGCGCGCTGGCGCGTCTGTGCCTGTCCGGTAGCAACGTTTCCGGCAATATCACCGAAACGGTGGAGGAGCATTTTGGTAAAACAGGCGGAGTGGTCATCACGTTCCTCTACTTCTTCGCCATTTGCCCGCTGCTGTGGATTTACGGCGTCACCATTACCAACACCTTTATGACCTTCTGGGAAAACCAGCTCCAGATGCCGGCGCTAAACCGCGGCGTGGTGGCGCTGTTCCTGCTGCTGCTGATGGCCTTTGTGATCTGGTTCGGTAAAGACCTGATGGTGAAGGTCATGAGCTATCTGGTATTCCCGTTTATCGCCAGTCTGGTGCTGATTTCCCTGTCGCTGATCCCTTACTGGAACTCGGCGGTGATCGACCAGGTTAACCTGAGCGATATCGCCTTCACCGGCCATGATGGCATACTGGTGACGGTGTGGCTGGGGATCTCCATCATGGTCTTCTCCTTTAACTTCTCGCCGATTGTCTCCTCGTTTGTGGTCTCCAAGCGCGAAGAGTACGAACCGGAGTTCGGTAAAGACTTCACCGAGCAGAAATGCTCCAGAATCATCGGCCGCGCCAGCCTGCTGATGGTCGCCGTGGTGATGTTCTTCGCCTTTAGCTGCCTGTTTACGCTCTCTCCGCAGAACATGGCTGATGCCAAAGCGCAGAACATTCCGGTGCTCTCTTATCTGGCGAACCATTTTGCGTCGATGTCAGGCACCAAATCGACGTTTGCGACGGTGCTGGAATACGGCGCCTCTATCATCGCGCTGGTCGCAATCTTCAAATCTTTCTTCGGCCATTATCTGGGCACGCTGGAAGGGCTGAACGGCCTGATCCTGAAGTTCGGGTATAAGGGCGATAAGAAGAAGGTCTCGGTGGGCAAACTGAACACCATCAGCATGGTCTTCATCATGGGCTCCACCTGGGTTGTCGCGTATGCCAACCCGAACATTCTGGACCTTATTGAGGCCATGGGAGCACCCATCATCGCTTCTCTGCTGTGTCTGCTGCCGATGTATGCCATCCGCAAAGCCCCGGCAATGGCGAAGTATAAGGGCAGACCCGAGAACATCTTCGTCACCGTTGTCGGCCTGCTGACCATCCTGAATATCGTTTACAAACTGTTCTAAATCAATGCTCAGGAAGAGCGGAGTCACACCATGATTGAGTTTCCGGTTGTACTGGTTATTAACTGCGGTTCGTCCTCTGTTAAGTTTTCAGTGCTCGATGCCAGCAGCTGCGATGCCCTGATGACGGGCATTGCCGACGGTATCAACACTGAAAAAGCCTTTATTTCCGTGAACGGGGGTGAGCCAGCCACACTGGCTCACCATGACTACGAAGGGGCGCTGGCTGCCATCGCCCTGGAGCTGGAGAAGCGTGACCTGATGAGCAGCGTGGCCTTAATTGGCCACCGCATTGCCCACGGCGGTGAACGCTTCAGCGAGTCGACCCTTATCACGGAGCAGGTTATCAACGAGATCCGCCAGGTTTCTTCTCTGGCACCACTGCACAACTACGCCAACTTAAGCGGTGTAGAAGCGGCGGAACGCCTGTTCCCTAACGTTCAGCAGGTAGCGGTGTTTGACACCAGTTTCCATCAGACGTTGCCGCCGCAGGCGTATCTGTACGGGTTGCCGTACCGTTACTTTGAGGAGCTGGGCGTGCGGCGCTACGGTTTTCACGGCACTTCCCACCGCTACGTTGCCGGGCAGGCGCATACGCTTCTCGGGCTTTCGCCGGACGACAGCGGGTTAGTGATTGCCCACTTGGGTAATGGCGCGTCGATTTGCGCGGTTCGTAATGGCAAAAGCGTTGATACCTCGATGGGGATGACGCCGCTGGAAGGGCTGATGATGGGCACGCGCTGTGGTGACGTGGATTTTGGCGCGATGGCGTGGATTGCCCAGCAAACCGGCCAGTCGTTCGAGGATCTGGAGCGTGTGGTTAACAAAGAATCTGGCTTGCTGGGGATCTCCGGGATTTCCGCCGATCTCAGGACGCTGGAAAAAGCCTGGCGCGAGGGAAATCCGCGGGCGCAGCTGGCGATAAATACCTTTGTGCACCGCATTGCACGGCATATCGCCGGCCACGCGGCGTCGCTGCATCGCCTGGACGGGGTGGTGTTTACCGGAGGGATTGGCGAGAACTCTACGCTCATCCGCAGGCTGGTAGCAGAACATCTCAAGGTCTTTGGCCTCATCCTCGACGAGACCCGCAACGCCCTGCCTGGCAGCGCGGGTGAACGCATCATCAGCGCCGATACGTCCCGCGTGGCGTGTGCGGTGATCCCTACCAATGAAGAAAAAATGATCGCGCTGGACGCCCTCCGTCTTGGGAAGGTTACCCCGGCTGCGGCTTACGCCTGACAGAGCGAGAATCTCATGAAAGTAATGATTGATACGCGCGTTGCGCCTTACAGCGACGCATGGGCCGGGTTTCGCGGTGAAGAATGGAAAGACGCCGTTAACGTGCGCGATTTTATTCAGCATAACTACACCCCTTATGAAGGCGACGAAACTTTCCTCGCGCAGGCGACGCCAGCAACGACGGCGCTGTGGCAAAAGGTGATGGTGGGGATTCGCCAGGAAAATGCCACCCACGCCCCGGTGGATTTCGATACCAACATCGCCACTACCATTACCGCTCACGGACCGGGCTATATCGACCGGGAGCTGGAGACCATCGTCGGCCTGCAAACCGATAAGCCGCTCAAGCGTGCCCTGCATCCGTATGGTGGGATCAACATGATCCGCAGCTCGTTCGAAGCCTACGGCCGCGAGATGGATCCGCAGTTCGAATACCTGTTTACCGACCTGCGTAAAACCCATAACCAGGGCGTGTTTGACGTCTACTCACCGGAGATGATGCGTTGCCGTAAATCGGGCGTACTGACCGGGTTGCCGGACGGCTACGGACGCGGGCGCATCATCGGCGACTACCGCCGCGTGGCGCTGTACGGCATCAGCTATCTGGTGCGTGAGCGTGAACTGCAGTTCGCGGATCTGCAGCCGAGACTGGAACGCGGCGAGGATCTGGAGGCGACGATCCGCCTGCGCGAAGAGCTGGCGGAGCATAAGCGCGCGCTGCTGCAGATCCAGCAGATGGCGGCGAACTACGGCTTTGATATCTCGCGTCCGGCGATGAACGCGCAGGAAGCGGTGCAGTGGCTGTACTTTGCCTACCTGGCCGCGGTGAAATCCCAGAACGGTGGGGCGATGTCGCTGGGGCGTACCGCGTCATTCCTCGATATCTACATTGAACGCGATATGCAGGCCGGACGCCTTAGCGAGGTACAGGCCCAGGAGCTTATCGACCACTTCATCATGAAGATCCGCATGGTGCGTTTCCTGCGTACGCCGGAGTTCGACACGCTCTTCTCTGGCGATCCGATCTGGGCGACGGAGGTGATTGGCGGAATGGGGCTGGACGGCCGCACGCTGGTGACCAAAAACAGCTTCCGCTATCTGCACACGCTGCACACCATGGGGCCTGCGCCAGAGCCAAACCTGACGATCCTGTGGTCTGAACAACTGCCGATCGCGTTCAAGAAATACGCCGCGCAGGTCTCGATTGTCACCTCGTCGCTGCAGTATGAGAACGACGATCTGATGCGTGCCGACTTCAACAGCGACGACTACGCCATTGCCTGCTGCGTCAGCCCGATGGTGATCGGCAAGCAGATGCAGTTCTTTGGTGCCCGCGCCAACCTCGCCAAAACGCTGCTGTATGCGATCAACGGCGGGGTGGATGAGAAGCTGAAGATCCAGGTCGGGCCGAAAACCGCGCCGCTGCTGGACGAGGTGCTGGACTACGACACCGTGATGGCGAGCCTGGATCACTTTATGGACTGGCTGGCGGTACAGTACATCAGTGCGCTGAATCTCATTCACTACATGCATGATAAGTACAGCTACGAAGCCTCGCTGATGGCGCTGCACGATCGGGACGTCTACCGCACCATGGCCTGCGGTATCGCCGGACTGTCGGTGGCCGCCGATTCCCTGTCGGCCATTAAATATGCGACGGTGAAACCGGTGCGCGACCATACCGGTCTGGCGGTCGATTTTGTCATTGAAGGGGATTATCCGCAGTACGGTAACAACGACGATCGCGTGGACAGCATCGCCTGTGACCTGGTGGAGCGCTTTATGAAGAAAATTCAGGCGTTACCAACCTATCGTAACGCGGTGCCGACCCAGTCGATCCTGACCATCACCTCGAACGTGGTGTACGGCCAGAAGACCGGCAACACGCCAGACGGACGCCGGGGCGGCACGCCGTTTGCGCCGGGTGCCAACCCAATGCACGGACGTGACAGAAAAGGGGCAGTGGCGTCGTTAACCTCGGTTGCCAAGTTGCCGTTCACCTACGCCAAGGATGGGATCTCTTACACCTTCTCCATCGTGCCGCAGGCGCTGGGCAAGGACGAGCTGGTACGCAAAACCAACCTTGTGGGGCTGCTGGACGGGTACTTCCACCACGAAACAGCCATCGAGGGCGGGCAGCATCTGAACGTCAACGTCATGAACCGGGAAATGCTGCTGGACGCCATTGAGCACCCGGAAAATTACCCGAACCTGACGATCCGCGTTTCGGGGTATGCGGTGCGGTTTAATGCCCTGACGCGCGAGCAGCAGCAGGATGTGATTTCAAGGACGTTTACGCAGGCGATGTAAAATATGTCATTCAGCCCCCTTAATAAAAAGGGGGCTTTTTCATTCCAGCAGGGCGCTGGCCTCATCGAAGCGGGCAAACCACTTCATGGAGGATACTTCATCAAACTGGTGATTTTCGTATTCTGAATAGAAATGCAGCCCCTTATGCCCGTCATAACGAATCGGGCGAATAATCTGGTTCACTTTTACCAGTAAGGGAGGAAGGCTTTCCGTCTGCTTTTCCCCCAGTGACGGAGGTAACTCACCGGCTTTCATAATGACCCCGTTGCAATAGGGGAGCAGGCTGATTTCCGGTGTTTTCACCAGGCGGCGTGTGACTGTGCCTTTTCCTCCGAGCTTTTCCAGCCACGGCGTACCCAGAATAGTGTACCAGCAGGCACCCTTGAGTCCTTCAACCGCCTCCCCGCCTTCCAGTGTGCCCAGAGAGTCCACCATTACACCGGAAAAGCGCTGTGCCAGGGCATACTCATATGGGAACATCCGTTCAAAGGCATAGGGCAGAATAAATGACAGTCCTGCATAGCCGCTTTCAACTTTAAAAGTGTTACATAACCACACCAGCCAGGATTCATACCGTTCCTTACCGTCCGGCTCTTTTAACAGGGAAAGGGGAAAAATCAGTTTAATAACGGAGCGGTTATTTTCATTGTGGAATATACGTTTTCCCATAATAAGAATTTCATAATCCGGAGCATGGTAATCCGTATCGACGCTTCCCAAATACCAGGAAAAGATCTCCTCAGGCGTTGAGTCCAGGATCTGCTGCCGTTTTTTCTGATAGTTTTTATCTGTAATGCCAACCCACTTCGGTGCCATGGTTTTCTTCAGATACAGCTTAAACTCCTCGTAATAACGATCCACACATTCCACCATTTTGCGGCGGACATCCGGCGTATGGCCGTTTTTAAAAAATACGGTGATAATCAGCCCGAGATTGACCGCCGGGCTGCCGTCTTTGTATTTCACCGATGCTTCCGGCAGCCATTTTTCGATATAGTTTAGTTCCAGATCCTTTAACATCTTCACTCCCTATTATTGGGCTACCGCCACGGTTCCTGCGCCGAGGACCGCTGCCAGCGCCCCCCAGGCGCTTATCGCCAGGCGTACAATCAGTAAAAAGGCACCGATAATGGCTTCCGGGATACCCAGCGTCACTACCAGCACCCCAACGCAGACCGCCACCAGTATGACCCCTATGGCGGTAGCCGCATCGGTTAGCACCTGAACCCAGTCCACCTGGTTTAACATCTCAAGCGTCATATCAGTCGCCTGCTGGATCTCCCGCCAGGCGGCACGCAGCTGCGCGTCCGTCCAGGAGGCCACCACAAGACCGGTCCGGCTGGCCCAGCGCCATGCCTGGCTGCCCTGCAAATAGACCCACTCGCCGCTGTCGTTCAGCCAGCCCGCAGCGCGCTGGAGTTTCTGCTGCATCTCTTTTGACAGCGCACTCCAGCCTTCGGCGATGCCGCGTATGGCTCCTTCACTGAGATCGGCAACGGTATCACCCACATAGGTCCACGGCTGGATTCGGGCAGGCGCTGGCACATCTGGCGGACGCGGGGTAAAAATGGGGGGATAGAGGAACAGCGGCCAGTATTTCGCCCCGCTTTTCACCCAGTTCTGCAGGGTTACGTTGACCACCTGGTCGCTCCACTGCTGCTCCTGTGGGCGGCAGTCGTGGATCTCCAGGATAGTCATTCGTTCTTCATTTCCTGGCCCGCCAACAATCAGCATATAGTCATCGTACTGCCCTTGCTTAAACTCATCCTCCGGAAATTTAACCTCCACCAGCCGCTCCAGATTATCCGCATGCATCACTCCCTCGGTATCTGGCCCCGCAAGCCCCGGCCAGCGGTCATGCTTGTTCTTCACAATAATCACGTCCGGACGGCGATAAATGCCTTTTCCCGGTTCGGGAAAAGGATTGGTGGTATGCCGTCTGCCCGGCCCTGTCTGCGTACTGCTGAGATAAGGGCGGGGCGGCGTGGTGCGGATATCAAACGGTACTTCCGCTTTGTACCACCAGTAGTATTGTGCCGCGATTTCATCTGCGCGGATGAGTCCACTCATCATCAGCTGCTTTAGGCTCATCTGATAGCTTTTGTTGTTGCGACGAATTTTTGCCGACAGGCGAGGAAAGCGCATCGCATATTCAACCTTGATATGCAGATACTGACGGTTGTTCTCAGTCGGCAGCTGCGACTGCTTCTCCACCATCTCGACGCCGGTGGTGGTACAGTCCCACGGCTGGTTGTTTTTGCCCGAGGGAATATCGGGCGAGTCAGGCGATGTGGGTAAATCCGGTAGTTCCATTATGGCTGCTCCCTGAGTTCAGTTTCCATTTGTTGCTCTGAGCCGTCACCGATAAACCACAGCGTTTCCTGTGGCTGCGGTTTTTTCTGCACAACGTGTAGTTCGACGTTTTCCTGATTGCGGGTATATACGGGCACCGTTTTCCCTTCGTCATCGGTATAACCTGTCGCAGTCTGCCCGGAAGGTGTTGTGAGCCTGTAGGGTTTACCTGCCAGAAGGGTGCTCTGCTCATCCTGTAACTGATAGATTGCGGAATAGATATACGAGGTGCCCAGCCGGGGCATCTTTAACGGCATTGTGGCTGGTGCCGCCGCCATCGTCCGATTTGTCCGCCGCAGGTACGTCCCCAGGGTGCCGTACTCAATCTTCCCCGCCTCCAGCCGCAGGTAGCTCCCGCCGCCAATCAGCGTGATGCGCTTTTTCCCCGCAAACGAGATGTCGCTCGCCGAGCTCATCGTCAGCTTCTTCTCTGCAAACAGCGCCATTTTCCCGTTCTGCGCCTGCATCTCCACCGGGCCTTCGCTGGCTTTCAGGCTCAGCTGACCCGTTCTGGCGAACAGCCCGAGCTTTTCTCCCGCCAGCGCCGTCATGTTGCCCGTGACGCCGGTGCTGATATCGCCTCCGGCGTTGATGGCAACGTTTTTTGTGGCCGTCATCTGCAGGTGCTCACCGCTGGTGAATGCCATCCCTTCCGGCGCGGAGAACAGCAGGGTTTCATTCAGCGGCTTCAGGCGCTTTTCAAACGCTCTCCGGTGGTCATCGCGTCACTGCGCACGCTCACCGTGGCGTCCATCGGTGTTCCGGCGGTACGGTAGTTGTAATCCCGTACGCTGACCATGCCCGGCACCACCTTATACCGGGTGCGCACGTCCCACACCGACTCCTGTGCCCCGTCATACAGCCCGGACGGCTCGCTGTACGGCAGGCGTACGTCAAACCGGTAGTTCAGCTGGCTGTCGGCAAAAATATAAATATCCAGCCCGCGCGCCTCGTCCATTTCCGTGCGCCAGAAAATCCCCACCTCTGACAGTATGCGCTGAATAAATTCGAGGTCCGTCTCCCGCCACTGGGTAATCAGCTCCCGCACCGGGTACACACGCTCCAGACGGAAATCGAAATCTGCGCCTTCAAGTCCATGCTGGCGCAGTACCTGCTCCACCACCTCCGGCACCGGCTGGTGCTGGAAAATGCGGCACTGGCGGGTGCGGCTGAGCAGCGCCAGACGGGAACTGAGCACCACCTGGTAATGCGACTGGTCAGCGGTGGTGGAAATCCACTCCAGGCGGGTGATAATGTCGTGCACCGCCTTCCCGCTGCGCATCCGCAGGGTGGCGTATTTCATCAGCACCTGTTCCGGGGCGAGATTGTTCTGTGGGGTGGTGAAGTCGATTCCCCATTGAAATGGCTCGCTCAGGGCTTCATTCCCGGTGAAGTTCAGTGCATCGAGTTTTACCGAGCTGTCGTTAATCTCCAGATGATAACAGGGCTGTCCGTCAAACAGCGCCAGCCAGTTGCCCATAGCGAAAACCAGTATTTAATCATCTCCTGGTTTTATATAAACACTGCCTCCGTCCTCCCGGTTTAAAAGGCTCCATATCGCCGGAAGATGAATTTCAGCCGCGTACATATCGCTCTGATATTTTGTCGCTTCCGGCATCAACTGCCCGGCCTGAATATCAGTAAACTGCTGATGCCCTCCGGTTATGGTCGCCCAGCGGCCTGAATGCGGGCAACGTTCCCCACTTGCGCAGGTAATATGTTTACTTGGCGCATCATCCAGAAAATATTCTGATTCATCAGGAATAATGCCGTCACAGTAGCGGGTATCTTCCCAGACCAGACGCCAGTGAACATCACGATGACGGATGGGATTATCGGATATCACCATTTCTTTATCACTTTCAATCAACACATCGTAATAAACCTGGCGGGGGGCATTCATGCCACGGATAAAATAGTTATAAGCACCGAGGTTTTTAAATCCACTAATACCATCTTTAATCACCAGTAACTTATGGCTGTACTGAATTTTTACTGGCTCCCATATACCGTCACAGGGAACCGGGTCATCGGTTTTAATAATGATATCGCTATGCTCAGGAACGGGGGGGAGTTTTTTCGGGAAAACCGGATAAGGCAACATCTTAAAATGATGGTTATATTTCACCGGGTCCAGTAAATATGCTGCATCAAGAATATTACAACTATTATCATGCGGCGGATACAGCAGATTGTCTCCTCTGAATTCTGCAGCATTTTTTAATTTATTCAATATTTCTATTTCAGGTGGATACGATTCCTCTTGACCTCCGCGTTCATGACAAGGCAAATAAAAAAATGAATTAATTAAATCTATCGGTCGGTCAAGCTGATCAAATACCCCTGTATTAATTTGCCATACCTGCCGGTTACCTGTCGCCAGTTCCGGTAACCCTTCGTCATAAAGACGCAGGGCATCATAGGCCCAGATAATATTCTTTGGATGAAAACCCGCCGATTTATCCTCCGGCCAAGTTTTCAGTGCCTCTTCATATTTCTGCACAAAATATGCCCAGGCATCCCGTTTGCGCTGCCACAGGGTGTAACTGCTCAGTCGTTGTAGCAGCCAGAACAATCGGCGGCGTACCTGGTCATCACTCATCGGGTATTTTGTTTTTTCAATCGTAATCATTGCTCACTTCCTGTAGTGGTCTGGCGCTCAATACGAGCTGCATTAACAATCGTTCTGTCCACCACCTTGCTGCGCAGTTCATCATCATGCAGATCCCGGGTAGTGGTGGCATAGGGCGGTTCAATTCCCTCGGGCTTGCTGTAACCGTGAACACCTTCCACGTCTTGCCAGCCCGTCGGATAAAACTCAGCTTTTACGCCGTTAATGTCAGTACTGGCTACCCTGCCGGTAGCTTTCACCTGCTCACCAACCCGATTCAGTTCCTGTTTCAGCATCTCATCCAGATTAATAATCACCTGCTCGCCCCCGCCTTGCAGATACTGGGCGGGAATCTCTTTCCCGAACTGTTCGGCGATCTTACCGTGCCAGGCGTTAGAACCCGGCATACGGTTCGCCAGATCTTCCGGTAGGTGCAGCACCACTAAAAAGCCGTTACCGTTCCACTCATCCAGGACTGCTGATAACTGCCGCCACTCTTCTGCACTGCCCGATACTTTCTGGTAGCCCCAGAATCCACCAGCAGCCCACGAGCCATAGGGCGCTAAATCAGTCGGATTACCAAAAGCACGAAAAATCGTGCTACCGCCCATCTCACGGGCGCTTTTGGCAGTAATTTCACCGCTGAAAGAAGCGATATTGGCGTAGACTAACGACTTACCAAATGCCGGGCTTTTCTCCGGAAGTCGGGCGAATAAATCCGGGTAACCAGCTTTTGAATATTTCCGCCGCAATGTCATTTCATGTCGCTCCTCGGCATGAACACTCGGATACCGCGTCCCCTGCTTCGGCGCTTCCCGCAGCGGGCGTTCAATCAAATACGCCTCAGCCTCACGCCGGACTTCAGCGCGTCCTGTTCCCGTTGCTATGGTATGGATTTCTCCTTTGTACACCAGCGCCTGCAACACCCGCAGTTTCGCATCCAGTTCTTTCAGCGCCTGTGGGATCATTTTCGCCGCCAGCGGTTGCAGTGCCGCAAAACCATCCCGTACCCAGAGTAAGTCCGCCTGCCATTTCTCCGGCAGCATCTGCCCGACCCGGGCCTTCAGGATCTGATTGATTACGGTGATCATCGTGTTGCAAAAATCACTCATCTTTTCAATCAACTGCGCCTGATACTCAACGACATTCAGCTTATTCAGCCACTTCACCGCATCACCTTCGCCGATACGGTTCAGAAACTTAATCACAGCCCCAAGGGTTTCCACATTCTCTGCTGCTTTTGTTGTCACACGCAGGGCCAGACGTCCAACACCTTTTATCACGCCGCCAATTACCGGGATTAGCGCAAACAGCAGGATTACCAGAAATACCCATTCACTCACGCTTTCCCGTTTCTTCGGTTCTTTTGCCAGTCCCATCGAAACAGCAATCAGATCGCGCACTGCCGTCACATCACCGACCAGCGGGATCATGCCGATCGCCGCATCAACGATGATCTGCCCGATGGTCTGTTTTTCATTAAATGCCCCCTGAAGCGTACCCCAGATCCACTGTCCGGTTTCCAGGCTGGTTTCCTTAAACCAGGCGGCACTCATCCCGCTCATTCCACACCTCCGCTGTGTTTTGCTATCAGTGAGTCAATATCTGCCTCGCTCAGAGAGGTTCCGGTGAACTGTTGATTCTCAGTTTTATTTTTTCGTAAATAATTCCGGGTATCCGGCCCGAACTCCACCTGCACACTCCCCGGCGGAACGTCTTCCAGATGCAGATATCCCGCGCCGTCAAGGTTACCCTTCCTGACAACGCCATCGGCCAGAGTCGCTGTGAAAGGCGCGCCCACTACCGGGGCATCGTCGTGATACAGATACTGCATCAGTGCAGCGGCAGAGTATTTAACCGGAGCGGCAAGCCAGGGCATTTCCGGCTGTTGTGAAGCCGCCCCCGCCGCCATCGTCCTTTTCACCCGGCGCAGGTATGTCCCCAGGGTGCCGTACTCAATCTTCCCCGCCTCCAGCCGCAGGTAGCTCCCGCCGCCAGTCAGCGTGATGCGTTTCTTCCCGGCAAACGAGATGTCACTCGCTGAGCTCATCGTCAGCTTTTTCTCTGCAAACAGCGCCATCTTCCCGTTCTGCGCCTGCATCTCCACCGGGCCTTCGCTGGCTTTCAGGCTCAGCTGACCCGTTCTGGCGAACAGCCCGAGCTTTTCTCCCGCCAGCGCCGTCATGTTGCCCGTGACGCCGGTGCTGATATCGCCTCCGGCGTTAATGGCAACATTCTTCGCGGCGGTCATCTGCATATGCTCACCGCTGGTGAATGCCATTCCTTCCGGCGCGGAGAACAGCAGGGTTTCATTCAGCGGCTTCAGGCGCTTGTCAAACATCTGTATCTGGCTGTCAATGTCCGCCTTCAGCGCCTGCGCCTGCTCCGCCGCCTTCTCCAGTTGCCGGAGCTGCTGCAGGCAGACGTCGATTTCCTTCAGGGCGGTCTCCATCTCCAGTACTTCACCCGCCGCCTTCTGCTGCCCGTCCGCGGTGATAAACAGCCCTTTTGCGACGCGAATCACGCCATACTCATCGGTTCTGAGTTCAAACCCCTTGCCACGGGGTTTCGCCTGCGCATCCACCAGATGCCCGGTATTCAGCTGGGTTTTGCCGTACTCCGTGGCGAGTTTGATATGCTCCTCGCCGCGCCGGTCCTCCATGCGCAGCTTATTGTTCGCGGGCGTGCGCAGCACATTGCGGGTGTGGTTGTCGCGGGTGACGTGGTCCGGGTGTTCAGAATCGTGCAGGGCGTGGGAGATATACGGCAGGTCGATGTCGCCGTTGCTGTACGCGATGGCCACTTCGGTGCCGTCGGTCAGTGGCATGTGCCAGCCGTACGTCCCACCGCTGTACGGCTTCGCCATCCGCAGCCACAGATACGCGAATCCCTGCTCTGCCTCGTCCCGGTCGAAATCCAGCCTGACGCGGTAGCGCCCCTGTTCATCCAGGTGCGCGCAGATGTCGTGCTTCTCCCGGCTCTCGATGCGGGCAGGCAACGTACCGTGTACCTCCGGGCGCGCTGTTTCCGCCGGGCGGAAGCAGTAACGTTCCGTGTACGGCATCCCGTCGACGGACACGTGCAGGCGGGTGTCGCGGGCGGCGTGGTACTTCACCTCCGTGATGACCACGCCCTCCTGCAGCGCACGAATCACCTCGCCCTGCGGCTCCAGCACCTGGCCCGGCAGCAGGCCGGCGGCGTTACTCTCCAGATGAACACGCGCCGAGGCGTTCAGCTCCCGCTCATGGTGGATACGGGCATAAAAGGCACCGGATTCGGTCTCCGGCTCCGGGTCAGCATCGTCGCCCGCCTCCCGGTAAGGCTCTGCGTAGCGGTAGTGCTCTCCGGTGGTCACCGCGTCACTGCGCACGCTCACCGTGGCGTCCACCGGTGTTCCGGCGGTACGGTAGTTGTAATCCCGTACGCTGACCATGCCCGGCACCACCTTATACCGGGTGCGCACGTCCCACACCGACTCCTGTGCCCCGTCATACAGCCCGGACGGCTCGCAGTACGGCAGGCGTACGTCAAACCGGTAGTTCAGCTGGCTGTCGGCAAAAATATATATATCCAGCCCGCGCGCCTCGTCCATTTCCGTGCGCCAGAAAATCCCCACCTCTGAAAGTATGCGCTGAATAAATTCGAGGTCCGTCTCCCGCCACTGGGTAATCAGCTCCCGCACCGGGTATATACGCTCCAGACGGAAATCGAAATCTGCGCCTTCAAATCCATGCTGGCGCAGTACCTGCTCCACCACCTCCGGCACCGGCTGGTGCTGGAAAATGCGGCACTGGCGGGTGCGGCTGAGCAGCGCCAGACGGGAACTGAGCACCACCTGGTAATGAGACTGGTCAGCGGTGGTGGAAATCCACTCCAGGCGGGTGATGATGCCGTGCACCGCCTTGCCGCTGCGCATCCGCAGGGTGGCGTATTTCATCAGCACGTCTTCAGGGGCGAGATTGTTCTGCAGGGTGGTGAAATCGATGGTCCAGCGAAAGGGCTCGCTGAGCGCCTCGCGGCCCTGAAAGCGCAGCACGTCGGGCGTGACGGGTGAGTCGTTTATCTCCAGGGTGTAGCGGGTCTGTCCGTCGAAAAGCACCAGCCAGTTATCCATAACAAAGACCTGATTTTATGTGTGGTTAAATCGGGATGGTTACATAACGCAAATTTATTGTAAATGCATGATCTTATTAAGTGAGAATAGCGGTATAGGGCATGAAGAGAAGGGGATAAATAAACAAGCCCGCTAAACATACAAAATTGTTTATATAATTACTCACACATATTCATCCGCTCTTGAAAAACAATGCTCCTGCTTTTCCCGCTAACAGAATGTAAGGACAGTAAGATGATGAAAATGACCCGTATTGCTGTGGTCGCTGCGTCTCTGATGGCATGCAGTTTCACGGCGCAGGCCGCAAATGTGGAAGCTGCTCCAGCTCCATCGCAGGATCCGCTGGTACAGCACCTGAAGCTCAGCAATGACCAGGTTAAGAAGATTGACGATCTCCACAAACAGCTGGAACAAAATGTCAGCATGATCCCGATGACCGGCGTGAAGAACGGCGCACTGATCGACATGTTCCAGGCGGGTAAATGGGATGAAAGTACGGTGAAAAGCCAGCTTGCCGCTTTCAGTAAAATTGAGGAGCAAACCCGTTATTATCGCGTGAAATATTACTTCGACGTCAGCCAGGTATTGACGCCGGAACAGCGTAAACAGATCAGAACCGATATGGCTAACGCGCTGGCAGAGTAATGTCGTACCCGCGCATGACGCGGGTATTTATTTCTTGATTGCCGTCACTTTTAGAAATTACTCGCTAAAAAGCCTCACCACGAAGCAAAATTTCCTCTAAAAAAAGAATATCCTTATTTATCTTGTGACTTTTTTCTCCTTCGCTCCGGTTACTATTTTCCCACACCAATAATACGCACCTGCACTCCTCTTACTCGCTATCGCTGGCGATAAGAACAACATAAAAACAATGTCTTACCCTACAAAAAAGCGAGTGCCTTATGGATACGGCTACAAACAGCAGTGTGATTGTGAATGATTCCCCCGCGGCAAGGCGGGCGGGAATGCGTGAGAGCGAATGGCGCGAGGCGATCAAGTTCGACAGTACCGATACGGGCTGGGTCATCATGAGTATCGGGATGGCCATCGGCGCGGGGATTGTTTTTCTCCCGGTGCAGGTCGGATTAATGGGGCTGTGGGTCTTTTTGCTCTCGTCCGTGATTGGATATCCGGCGATGTATTTATTCCAGCGCCTGTTTATTAATACGCTGGCGGAATCACCGGAATGCAAAGATTATCCGAGCGTCATTAGCGGATATCTCGGGAAAAACTGGGGCATCTTATTAGGCGCACTCTATTTTGTGATGCTGGTCATCTGGATGTTTGTCTATTCCACCGCCATTACCAACGACAGCGCCTCTTATTTGCAAACCTTTGGCATTACCGACGGGCTACTCTCAGAAAACCCGTTCTACGGGTTAGTGCTGATCTGTATTCTGGTGGCCATCTCTTCCCGCGGTGAAAAGCTGCTGTTTAAAGTCTCCAGCCTGATGGTGTTGACCAAGCTATTTGTGGTTGCCGCGCTGGGCTTGTCGATGATTGGCCTCTGGCATTTAGCCAACGTAGGCATGCTGCCGCCTATGGGGCTGCTGATTAAAAATGCCATCATTACGCTTCCCTTTACCTTAACCTCAATTCTGTTTATTCAGACCTTAAGCCCGATGGTGATCTCCTACCGTTCACGGGAAAAGTCCGTTGAGGTGGCGCGTCATAAAGCGCTACGGGCCATGAATATCGCCTTTGGCGTGCTGTTTGTGACGGTATTCTTCTACGCCGTCTCCTTCACACTGGCGATGGGGCACGATGAAGCGGTCAAAGCCTATGAGCAGAACATCTCAGCGCTGGCGATTGCGGCGCAGTTTATCAGCGGAGAGGGTGCGGGCTGGGTCAAAATTGTCAGCGTGATCCTCAATATCTTTGCTGTTATGACGGCCTTCTTCGGCGTCTATCTTGGCTTTCGCGAGGCCACGCAGGGCATCGTGATGAACATCCTGCGTCGCAAAATGCCGGCAGAGAAAATCAATGAAAACACCGTCCAGCGTGGGATTATGCTGTTCGCCATCCTGCTGGCCTGGAGCGCGATTGTGTTAAACGCGCCGGTGCTGAGCTTCACGTCTATTTGCAGCCCCATCTTCGGCATGGTGGGCTGTCTGATCCCTGCATGGCTGGTCTACAAGGTACCCGCTCTGCATAAATATAAAGGCGTATCACTGGTGATTATCATCATTACCGGGCTGCTGCTTTGTGTTTCTCCTTTCCTCGCATTCTCCTGAGGAGCAATTAAGGTCGTAACGATGTCTGAGCAAACTAACCCTTTATGGAATCATTTTATTCGCGCGGTGCAGGAAGAGGTTAAACCTGCGTTGGGGTGCACTGAACCCATCTCTCTGGCGCTGGCCTGTGCGATAGCCGCTGAGCACCTGCCCGGTGAGGTAACGCGCATTGAAGCATGGGTATCGCCCAATCTGATGAAAAACGGGCTTGGCGTAACGGTACCCGGCACCGGCATGGTCGGGCTACCCATTGCGGCGGCGCTGGGAGCGACGGGCGGGAATGCCCGCGCCGGGCTGGAGGTGCTAAAAGGGGCGTCAGCCGATGCGCTGGAACGCGCCAAAGCCCTGCTCAATGCGGGTCAGGTCCAGGTGAAACTGCAGGTGCCGTGCGAGGAAATCCTCTATTCGCGCGCCTGTGTTTATGCCGGAGAGGCCTCGGCCATGGTGACCATCGCAGGCGGGCATACTCGCGTGGTGGAGGTGGTCTGTGAGGGCGAAACACGCTTCACCCGTGATGAACAGCCGGGAGAGGCGGGTGACGATCCGCTGGAGGTGTTCTCTCACACCACGCTGTCGGCGATCCTCACGTTCGTGGAGCAGGTTCCGTGTGAGGCGATCCGCTTTATTCTGCAGGCGGGGCAGCTTAACGATGCCCTTTCTCGTGAAGGGCTGAGCGGAAAATGGGGGCTGCATATTGGCGCGACGCTGAATAAGCAGCGCATGCGCGGATGGATGGCGAAGGATGTTGGCTCGGACATTGTTATCCGCACCAGCGCGGCCTCTGACGCCCGAATGGGCGGTGCTACGCTTCCGGCGATGAGCAATTCGGGGTCCGGCAATCAGGGGATCACCGCCACCATGCCGGTAGTGGTTGTGGCGGAGCACGTTCAGGCTGATGAGGAACGGTTGGCCAGAGCGCTGATGCTGTCCCATCTTTCGGCGATCTATATCCACGCCCAGCTTCCGCGCCTGTCGGCGCTGTGCGCTGCGACAACCGCAGCGATGGGGGCGGCAGCCGGCATGGCCTGGCTGATGGGGGGAAACTATCAAACGATCGCGATGGCCATCAGCAGTATGATCGGTGACGTCAGCGGGATGATTTGCGACGGTGCATCCAACAGCTGCGCGATGAAAGTCTCAACCAGCGTCAGCAGTGCCTGGAAAGCGGTGATGATGGCGCTGGATGAGTCTGCCGTGACGGGCAATGAAGGGATTGTGGCGCACGATGTGGAACAGTCTATCTCGAACCTGTGCGCGTTAGCGTGCCGCTCAATGCAGGCAACGGACCGGCAGATTATTGAGATTATGGCGAGTAAGGTATAGCGAGTTCAGGGGCTCGATCGGTTCCCTCTCCCTGTGGGAGAGGGTTAGGGTGAGGGCATTCTCTACACCGGCAAATCAATCAGCAGCGCACGCAGCGGCGTATCGGCCACCAGCGTAATATTCGCTTCATCACGAATAAATGCCCCGTCGCCGCAGGTGAGCGCCTCTTTCTCTTCCGTGTGCGTTACCGCATGCACCGTACCGTGAATCGATTGCAGGTAGGCGCGCGGGCCATGAAGCTGGAAGCTCGCCTGTTCACCTTTCTTCAGTTCAATATGGTGCAGCCACACCTGCTGACGCAGTTGCAGGCTGCCTTTGCTCCCGTCCGGAGAAGCGATCAGCTGTTGCTTTTCGCTCTGCAGATCGATTTTTTGCACCAGCGGATTTTCCCGCTCAGGGCAGGCATCCAGCCACAACTGCATGCGGGTCAGCGTTTTGTCTTTGCTGAGATTATGCTCGCTATAGCTAATGCCCGGCTGCGTGGAAATTAACAGCGCTTCGCCAGCCTTTGCCTGGACATGATTGCCCTCGCTATCGCGGTATTCTGCCTCGCCTTCCAGGATCAGGTTCAGGATATCGACTTTCGGATACGTACGCGGCTGGAAGGAGGCACCCGGGGCGAGTACTTCCTGATTTAACACGCGCAGTGAAGCGTAACCGAGGAGTTTAGGGTCAAAGTAGTGTCCAAAGGAAAAGGTGTAGCGGGCCTGCAGCCAACCGAAATCGGCTTGTCCGCACTGTTTAGCTGTTCTTGTCGTAATCATAAACTTGACCTCTCTTTACACTAAAACAATGGTAAAGGTATGGACGCTTCATTGTTAGCCAGATATTCTGCCCGGTATGTTCAAATTTCCTGAATGAGAACGAGATGGCTAAAGAGAGAGCATTGACGCTTGAGGCGCTTCGCGTCATGGACGCGATTGACAGGCGTGGCAGCTTTGCCGCCGCGGCAGATGAACTGGGGCGCGTTCCGTCTGCGCTCAGCTATACCATGCAAAAGCTGGAGGAAGAGCTGGACGTGGTGCTCTTTGACCGTTCCGGTCATCGAACAAAATTCACGAACGTTGGACGGATGCTGCTGGAACGTGGTCGCGTACTGCTGGAAGCCGCGGATAAACTGACGACGGACGCCGAGGCGCTGGCACGCGGCTGGGAAACCCACCTGACGCTGGTCACTGAGGCTCTGGTGCCTACCGAGGCGTTATTCCCGCTGGTGGACAGGCTGGCAGACAAAGCGAACACGCAGCTTTCAATCATCACCGAGGTGCTGGCAGGCGCGTGGGAGCGTCTGGAGACGGGCAGGGCGGATATCGTGATTGCGCCGGATATGCACTTCCGTTCATCGTCTGAGATCAACTCCCGCAAACTCTACAGCGTGATGAACGTTTACGTTGCCGCGCCAAATCACCCGATTCACCAGGAGCCGGAGCCGCTTTCTGAAGTGACGCGCGTGAAGTACAGGGGCGTGGCGGTTGCGGATACCGCGCGCGAACGTCCGGTGCTAACGGTGCAGTTGCTGGATAAACAGCCGCGTCTGACGGTCACATCGCTGGAAGATAAGCGCCAGGCATTGCTGGCAGGACTGGGCGTAGCGACCATGCCGTATCCGTTTGTTGAAAAAGACATTGCTGAAGGGCGTCTGCGCGTTGTCAGCCCGGAGTACACCAGCGAAGTGGATATCATTATGGCGTGGCGTCGCGACAGCATGGGCGAAGCGAAGTCGTGGTGTTTGCGAGAAATTCCAAAGCTCTTTGCGCATCACAACAAATAAAAGAGTAAGCCCGATGTGCCTAAGCGCCATCGGGCATAAATTTACGCGCCGATCTTCGGATCCGGACCAAAGCGGTTTTCACCCGGCGTCCCGCTCTGACAGTTGAAGATTAAAATCACAATCCACCCCACTACCGGAATTAACAGCAGCAGTAACCACCATGCGGAACGATCTGTGTCGTGAAGCCGGCGGAACTGTACGGCCCAGGACGGCAGAAGAATAAAGATGGCATAAATCGATGTAAGGACGCCTTCCCCACTCGCCCACTCCCAGCCCAGAATTTTATCCACGATGCTCAGCACCAGAGCAAAAATGAAGTTCACCAGAATGAACATCCAGTACTCTTTGCGGCGCGCGCGGCCACCAAATCCAATGTAGTTGCGCAGTACGTTTAAATACCAATCCATTTCCTTGCCTCATTTATCAGTCAATCACTTGTTTTCTAAGCGATCGAGGTAAGGATAGATGGAGATTGTGAATTAAAAAAGGGCATCTCACGATGCCCTTAATATTTATCCAAAACGAACGTCGCGCCCGTGGGGTTCATTCAGATCCTGCCACGGCCCGATGGAGATAATACCCGTCGGGTTAATGGTTTTGTGGCTGCGGAAATAGTGGGTGCGGATATGGTCAAAATCGACCGTTTCGGCAATTCCCGGCATCTGGTAGATGTCGCGCAGGAAACCATACAGGTTCAGATAATCGCTGATGCGGTGTTTGTCACACTTAAAGTGGGTGACATAGACCGGATCAAAGCGAACCAGCGTCGTCCACAGGCGGATATCCGCTTCCGTCAGACGATCGCCCGTCAGATAGCGGTGCTGGCCGAGGATCTGCTCCAGACGCTCAAGAGATTCAAAGACTTTTCCAACCGCTTCGTCGTAGGCTTCCTGGCTGGTGGCAAAACCGGCCTTGTAAACGCCGTTATTAACGTTGTCGTAAATCCAGCTGTTCAGCTCATCGATTTTGTCTCGCAGCTCAACCGGATAGTAATCCCCGGCGCGCGCGCCATGGGCGTCGAAGGCGGTGTTGAACATGCGGATGATCTCCGCAGACTCATTGCTGACAATCGTCTGGTTTTTCTTATCCCACAGAACCGGTACGGTGACGCGCCCGGTGTAGTGCGGGTCGGCGCGCAGATAAAGCTGGTAGAGGAAATCGTGATGATACAGTTCATCACCCGTCGCAGCAGGGAAATCACGGTCGAACGTCCAGCCGTTTTCCAGCATTAGCGGGTTCACCACCGACACCGGAATTAAGGATTCGAGGCCTTTCAGCTTGCGCACAATCAGCGTGCGGTGCGCCCATGGGCAGGCGAGGGAAACATAGAGGTGATAACGATCTTTCTCGGCCGCAAAGCCACCTTCGCCACTCGGGCCGGCAGCACCATCGGCGGTAAGCCAGTTACGGAAGGCCGAAACAGAGCGCTTGAAGCGTCCACCGGTGGATTTGGTGTCATACCAGACATCCTGCCAGACGCCGTCTACGAGTTGTCCCATTTTTTTCTCCTCCGTCAGATAGCAAAAGCGAGGAGAGGTCTCCTCGCTTTGTGTTTATTCAGTATAGCGTGCTTACCATTTCTTATTCAGAACGCGGTCGATGCTGTATGCGCCCGGGCCGGTGACAGCCAGCAGCAGGAAGCCACCCGCGATGGTCAGGTTTTTCATGAACATCAGGGAGTTCACGCCTTCAGCAAAATTGCTGTGGAAGATGAACGCCGTCAGCAGGGTGAAGCCCGCAGTAAACAGCGCCGTGGTACGGGTCAGGAAGCCGAACAGTACCGCCAGGCCGCCGCCGAACTCAAGCAGAATGGTCAGTGGCAGCATAAAGCCCGGAACACCCATGGCTTCCATATACTGCTGGGTACCTGCATAACCGGTGATTTTGCCCCAACCTGCAACGATGAACAGAATTGGCATCAGAATACGTGCTACCAGTACACCAACATCTTCTAATTTTTTCATTTTACTCTCCAGGAAACCACATCAGCGGCTGAACATTATTTGTCTGCAAATTCGGGTAGATACCGCGTCTTTGCTGTCGATGGAGAGCATCATAAACGTGACGGTTGGCGATTGTTAGCAAGGAAAACTGTCAATCTTTTTCAAAGATATTGAGTAAGGGCAGGAGCGCGCTGGTGCCCTCACCCCAACCCTCTCCCACAGGGAGAGGGCGTAAAAACAAAAAACGGTAACCAGGGTTACCGTTTTGCTTTTATCACCGAAGCTGCTGCTGGCGAATCGTCGCTTTCACCAGGCGCCAGGCGCTCCAGGCACCAAAGCCGCGTCGGGCCCAACGGATCAGCATATTCGGATGACGGATCGTCCAGATTGCCATCACACTGCTGCCAACCAGAGCCCAGGAACGCAGGCTCAGGAAGGTGTTCCAGCCACGGTCAAACCGACGCGTCGCGTCAATCCAGTCGCGACGGCTGGCAGACAGATCCAGCCGTTGCTGCTGGATCTGACTTAACAGAAAGGCTTTTCGCTTTTCACGTTCGGCTTTATCGCTCACGGCTTGTCATCCTCCAGCAGAGCGCGATCGTTCGCCAGCTCCTGGCGCGTATGGCGCAGGAAAGTGGACTTACGCGCTTTGCGCATCGTCCAGATACCGCCAATCAGTGCTGCAACCAGCAAAACGACGGTGGTGGCAATCATCGCGTTGAGTCGATATTGCGGATCGATGGCCCAGATGATGAGTACCATCAGGCTCATCAGACCAAACGCGGCGAAGAGCATGGTCAGTCCAAGCATCAGCAGCATCTGGAAGAGGTTGGCTTTCTCCTCTTCCAGCTCTACCACTGCCAGCCGGACGCGCGTTTCGGCAATCCCGACCAGCGTCGTTAAGATACGCTGGCCGATGCCGAGGACGTTGTTAGCAGGCCCTTGTGCGTGACGAGGATCTTCCATATCAACGACGCGTCAGCAGTACGCCCAGTACCACACCGATTGCGGCACCAATACCGACACCCGTCCACGGATTATCGCGAACATATTCGTCAGCACGCGCTGCGGCTTCACGGGTCTGTTTTGCCAGCGCATCACCGGTTTCACCCAGGCGATAACGGCTCTCTTTCAGCGCTTGCTCCGCTTTACTGCGCAATTTGCTGACCTCTTCTTTTGACTTATCGGCGGAGGAGTTCAGCACCTCTTCAAGGGTGTCAGCCAGGGATTTCAGTTCAGCGCGCAGATGTTCAGACGTCGTATCTTTTGACATGATTTTCTCCTGTTGAGATTTCCGTTAACTCAATAATCGCGAGCTTCCAGCGCTTTCAGGTCGTCCTGCGCTTCTTTCAGCTTTCTCTCGCGCTTGGCAATTTTTTCCGCATCCCCTTTCTCTTTCGCTTCCTGCAGGTCGTGACGACGCTCGGTTATCTCGTCCTTCTGTTCAGCGATTTTTTTCTGGTGATCGGCACGCAGTTGGCTGTCTGAACAGTTCGCTTTCACTTCGCTCAGCGCTTTTTTCAGCCCCTCAACACGATGCTGATTGTTGTGCTTTTCGGCATAACCGATCTCACGCTGAATATCCTGCTCTTTCTCCTGACAGAGAGAAGTGGCGAAGGAGGCAGTGCTTAAAGATAAAAGGGCCAAAGCCAGAGTAATGCGGAATTTCATTATCGAAACCTTCCATTGTGTTGCGGCATACGCCGCTATCCAGACTAAGCGGAGAACATTTGAGGGGTGCTCCGCGTACTTAAGCATAGTAAGTAAACGGGGGATTCACCAAAGTGAGTGAAAAGATTCGGAATCCTGGTAATTATCCAAATCGATGCGACGTATCGCGAATCAGCGACAGCCAGGCCGCTGGCCGGCTGTCATCGTCCTGCTGGGCAATGATGTATCCCTGCGGCAGCGTGCGGTCAAGAACCACTTTCGCGGCCGCGCTCTGCGCACGGGAGTCAAACTTGATCAGTAACACATCATTTTGTGGGGTGATACTTTTAAAGCGGATCCCGTTGGCATCCAGATGGTGCCAGACAGAAAACCCATCCGGTACGCTGACACCCTGATTAACCGGGCGAATGGCCAGCGTAGATTCCTGATGCGAAAGCGCGCTCCAGACCAGAAGCATGGCGCTGATAAGCACCAGGGCGATCAGTGCGTACGCACAACGACGCAGGGAGAGCGCTGAGATAACCATGGTTAGCTCCTGGCTCCGTATTTTTTCTTCCACAGGACAACCAGCGAACCGATCAGGCCGAAGACCAGCAGGACGACAGGCAGCAGCATCAGGCATGACATCAGCTGATCTTCATACTTCATGAAGACCGGCGTTTTACCCAGCGCATAGCCCAGCGTGGTGAGGATCAGCACCCACAGCAGGCCACTCATCCAGTTAAAGAACTGGAAGCGAGTGCTGCTGAGACCTGACAGACCCGCGATGGTCGGCAACAAAGTACGTACAAACGCAATAAAGCGGCCAATCAGCAGTGCGGAAAGGCCGTGCTTATGGAAAAGATGGTGCGCCCGCTGGTGATAATGCGCCGGAAGGTGCGAAAGCCAGTTCTGCACGATCCGCGTATTGCCAAGCCATCGTCCCTGGATGTAGCTCACCCAGCAGCCGAGGCTGGCGGCGACGGTCAGTAAAAAAATGGTTTGCGGAAACGCCATCGCCCCTTTGGCACACAGCACGCCGACCAGCACCAGCAAACTGTCGCCTGGCAAAAAGGCCGCAGGCAGCAGACCGTTCTCAAGGAACAGGATCATAAACAGGACAAAATAGAGCATGCCAATCATGGAAGGGTTGGCCAGCGTTTCGAAATCCTGAGCCCAGAGGGCATTCAGTAGTTGGGTCAAAAGTTCCATTCAGTGTTCCTGGAAATCGGTTAACGTCACGCCTGTTATCCGGGACAAACAGCACGGCGACATTGTTGTGATTTCATTATGGTCGCTCGCGGACACATTGCGGTGTGGCCAACACTGTTCCCTGTTAATTGGCTGGTTAGCAAGCACTAACTTACAAAATAAGGAATTGAATCCAATTGTAACAAAGCCCAACGTTCTGCGTCACAGAATTTGCAGGGTGTGATGATTTTGGCGTAAGCCCTGGAAGTGAGCGAGGGGATTTACAAAGGCTGACACTATATATGTTTTGCTTACCCATAAGCGCGGGAAGGCGCAGCGAAGCGCCTGCCAGCACGGAGGCAAACTATTTTGCCTGACTTGACGCGGTATCGAGGTGAACGACAGGATTATCCGCAAAAAGATAACGGTCGGCGTTAAATTCGAAGTCGTCACTTGTCTCATTGAACAGCATCTGCTTGGTGTTCTCGAGGTGCTGCCACATGGCCAGTTTCGCGGCGTGGGGATCTTTACGAATCAGCGCCTTGAGGATTTGGTCGTGATCGTCACACCAGTTATCCACCGTACGTGAATCGATATGATCGTGCAGTTTTTTCCAGTACGGGTTGTGAACGCGCTGAGTCCACATTTTTTCTACAATTGCGGCCAGCGCGGTATTTTGCGTTGCCAGTGCCACCTGAACGTGGAACTGCAGATCCCACTCCGAATCGCGGAAACATTTTTCCTTGCGGGCGTTCTCCTGGATCTCCATCAGTTTCATGATGTCCTGCTTGGTCACCTGGGTTGCCGCAAATTCCGCAATGTTGCTTTCAATGAGCTGGCGGGCCTGGAGCAGCTCAAACGGACCATAGCTGGCAAATTCCAGGCTTTCGTCCGCAACAGGAGAGTGTTTAGGCTGATTAGAAATCACATGAATGCCGGAACCTTTGCGAACCTCAACGTAACCTTCCACTTCGAGCATGATGATCGCTTCACGCACCACGGTGCGGCTCACGTTTTTTTCATCGGCTATGAAGCGCTCAGCGGGGAGTTTGTCACCGACAAGATAGACCCCTTGCTCGATGCGATCTTTCAGCTCGGCAGCAAGTTGTTGATATAAACGACGTGGTTCGGTGATTTCCATATGCGCTCCAGGCAGGGTACGGCGGATGATTTGTTATACCACTTTTGCATGCCACTCTCCAGATTTTGCCATTAAAAAAGCCGCCCGGAGGCGGCTGGTTTTATAGCTCGGGTAAGCGCAGCGCCACCCGGCACAGCAATGCTAACTCTGCGTCGCCGGTCCCCCGAGGGACTCTTTCGCCAGTTCGTCGGCAGATTTGCTTTTCAGCACCGTCCAGATAACGACTGCCCCCATCAGGTCGAAGATAGCCAGTACCGCAAACAGCGGGCTGAAACCGATGGTATCCGCCAGCGCACCCACCACCAGCGCAAACAGGGTACTTGCGGTCCAGGCGGCCATCCCGGTCAGGCCGTTGGCCGTTGCCACTTCGTTACGGCCGAACACGTCAGACGAGAGGGTAATCAGCGCACCGGAGAGCGACTGGTGTGCAAAACCACCGATGCACAGCAGGGCGATAGCCACGTACGGGCTGGTGAACAGGCCGATCATCCCCGGGCCAATCATCAGCAGTGCGCCCATGGTCACCACCATCTTACGGGAAACAATCAGGTTCACCCCAAACCAGCGCTGGAACAGTGGCGGCAGGTAACCACCCACGATACAGCCCAGGTCAGCGAACAGCATGGGCATCCAGGCGAACATGGCGATCTCTTTCAGGTTAAAGCCATAGACCTTAAACATGAACAGCGGGATCCAGGCGTTAAAGGTGCCCCAGGCTGGTTCAGCCAGGAAACGTGGCAGCGCGATACCCCAGAACTGACGGGTCCCCAGGATCTGCCAGACGGACATTTTTTTGCCGTTGTTGGTCTGGTGCTGCGCTTCCTGACCGCCAATGATGTACTCGCGTTCTTCTTCAGACAGTTTTTTCTGGTCACGCGGGTGTTTATAGAACACCAGCCACGCCATGGCCCAGGCAAAGCTCAGTACGCCAGAGATAATAAACGCCATCTGCCAGCTGTGCATGACGATGGCCCACACCACCAGAGGAGGGGCAATCATCGCCCCGATGGACGAGCCGACGTTGAAGTAACCGACCGCAATAGAACGCTCTTTTGCCGGGAACCATTCAGAGCTGGCTTTCAGCCCTGCCGGGATCATCGCCGCTTCCGCCGCACCTACCGCGCCGCGTGCCAGCGCCAGGCCACCCCAACTGCCTGCCAGCGCCGTTGCACCGCAGAATACCGCCCAGGCGATGGCGAAGAAGGCATAACCGATTTTGGTACCGAGAATGTCCAGCACATAGCCTGCAACAGGCTGCATGATGGTATAAGCCGCGGAGTAGGCGGCAATGATGTAGGAGTATTGCTGCGTGGAGATGTGCAGCTCTTCCATCAACGTGGGCGCGGCGGCTGCCACGGTGTTACGCGTGAGGTAGCCCAGCACGGTGCCGAGCGTCACCAGTGCGATCATATACCAACGTAACCCTTTAATTTTACGCATCTAAAACCTCATCGTTATGTTATTTCCGTGCCAGGGCACGGCAACCTCTCACCGGTTTGGGGGAGGGCTGTGTAACGGGAGGGGCGTAACCGGGAGAACGTCCCGGAACGGCCCGAACCTTGCCATAAATAAGCGTGCATAAGTCGGTTTCCGTACCGTTAAATCCGATGTCTGACACCGGTAATGCATTCCGTCGGCTGCGTGTTTGCGACGGCGAAAAGATAACTTGTCATACAACTTTAAAAGGTGAGTGACATCACAAATGTATGATTCTTTGTAGGGGCATTATCTGGCGCAGGTGAAGCCAGTTCTGATGCGGTCTGCAGAAGGGTTTACCTCATTCGGGGTAATTTTTTTGTCCGGGTTTATTGATCCAACTCACGAAAAAAACCTCAGGCTCTGGAAATTGGTGTGATAACTTTGCAGCATCTGAACATAAGCTTTCTGCCGCTCCCGTTACGAGGAAGACGATAATGACACCGTTTATGACCGACGATTTTCTGTTAGACACTGAATTTGCCCGCCGCCTGTATCACGACTACGCAAAAGACCAGCCCATTTTTGATTACCACTGCCATTTACCGCCGCAGCAGGTTGCCGACAATTACCGTTTTAAAAACCTGTATGACATCTGGCTGAAGGGCGATCACTATAAATGGCGCGCCATGCGCACCAACGGCGTCGCTGAACGCCTGTGTACCGGCGACGCAAGCGACCGCGAGAAATTTGATGCCTGGGCGGCTACCGTGCCGCAGACCATCGGTAACCCGCTCTATCACTGGACGCACCTCGAACTGCGCCGTCCGTTTGGCATTACCGGTAAGCTGCTTTCACCGGCTACGGCGGATGAGATCTGGGAGCAGTGCAACGACTTGCTGGCACAGGATAACTTCTCCGCGCGCGGCATCATGAAGCAGATGAACGTGAAGATGGTGGGCACCACCGACGACCCGATCGACTCGCTTGAACATCACGCGGTCATTGCAAAAGACACCGCGTTTGATATCAAAGTGCTGCCAAGCTGGCGTCCGGATAAAGCCTTTAACATCGAACTCGACACTTTTAGCGACTATATGGTGAAGCTGGGCGAGGTTTCTGACACCGACATCCGTCGTTTTGCGGACCTGCAGAGCGCGTTGATCAAACGTCTGGATCACTTTACGGCACACGGCTGTAAAGTCTCTGACCATGCGCTGGATGTGGTGCTGTTTGCAGAATCTAACGAAGCCGAGCTGGATAGCATTCTGGCGCGCCGTCTCTCCGGTGAAGCCCTGAACGAACATGAAGTCGCCCAGTTCAAAACTGCGGTACTGGTCTTCCTTGGCGCTGAATATGCCCGTCGCGGCTGGGTGCAGCAGTACCACATTGGCGCGCTGCGTAATAACAACCAGCGTCAGTTCAAACTGCTGGGCGCGGACGTGGGCTTTGACTCCATCAACGACCGTCCGCTGGCCGAAGCGCTCTCTAAACTGCTGAGCAAACAGAACGAGCAAAACCTGCTGCCCAAAACCATCCTCTACTGCCTGAACCCGCGCGATAACGAAGTGCTGGGCACCATGATCGGCAACTTCCAGGGGGAAGGGATGCCGGGCAAGATGCAGTTCGGCTCCGGCTGGTGGTTCAATGACCAGAAAGATGGCATGGAGCGTCAGATGACGCAGCTGGCGCAGTTGGGTCTGTTAAGCCGCTTTGTCGGCATGCTGACCGACAGCCGCAGTTTCCTCTCCTACACCCGCCACGAATACTTCCGCCGCATTCTGTGCCAGATGATTGGCCGCTGGGTGCACGCGGGCGAAGCACCGGCGGATATCCAGCTGCTTGGCGAGATGGTGAGAAACATCTGCTTTAACAATGCGCGTGACTACTTCGCCATTGAACTGAACTAAGCCCGTTTGAGGTTGATATGCACTACATCAAAATCCATTCGCTGGATAACGTCGGCGTCGCGCTGGCAGATCTGACCGAAGGAACAGAGGTCACTTTCGGTAATCAATCGGTCACGTTGCGCCAGGCCATTGGACGTGGACATAAGTTTGCCCTGATCCCCATTATGAAAGGGGAGAACGTGGTGAAGTACGGTTTACCGATTGGCCATGCGCTGGCGGATATTGCGCCGGGTGAATACATTCATTCCCACAATACCCGCACCAATCTGAGCGATCTGGACGAGTACAGCTATCAACCTGATTTCCATGCGCAAGAGGAGCAGGCGGCGGATCGTGAGGTGCAGATCTACCGCCGCGCCAACGGTGAGGTAGGGATCCGCAACGAACTCTGGATCCTCCCGACCGTCGGTTGCGTGAATGGGATCGCGCGTCAAATCCAGACGCGTTTCCTGAAAGAGACTCACGATGCCGAAGGCATTGACGGCGTGCACCTGTTCAGCCACACCTACGGCTGTTCACAGCTGGGTGACGATCACATCAACACCCGTACCATGCTGCAAAACATGGTGCGTCATCCGAACGCGGGGGCGGTGCTGGTGATTGGCCTGGGCTGCGAGAACAACCAGGTGGATGCCTTCCGGGAGACGCTGGGCGAGTTTGACCCTGAGCGCGTGCACTTTATGGTGTGTCAGCATCAGGATGATGAAGTGGAAGCGGGCGTTGAGCAACTGCACCAGCTGTATGAGGCGATGCGCCACGATAAACGTGAGCCAGGCAAGCTGAGCGAGCTTAAGTTTGGGCTGGAGTGTGGTGGCTCGGACGGTCTTTCCGGGATCACCGCGAACCCGATGCTGGGCCGCTTCTCGGACTATGTGATCGCCAACGGGGGAACGACGGTGCTGACGGAAGTGCCGGAGATGTTCGGTGCCGAGCGTATCCTGATGAGCCACTGCCGTGATGAAGCGACGTTTGAGAAAACGGTCACCATGGTGAATGATTTCAAACAGTACTTCATCGCTCATAACCAGCCGATTTATGAGAACCCGTCGCCGGGTAACAAAGCAGGTGGGATCACCACGCTTGAAGAGAAGTCACTGGGTTGTACCCAGAAAGCGGGCGCCAGCCAGGTGGTGGATGTCCTGCGCTACGGCGAACGCCTGAAAACCCACGGACTGAACCTGCTGAGCGCCCCGGGGAACGATGCGGTTGCCACCAGCGCGCTGGCCGGTGCCGGCTGCCACATGGTGCTGTTCAGCACCGGCCGCGGTACGCCGTACGGCGGGTTTGTCCCGACGGTCAAAATTGCCACCAACAGTGAACTGGCGGCGAAGAAAAAGCACTGGATCGACTTTGATGCCGGTCAGCTCATTCACGGTAAAGCAATGCCTGAATTGCTGACGGAGTTTGTGGACAGTATTGTGGAATTTGCCAACGGCAAGCAGACCTGCAACGAGAAAAACGACTTCCGTGAGCTGGCGATCTTTAAGAGTGGGGTGACGTTGTAAGTTGGGTGCGGGCCGGTGCCCTCACCCTGACCCTCTCCCACGGGAGAGGGGACAAACACTAAAAACGGCAACCTCAGGGTTGCCGTTTTGCTGTTAACCTCGTAATGCGTTCTTCGCTAAACGCGCATCTTCCGCCTGACAGGCCGCAGCGGTGAACAGCACGTCGGTAGAAGAGTTCAGCGCCGTCTCACAGGAATCCTGCAGCACGCCGATAATGAAGCCGACTGCGACCACCTGCATGGCAATTTCGTTCGGGATACCAAACATATTGCACGCCAGCGGGATCAACAGCAGAGAGCCGCCCGCCACGCCGGATGCGCCACAGGCACACAGCGAGGCCACCACGCTCAACAGCAGCGCCGTAGGCAGATCCACCGCGATACCCAGCGTATGCACTGCCGCCAGGGTCAGCACGGTGACGGTGATCGCCGCGCCCGCCATGTTCACGGTTGCACCCAGCGGGATAGACACGGAGTAAGTATCACGATCCAGATTCAGTTTTTCCGCCAGCGCCATGTTAACCGGAATGTTAGCTGCAGAGCTGCGGGTAAAGAAGGCGTACACGCCGCTTTCACGCAGGCAGGTCATTACCAGTGGATACGGGTTGCGGCGGATCTGCCAGAACACCAGCAGGGGGTTAACTACCAGCGCCACCAGCAGCATGCAGCCAACCAGGACCATCAGCAGCTGTGCGTAGCCCCACAGCGCGTCAAAACCGGTGGTTGCCAGCGTAGAGGAGACCAGACCAAAAATACCGATTGGGGCGAAGCGAATAACGATTTTCACCATGAAGGTCACGGCGTTCGAGACATCGTTAACCAGGTTTTTCGTGGTCTCATTACCATGACGCAGCGCGAAGCCCAGCCCAATTGCCCAGACCAGGATGCCAATGTAGTTTGCGTTCATCAGCGCCGTGATTGGGTTGGAGACCATGCTCATCAGCAGGCCACGCAGCACTTCCACAATCCCGGATGGCGGCGTGACATCACCGGCCGCGCTGGTCAGGTGCAGCGTAGACGGGAACAGGAAGCTAAATACCACGGCGGTTAAGGCAGCGGAGAAGGTGCCCAGAAGATACAGGAAGAGGATCGGCCGAATGTTGGTTTTTTGTCCGTGTTGGTGGTTGGCAATCGACGCCATGACCAGCATCAGAACCAGTACCGGTGCCACGGCTTTCAGTGCGCCAACGAAAAGGGTTCCAAGCAGCCCCGTGGCTTCTGCAGCAGGTTTTGACACCATAGCCAGCAGAATACCCAGTACCAACCCGACCAGAATTTGTTTTACAAGGCTGCCCTGCGCCAGGCGCGCGAACAGACCGCGTGATTGTGTGCTCATACGTTATTCCTGAGTGAAATTGCGTTCCATCCTGGCTGTGCTCTAAGGCACATTTATGTCCGGATGTAAGTATTTGTTTGCCTGGTTGAGTATCAGGGAAAGCGAGGAAAGGCGGAAGAGTAAAATGCTGGATTTTACGTGTTGCGTCATTTTTTTTAACTATTGATTAACGAAAGTGCCGGGTGGCGCTGCGCCACCCGGCAAAACGCACTACGCCTGCTGCTTTTTATCGTGCTGGCGGTTAACCCAGGTATTGATAATCAGCGTTACCAGCAGAATGCCAAACACCACGCCGAGCGAGATGGCAATCGGGATGTGGTAGAAATCGACAATCAGCATCTTGATACCGATAAACACCAGGATCACCGACAGACCGTACTTCAGCATTGAGAAGCGCTCAGCCGCGCCTGCCAGCAGGAAGTACATCGCACGCAGACCGAGAATAGCGAACAGGTTAGAGGTCAGCACAATGAACGGGTCGGTGGTAACGGCGAAGATAGCCGGGATACTGTCCACGGCGAAGATCACATCGCTCAGCTCCACCAGAATCAGTACCAGCAGCAGCGGGGTGGCGAACAGCAGGCCATTCTTGCGGACAAAGAAATGCTCGCTCTCGATTTTGTCCGTCATGCGCAGATGACCACGGATCCACTTCACCAGCGGCTTATCACCAATACCGGTTTCGTCTTCTTTCGCCAGCGCCATTTTAACCCCGGTGAACAGCAGGAACGCGCCAAAGACGTACAGCAGCCATTCGAACTGGGTTATCAGCCAGCTTCCGGCGAAGATCATGATGGTACGCAGGACGATTGCCCCCAGCACGCCGTAAACCAGCACGCGACGCTGCAGGGCAGCAGGCACGGCAAAGTAGCTGAACAGCATCAGCCAGACGAAGACGTTATCAACCGCCAGCGCTTTTTCAATCAGATAACCGGTGAGGAAGGCGAGCGCCTGAGGATCAGCCACCGCACGGCCTTCGGTCGAGGCCAGATACCACCAGAAGGCGGCGCAGAAAAGGAGTGAGAGGGATACCCACACCAGCGACCAGACGGCGGCTTGCTTGACGCTCATGCCGTGCTCGCCGCGACGGCCCTGCAAAAAGAGGTCGATTGCCAGCATGATGAGCACGACAACCGCGAATCCGCCCCACAACATTGGAGTGCCGACAGAATGCATACTATTTTCCTTACACATAAAAAACAAAAACGGCCATGGTCAGAAGACGATAGCCGTTAGCTTTTTATGCATAGACCTCGCCTTCCGGCAAGGTCTCACTTACAACCACGAAGGTTGCCCGGCGACCGGATGCGGTTTTGCACGCATCGTAATGACGATCCACCGGCAAGGAAGTTACTCCCCTTTGCTCGTAACAAAATATGTCAGACCATCAGTTTCGTCAATGGTCCTCAGTCATTCATTACACAGCTTTACGCGATAGCTTCTGTGCTCACGCCGTCAGCCGGGAAAACCACGCCGGTCTGGCGACGGATTTCCGTTTGCAGCTTCGCCGTGGTGCGGCTTATCGCAAGCCCAGGGTGATTCACTTCGTTGTCTTCCACCAGACGGGCGAAGACCTCTGCCTCATAGAGCATAGTGTTAATATGCTGAGGCTGCGTCAGCTCCTGCGCTTTACCGCCTCGCGGCACAAAGCTCAGCTTCTGGCATTCGGAAATCTTCTCGATAACCAGCGATCCGTTTTCACCCTGAATTTCACTTGGCAGGACGGAGTCACTCACTTTGGAGTGCTGCAGCGTGACGCTGAAATCACCGTAATCCAGCACCACGACACCGTGCGCATCCACGCCGCTCTCCAGCAGGCTGGCAGTGGCCGTAACGCCGTGCGGCTCGCCCCACAGGGCAACCGCAGAGGCCAGGCAATAGAAACCGATGTCCATAATCGAGCCGTTGGAGAAGGCCGGATTAAAGGTGTTCGGGTTCTCGCCGTCCAGATAACGCTGGTAGCGCGACGAGTACTGGCAGTAGTTAATAAAGGCTTTGCGCACTTTGCCCACCTTCGGCAAAGACTGCTGTAGCAGCAGGAAGTTCGGCAGGCTGGCGGTTTTGAACGCTTCGAACAGCACCACCTGGTTGTCGCGGGCGCACTGAATGGCGGCTTCCACTTCCTCGATATTCGAGGCCAACGGCTTCTCGCAAATGACATGCTTTTTATGGCTGAGGAAGAGCCGGGTTTGCGGGAAGTGCAGGGCGTTCGGGCTGGCAATATAGACCGCGTCAATGGCGTCGCTTTGCGCCATCTCATCAAGCGAGGTGAACAGATGTTCAACCAGATAATCGTTCGCGAAGGCCTGCGCCTGTTCAAGGCTGCGGGAATAGACGGCGGTGAGCTTAAGTTTGCCGGTTTCGTGGGCGGCGTCGACGAACTGGCGCGTGATCCAGTTCGTACCAATGACTGCGAAACGTATCATAAACGTTTACGTACTCCATAGCGGGGAACCTTTAGCCACTGTAGCACGTGATTGTTGCAAAACCAGTGCGCTACTGCGCATTACTCTTTAACGATAAATGCGTAAGCCACAAACGGGTATCAAACTCCAGCTGATGGTACTGTGGCTCCATATGGCAGCACAGGGAATAGAACGCCTTGTCATGCTCTTTTTCCTTCAGGTGCGCCAGCTCGTGCACCACGATCATCCGCAGAAAGGCTTCCGGTGCGTTGCGAAAGACGGTGGCGACGCGGATCTCGGCTTTTGCTTTTAGCTTACCGCCCTGTACGCGTGAAATGGCCGTATGCAGGCCGAGCGCGTTTTTCAGCACGTGGATCTTGTTGTCGTACATCACTTTATTGATGGGTGGCGCACTCTTCAGATACCGGTTTTTGAGATCCTGCGTATACTGCCAGAGGGCCTTATCGGTCGCGACATCGTGCGTGCCGGGATAACGTTTTTCCAGCACCGCCCCCAGTTTTTGCTCGGCAATTAACGTGCGTACCTGGGAGAGCAAATGCTCCGGGTAGCCCTGGAGATAAGTCAGCTGGTTCATCAAAACCCCAAAATAAGTTGAAAACGGGTATACTCACGCACCCTTTTCAGGGATAACGCCAAATTTTACCATTCAGGAGGGCCGATGAGCCACTTAGACAACGGTTTCCGTTCACTCAACCTTAAACGTTTCCCGGAGACGGACGACGTTAACCCGCTTCAGGCGTGGGAAGCGGCGGATGAATATCTGCTGCAACAGTTGGATGACACTGAAATTCGCGGCCCGGTTCTGATCCTGAATGATGCCTTCGGAGCGCTGGGCTGCGCCCTGGCGGCGCACACGCCTTACAGCATTGGCGATTCATACTTAAGCGAGCTGGCGACGCGTGAAAACCTGCGTCACAACGATCTCGATGAATCCAGCGTGAAGTTCCTCGACAGCACCGCAGACTACCCGCAGGCGCCGGGCGTGGTGCTGATCAAAGTGCCAAAAACCATGGCGTTGCTGGAGCAGCAACTGCGTGCATTACGGAAAGTCGTCACGCCAGAGACGCGCATCATCGCGGGCGCGAAGGCGCGTGATATTCATACCTCAACGCTGGAGCTGTTCGAGAAAGTGCTGGGCCCGACCACCACGACGCTGGCCTGGAAAAAAGCGCGCCTGATCAACTGTACCTTCAGCGCGCCGGAACTGGCTGACGCGCCAGAGACGCTGAGCTGGAAGATGGAAGGTACCGACTGGACCATCCACAACCATGCGAACGTCTTCTCACGTACCGGCCTTGATATCGGCGCACGTTTCTTTATTGAACATCTGCCGGAAAATCTGGAAGGGGAGATTGTGGATCTCGGCTGCGGTAACGGCGTGATTGGCCTGACGCTGCTGGCAAAGAACCCACAAGCCAGCGTGGTCTTCAGCGACGAATCGCCAATGGCGGTAGCCTCGAGCCGTCTGAACGTGGAAACCAACATGCCAGAGGCGCTGGATCGCTGTGAGTTTATGATCAATAACGCGCTGTCCGGCGTAGAGCCTTTCCGCTTCAACGCCGTGTTCTGCAACCCACCGTTCCACCAGAAGCACGCCCTGACGGATAACGTCGCGTGGGAGATGTTCCACCATGCGCGCCGCTGCCTGAAAATCAACGGCGAGCTGTATATTGTGGCGAACCGTCACCTGGACTACTTCCACAAGCTGAAGAAGATTTTCGGTAACTGCGTCACCATCGCCACCAACAACAAGTTCGTGGTGTTGAAAGCGGTGAAGCTGGGACGTCGTCGCTAAATAACCAGTGCAAGCTGGGTGCCCTGCGCAATGGCCCGCCGCGCATCCAGCTCCATTGCCACATCGCATCCGCCGATCAAATGCACCGTTTTACCTGCCTCACGCAGCGGATCCGCCAGATCGCGCTTCGGCTCCTGCCCGGCACATAAAATCACATGATCCACGCGCAGCAGCTGTGGCTCACCGCCGATCGTGACGTGCAGGCCGTCGTCGTCGATCTTCTGATAGCTCACCGCCGGGATCATCTTCACGCCGCGCGAAAGCAGGGTGGCGCGGTGGATCCAGCCGGTTGTTTTCCCCAGTCCTTCACCCGGCTTACTTGCTTTGCGCTGCAGCATGACGATCTGCCGTGGGCTTTTCGGCAGCTGTGGCCCTTCCGGACGCAGGCCGCCGGACTGGCTCAGGCTGGTGTCGATGCCCCATTCCACGCAAAATTCGGCAATATTCTGGCTGGTGGCCTCGCCCGGCTGGCTTAAATACATGGCGGTATCAAAGCCAATCCCACCGCAGCCGATAATGGCCACGTTTTCCCCAACCGGCGCTTTATCGCGCAGCACATCGAGATAGCTCAGCACTTTAGGATGATCGATACCCTCGATCGCAGGCGTGCGCGGGGCGATCCCGCTCGCCAGGATCACCTCGTCGTAATCCAGCAGATCTGGCGCACTTACCCACTGGTTGAGCCGCAGATCCACACCCGTTAGCTCGATCATCCGGCGGTAGTAGCGCAGTGTTTCATAGAACTCCTCTTTGCCGGGGATCTGTTTGGCAATATTAAACTGCCCGCCAATTTCACCTGCGGCATCGAACAGCGTCACGCTGTACCCGCGCGACGCCGCATTTACCGCAAACGCCAGCCCCGCGGGGCCCGCCCCAACAACCGCCAGGCGTTTTGATTTGTCTACCGGGAGCACCGGCATTTTGGTTTCATGGCAGGCGCGGGGGTTAACCAGGCAGGAGGTCACTTTCCCGACGAAGATCTGATCCAGACAGGCCTGATTACAGCCGATGCAGGTGTTGATCTCATCCGCCCGCCCGCTTTGCGCTTTGGAAAGCAGTTCTGCATCTGCCAGGAACGGACGCGCCATCGACACCATATCGGCATCGCCGCGTGAGATGACATCATCCGCCACCTGCGGATCGTTAATACGGTTAGTGGTCACCAGCGGAACAGACACTTTGCCTTTCAGCTTGCGCGTAACCCAGGTGAATGCCGCGCGCGGTACCGGCGTGGCGATAGTCGGGATGCGCGCCTCGTGCCAGCCAATCCCGGTGTTGATGAGGGTGGCACCGGCGGCTTCAATCGCCTGCGCCAGCTGGACGGTCTCGTCAAACGTCCCGCCGCCTTCCACCAGATCCAGCATCGACAGGCGGAAGATGATAATAAAGTCAGCGCCCGCACGTTCGCGCACGGCGCGTACCACTTCGACGGCAAAGCGCATGCGTCGCGCATAATCGCCGCCCCATTCGTCGTCACGCTGGTTAGTGCGGGCGGCGAGGAATTCGTTAATCAGATAGCCCTCGGAGCCCATTACCTCGACGCCGTCATAGCCTGCTTCACGCGCCAGCGCCGCACAGCGGGCGAAGTCGTCAATCAGCGCCAACACTTCATCGTGGCTGAGGGCATGCGGCTTGAAGCGGTTAATCGGTGCCTGAATGGCCGACGGTGCCACCAGATTGGGCTGATAGCTATAACGCCCGGTATGCAGGATCTGCAGGGCAATTTTACCGCCTTCGCTGTGAACGGCATCGGTCACAATGCGATGGTGCGGCAGCTGTGACGCATCGTTAAGCACCGCTCCGCCTTCCATCCCCACGCCTGATGGCGCGGGAGCCACACCCCCGGTGACGATCAGCGCCACCCCGTGGCGCGCGCGTTCGGCATAAAAGGCCGCCAGACGCTCGGCCCCGTCCGGATGCTCCTCCAGCCCGGTATGCATTGAGCCCATCAACACGCGGTTTTTGAGCGTTGTGAACCCCAGATCGAGGGGGGCGAATAGCGACGGGTAGCGGCTCATAGTCTCTTCCAGTGTAAAATTATTGTTATGTGGTCGGATGAGTTACTAATTTAGCCAGCGGCAGCGGAAAGGTAAAAGCGGGATCGAATGATTGTGATAGATCTCAAAGAACTTCCCCGGTGGCGCTGCGCTTACCGGGGCTACAAAACCGTAGGCCGGATAAGCGCAGCGCCATCCGGCGTTTTTTACGGCGCTGCTGCCCGCACCAGCCCCGGCGCCTGCCACATCGACGTCGTCAGCCCGCTGTCCACCAGACCGAGCTGGTCGGCGTACACCGCCTGCCACTTCTGCATCATGCCATCGTACAGCGCCCGGTGCTGCGGGTTCGGGGTAAACTCGCGGCTCCATTTCACCAGCCGCTCGCCGGTGGTGGCCATATCCGCAAACAGTCCGGCCCCGGCTCCGGCGGCAATGGCGCAGCCCAGCGCCGTGGCCTCTTTCACTTCCGGTACGCGCACCGGCAAACCGGTGACGTCACTTAAAATCTGGCTCCATAGCGCCCCCTTCGAACCGCCTCCGGCAAACACCAGGCTCTCGAAGTTAACGCCGGAGAAACGTGAGATTTGCGCCAGGTTGCAGGCCGAGACAATCGCCGCGTTCTCTTCCAGCGCGCGGAACAGCGTCGCTTTGTTGCACTTTTCCGGGTCGATGGAGAGGTTAATAAACGACGGGGCGGCGTGGTACCACTGCTTAAAATGCATCGCGTCGGAGAAGATGGGCATCACGCCATGCGAACCCGCGGGCACCCGGCTCGCCATCTCCTCGAGCAGGGAATAGGTGTCCATCCCCATACGTTCGGCGATCAGCTTCTCTTCCGCGCAGAAGGCGTCGCGGAACCAGCGCATGGTCAGGCCGGTGAAGAAGCTGATCGACTCCGCCTGCGCCATACCGGGGATAACGTGTGGGTTCACGCGAATATTCATCTCAGGATCGGTGCGCACCTGCGGCAGATTGACCACCTGCTGCCAGAAGGTACCACCCAGCACCGCCGTTTGCCCGGCGCGGACCACGCCCAGCCCCAGACAGCCCAGCTGTACGTCGCCTCCGCCCATCACCACAGGGGTGCCTTCACGCAGGCCGCTCTGCTGTGCGGCATCATGGGTGATAGCGCCCAGCACGGTGCCGGTCTCTTTCACCGGAGAGAGGATATCGGCGCGCAGCCCGGCCATATCCAGCAGCGCTGGCCGCCAGTCGCGGGAGAAGAGATCCAGCATCCCCGTAGTGCCCGCATTTGATGGATCGACCGCCAGCTCGCCGGAGAGCTTCGCCGCCAGCCAGTCGCTGATCATGGTAATAGTGGCAGCCTTGCGATAGATATCCGGGCGATGGTGCGCCAGCCACAGCAGACGCGGCATGGCGCTCAGGGCCAGGGTCTGGCCGGAAACGTCGTACACTTCGGATTCAAACTGGTTGTCGTGGATCTCTTTGAGTTCGGCCACCTCGCGGCTGGCGCGGGCGTCGACGTTGGCGCAGGCCCAGATGGCCTCACCGTTGCGGTCATACAGCACGATCCCTTCGCGCATGGAGCAGCAGGCGACGGACTGGATATCCGCCGCGCTCAGGTGCGCGCGATCCAGCGCCTGGTGGATGCACTGGCAGGTGAGCCGCCAGTTGGTATTGAGGTCGAACTCCATCGAGCCCGGCACATTTTCCACGCTCAGGTGCTGCCACTCGGCCTGACCCACGGCAACCTGGTTGCCCAGCAGATCGAAAATAACGGCACGCACGCTGCCTGTCCCTGCATCTAACGCTAAAAGGTAACTCATGAGTTTGCCTCGTTGTTAGCGCAGGGCTTACCCCGTTACGTCAGGGCCAGCACCGCGCGGGCTGTTGTCTCTTCCGTCACCAGGCCATTGATACGGCGACCTTTCAGTGCGGCGTAAATCGCATCGGCTTTCTCAACACCGCCAGCCACGCCGACGATGGTAGGTAACTGCGCCAGTTCATCAAGCGTGACGCCCAGCAGTTCTTTGTGGATCTCCAGCTCCTCAACGCACTCTCCTTCGGCAGTGAGGAAATAACCGAGAATGTCGCCGACGGCCCCTTTACGGGCATACATCAGTTGTTCACCTTCGCTGATGTAGCCTGAGCGCAATATCGTTGCATCACGACGCTGGTTCACGGACCCAATCCCGACCACCGCCACGTCGGCGGCCGTTGCGGCGAGGATCACGTCCCGTACGCTGGTTTCACGTTTTAAGATCCCGGCCACCTCGGCGGAGGAGACGCGAAGCGGGGCGGGGATCATGCTGACGCTGCATGCCGCGTCCAGCTGGCCGATACCGGTCATATAGGGCCCCACGCCGCCGGAGAGCGTCACCAGGCGGATCTGCTGCGAGCTGATAAAGCCGCTTAAATGTTGCAGGCTGCTCATGGTGGTTTCACCAAATCCCACCGCTAACAGCTGGCCGGGTTCCAGCACGCCCATTAACGACTGCGCGGCACCAATGCCTAACCGCACGTTCATTGGCGGGGTATTCAGTGCTGGCAGCACGCGCACCAGCTTTAGCCCAAAGCGCTGCTGCAGTTCGGTTTCCAGTGCCAGACAGCCCTCATAGCGGGAGTTGATCTGCACGCGGATCACCCCGGACTGGCGACCTTTCTCCAGCAGGCGAGAGATCTTCAGGCGCGGCAGGCCGAGCCGTTCGCCAATGTCGTTTTGCGTCAATCCGTCGTGGTAGTAACACCAGGCCACGCGGGCAACCAGCTCCTCTTCCGCCAGTGCCAGCCCGGCAAACCGACCTTCTTCCGCAGTGCGTTTATCGCTCATAATTGAACTCTTATAAAAATTTAGATCATATGTTCGTGACGGCGCAGGTCGAAAATGTGAGCCACGCGGCAAAACGGATCTTTTAGATAGTTTCTGGTTCAGTTGGATCTTAATCGATAAAACTGTGATCCCTGCACGGTTGTAAATATAGTTCACCGTCTACGCTTTTGAACATTATTAAATCTAAAAATCATTTGTTCAATAGCGGAGCGATGATGACCCCACTTATCGAAGCACGAGCCATCTGCAAGCAGTTTTCCGGGGTGCCGGTTTTGAAAGGCATTGATTTCACGCTGCTTGCGGGCCAGGTGCATGCGCTGATGGGCGGGAACGGCGCGGGTAAATCGACGCTGATGAAGATCATCGCCGGGGTGGAGACGCCGGACAGCGGTGAACTTTCCGTAGCAGGTCATTCATATGCGCGGCTCACGCCCGTGCAGGCCCATAAGTTAGGTATCTATCTGGTGCCTCAGGAACCGCTCCTGTTCCCCAATCTGACGGTGCGGGAAAACATCCTTTTCCGCCTGCCGCGTGAACGGGAAAGAGAGAATCGGCTGACGGAGAAGCTGCAGCAGCTGCAGTGCCAGCTAAATCTCGACGCGATCGCCAGCACGCTGGAAGTGGCGGATCAGCAGATGGTGGAGATCCTGCGCGGTCTGATGCGTAACGCGACGATCCTGATCCTCGACGAACCCACGGCCTCCCTTACGCCGGGTGAAACCGAACGTCTGTTTCGCCAGATCCGCGCCCTGCAGGATCTGGGCGTCGGTATCGTCTTTATCTCGCATAAATTGCCGGAGATCCGCCAGCTGGCAAGCCACGTCTCGGTGATGCGCGACGGTGCCGTAGTGCTCAGCGGGGAAACCGCGCAGTTCGACGATAACGCGCTGATTGCCGCCATGACGCCGGTGAGCCGGGAGAAAGGCTTAAGCGATGCGCAAAAACTCTGGCTGGCGCTGCCGGGAAACCGTCGCACCCAGCCGCAGGATTTTCCGGTATTGCGCGTGGACGATCTTACCGGGGAGGGGTTTATCGATCTCTCGCTTGAGATCTACGCAGGCGAGATCGTCGGTCTGGCCGGGCTGGTCGGATCCGGGCGCACCGAATTTGCCGAGACACTCTACGGCCTGCGTCCGGTGCGTGGCGGACGGGTCTGGCTGGAGAATCAGGAGATCACTCACGAGAGCGTGGGCGCCCGGCTGGACAAAGGCCTGGTTTATCTGCCGGAAGACAGGCAGGTGTCCGGCCTGTTCCTGGATGCACCCATCCGCTGGAACACCGTGGCGCTGAACGAGCCGTCTCTCTGGCAGCAGCGCAAGCGGGAGTCCGCGGTGGTGGAGCGTTACCACCGTGCGCTGGGGATCAAACTCAACCATGCGGATCAAACCGTGCGCACCCTCTCCGGCGGGAATCAGCAGAAAGTGCTGCTGGCCCGCTGTCTGGAAGCCAACCCGTTACTGCTGATCGTCGATGAACCGACGCGCGGCGTGGATGTGTCGGCACGTGCTGATATCTACCAGCTCATCAAAAGCGTGGCCGCGCAGAACGTGGCGGTGCTGATGATCTCAAGCGATCTCGATGAGTTTCCTGGCCTTGCCGATCGCGTGCTGGTGATGCACCAGGGCGTGCTCAGCGGCGAGTTGCCGCGCCATGCCGTCAGCCTCGATCGGATGATGGCGCTGGCGTTCGGAGGACAATCATGAAGACGTTACTGAAAAACCGCGAGCTGAGCGCGTTTCTCGCCATTCTGGCGCTGTTTGCCGTGCTGGTGGCGCTTAATCCGGCGTACCTGAGCCTTCAGACGCTGGGGATGATCTTCGCCAGCGCGCAAATCCTGATCCTGCTGGCGCTTGGCGCCGCGCTGGTGATGCTGACCCGCAATATTGACGTCTCCGTGGGCTCCACCGTGGGGCTCTCCGCCATCGCCGTCGGCGTGGCGCTGAACAATGGCTACAGCCTGCCGGTGTCGATGCTGTTCGCGCTGTCTGTCGGCGCGCTGGCAGGGGCGTTCAACGGGTTGCTGGTGGTGGCGCTGCGCATCCCGGCGATTGTCGCCACCCTCGGCACGCTGGGGCTGTATCGCGGGGCGATGCTGCTCTGGACCGGTGGAAAGTGGATTGAAGGGTTACCGCCGGGGCTGAAATCCCTTTCTGAACCCATAGCCGTGGGCATTTCGCCGCTCGGCATGGTGGTGCTGTTTTTGGCCGCCATCGGCGCGTGGACGCTCTCGCGTACCGCGTTTGGACGCGATTTCTATGCCGTGGGCGATAACCTTGCCGCCGCGCGCCAGCTGGGCGTGGCGGTCAACCGCACGCGGATGATCGCCTTTACTCTCAACGGCATGCTGGCGGCCTGCGCCGGGATTGTCTTTGCCGCGCAGATTGGCTTTGTGCCAAACCAGACCGGGAGCGGGCTGGAGATGAAAGCCATCGCCGCCTGCGTGCTCGGCGGCATTTCGCTGCTGGGCGGGACGGGCACGCTGATTGGCGCACTGCTTGGGGCCTTTTTCCTGACGCAAATCGACACCGTACTGGTGCTGTTTAAGCTCCCGGCGTGGTGGAATGACTTTATCGCCGGGCTGGTGCTGCTGGGCGTGCTGGTGCTCGACGGGCGTCTGCGCCAGGCGCTGGCGCGTCATCAGCGGGCGCTGAAATACGGTCGCTTCCAGCCGGGTAACAGAGGGGGAAAGCACGTCACCCCATTTCCCAAACGCAAAAAAGAGGTGGCGTAAATGAAGCTTAACTGGGAAAGCGCGCTGCTGATCTTACTGGTGCTGGAGATCCTGCTCTTTGGCGCCATCAACCCGCGGATGCTCGACATCAACATGCTGCTGTTCAGCACCAGCGATTTTATCTGCATCGGCATTGTGGCGCTGCCGCTGACGCTGGTGATTATCAGCGGCGGGATCGATATCTCCCTCGGTTCAACCATTGGCCTGTGCACCATTGCGCTGGGGGTGATGATGCAATCGGGCTGGCCGATGGCGGTCGCCATTCCTCTGACGCTGCTGCTGGGCCTGCTGTGCGGGCTGGTGAATGCGGCGCTGATCCACTACACGGGTATCAGCCCTTTAGTTATCACTCTCGGCACGCTCTACCTCTACGGCGGCGGGGCGCTGCTGCTCTCCGGCATGGCGGGCGCGACGGGCTATGAGGGCATCGGCCGCTTCCCGGACAGTTTTACCGCGTTCGCTAACCTGACCGTGTCAGGTCTGCCCGTTCCGCTGGTGCTGTTTGCGCTCATTACGCTCTTCTTCTGGCTGATTACCCACCGCGGGCGCTTTGGGCGGCATCTGTTCTTAATCGGCCAGAACCCGCGCGCCGCGCGCTATGCGGCGCTGTCGGTTAACGGCATGCCCTACGCGCTGTATGGCCTGGTGGGCGTCGCCTCGGCCATTGCCGCGCTGGTGATGGTCTCCTATTTCGGTTCCGCGCGCTCGGATCTGGGGCGCGATCTGCTGATGCCAGCCCTCACCGCTGCCGTACTCGGCGGGGCGAATATTTATGGCGGGTCAGGTTCGGTTATCGGTACGGCACTGGCAGCGCTGCTGGTGGGGTACCTGCAGCAGGGGTTACAGATGGTCGGCATCCCCAACCAGGTGTCGAGCGCGCTGTCAGGGGCGCTGTTGGTTGTGGTGGTGATGGGACGTTCGCTGAGTCTGCACCGTGAATGGGTGCGTTCTCTCTTTAGAAAACTATCCGGAGCGTAAGATGAAAACAAAACTGATAGTCCTGGCAATGGCCCTCAGCTTCGCCTCGGCGCAGGCGGCGGACCGCATCGCCTTTATCCCGAAGCTGGTGGGGGTGGGCTTCTTCACCAGCGGCGGCAATGGCGCGAAAGAGGCGGGGAAAGACCTCGGCGTGGACGTCACCTACGACGGCCCAACCGAGCCGAGCGTCTCCGGCCAGGTGCAGCTCATCAATAATTTCGTCAACCAGGGCTATAACGCCATTATCGTCTCCGCCGTGTCGCCGGATGGCCTCTGCCCGGCGCTGAAGCGCGCCATGCAGCGCGGCGTCAAAGTGCTGACCTGGGATTCCGACACCAAACCGGAGTGCCGCAGCATCTACATCAACCAGGGTACCCCGGAGCAGCTCGGTGGCCTGCTGGTGGAGATGGCCGGGAAGCAGGTGACAAAACCGAATGCCAAAGTGGCGTTCTTCTACTCCAGCCCGACCGTCACCGACCAGAACCAGTGGGTGAAAGAGGCGAAGGCCAAAATCGAAAAAGATCATCCCCAGTGGCAGATAGTGACCACCCAGTTTGGCTATAACGACGCCACCAAATCCCTGCAAACCGCCGAAGGGATCTTAAAAGCATACCCGGATCTGGATGCGATCATCGCCCCGGATGCCAACGCTCTGCCTGCCGCGGCGCAGGCGGCGGAAAACCTGAAGCGGGAAGGGGTGGCGATTGTCGGATTCAGTACGCCTAACGTCATGCGTCCGTACGTCGAGCGCGGCACGGTTAAAGCCTTCGGCCTGTGGGATGTGGTGCAACAGGGCAAAATTGCGGTCAATGTCGCCGATCGTTTGTTGAAAAAAGGCGATCTTAACGTCGGCGACAGCGTGGAGGTAAAAGATATCGGTACGCTGAAGGTCGAGCCGAACAGCGTCCAGGGCTACCAGTATGAAGCAAAAGGCAACGGCATCGTGCTGCTGCCAGAGCGCGTGGTGTTCACCAAAGAGAACATCAACAAATACGATTTCTGACGGGGGAGCAAATGGCTGATTTAGACGACATTAAAGACGGTAAGGATTTTGGCATCGGTACACCGCAGCAAAATGTACCGTTCACCCTGAAGGGCTGTGGCTCGCTGGACTGGGGCATGCAGTCCCGGCTTTCGCGCATCTTCAACCCAAAAAGCAACCGCACGGTGATGCTGGCCTTTGACCACGGTTACTTCCAGGGGCCGACCACCGGTCTTGAGCGTATCGATCTCTCTATCGCGCCGCTGTTCGCCGAAACCGACGTGTTGATGTGTACCCGCGGTATTTTGCGCAGCACCGTACCGGCCGCCACCAATAAACCGGTGGTCCTGCGCGCCTCCGGCGGTAACTCAATTCTGGGCGAGCTGTCGAACGAGTGCGTGGCAGTGGCAATGGAAGACGCGCTGCGCCTGAACGTCTGTGCGGTGGCGGCGCAGGTGTACATTGGCAGTGAATTCGAGCATCAGTCGATCAATAACATCATCAAGCTGGTGGATGCGGGGGCACGCTACGGGATGCCCGTGCTGGCGGTGACGGGCGTCGGCAAGGAGATGGCGCGCGATGCGCGTTACTTCTCGCTCGCCAGCCGTATTGCCGCCGAAATGGGGGCGCAGTTTGTTAAAACCTACTATGTGGATGAAGGATTCGAAAAAGTGACCGCCAGCTGCCCGGTGCCGATCGTCATCGCCGGGGGGAAAAAGCTGCCGGAGCACGAGGCACTGGAGATGTGCTGGCGCGCGATTGACCAGGGAGCCTCCGGCGTGGACATGGGGCGCAACATATTCCAGTCCAGCGCGCCGCTCGCCATGCTGAAGGCGGTGAAGAAAGTGGTTCACGAGAACTTGAGCGCCCGGGAGGCGTTCCAGTTCTGGCAGGAAGAGAAACAGGGAGAAGCAGAATGAACGTGACGTTAGTGGAGATCAACATCAAACCCGAGCGGGTGGACGAGTTTCTGAAGGTGTTTCGCGCCAACCACGAGGGCGCGATTCAGGAGCCGGGAAACCTGCGTTTTGACGTATTGCAGGACCCCCGGGTGAAAACCCGGTTCTTTATCTACGAGGCCTATAAAGACGAAGAGGCGGTGCTGGCGCATAAAAAAACGCCGCACTACCTGGCCTGCGTGGATAAGCTCGAAGAGCTGATGTCGGAGCCGCGCAAAAAACGCAGTTTTGTGGGGCTGCTGCCGGAGTGACAAATTAACCGGCAGCCAGCGATTCAATGGGGATAGTGGTGAAAGATGCGAAGAATAACGAATGTTATACTCTGGCGCCGGTTGTCTTTTATTTCATCTATCCCCAACGATGAGCTGACGTTAAAAAACGCCTCTTCCATTATCTTATGACGCCAGCAATCCTTTCAATCAGATAGGGATAGAACGGATTCGAGGTGATACGCATTAAGGAGTCCATATCTGCCAGCAGTACCGCTCGCTCCCCTCTGACGCGTAAAACACCCAGACTCAGACCATAGTGATTCGGTTCATAGGGTTCACTTCCATATAAAGAGTCATGGACAGGAAACGGGAGGGCGACATGAGAGAGTGAAAAAACATCTCTCGGATAGCGCACATTAAGGGGCTGCACGTCTGCTGTTGTTGAGTGTGCTAAGTGCGTCGAAGCGACCATGTTCATACTCTCTGAAGAGGCGTTTTTGACGATAGTCGTCGTGTAAGTACGCTGTGGTGTTGCCAGTAAGTGTGATAGCGCGCGATCCGAAGAGTGGCGAAACAGTGCACGAAAATTGACCGCACGATTAATATCAAACAACACCAGTTCGCTATCGTTATCCGGTAGATTATGATGGAGCACGTCCAGCACTGCCCGGGTACTGACTGTGGAATCAAGAACGGACTGAAACGTAAGCACATGAGGAAGATCTTTCCAGCCAGCCGATGACTTGCGTCGCGTAAGGTCCCGTTTCAATGTCTCAGTCAGAAGATAAGCCTGCCGCGCACCATTCACGGGAAAAGAGTTATATTTAAAAGGATTAAATTCTGGTACCAGACCTAACCAGGCCGCACGAGAAAAGGCCGGGAGAAAGGCTGTCCATTCGACCATTCCCGAAAACCGAGCAAAGCGGCTTATGCCTATCATGGGAGAAATCAGGACAATTTGTTGTGGCTTCTTCAGGCTCTCATCATCAAGGGCATCGATGGCATATTTCATGGCCAGCGCCCCACCATTGGAAAAACCAACAATATGCAGCGGCGCATCCGCATGGGTCATTTTTGTTGCCTCGCGCACCGCAAGACGCGTTGCTGCCAGCCAGTCCTGCCATTTTACATCCGTTAATGCCCCGGGTACGGTTCCATGGGCAGGTAGACGGATCCCGATGGCGACAAACCCTTCTTTTTGATAGAGCCGGGCAATATGCTGCAGGCTGTAAGGGGAGTCCGTAAGTCCATGCAGTAACACCACAGCCCCTCTCGGTTCCGCCTGTGGGCGCATGATATAGGATCGATTCCAGTCTGTGGGAAGGGTGTCCGGAAATACCGGGCTTGACGGGTTATAACGATTTAAACTCGTTGTATCCTGATCGGTTTGCTTCATAACGACATTGTTATGCACCTCCATGAAGAGGGCGTTTTCAGCATTGATATAGTCATCCCAGTCGGCCCGATCGATCTCGTTTTCGCGTAATTCATTAGGGACAAAAGTATGCCAGGGCTGGAGTTCGCCGCTACGCTGTACCCAATAAAACAGGCCTGTCATTGCACAAAGCGTGAAGCCCAAAAGGATAAAAATACAACGCTTCAACACTCTAATACTTTTCTTGCGCATAAATCCTCTAAACATAGATATTCAACCTGATATCTGCTGTATTTAGGTTTTAAAGCGCAGCGTGGTTGATGATGGGGGCACAGAATAAAGATATGGACATCGCATAAACTATGCTTTTAACCATTGCATGATCAGCAAGGAGTTAATGGCGAAATTGATATGCGCGACGATAGATAACATAATACTAAGCGCTGCCACAAACAGAACCTTGAGGTTGAGGATGCGTGTTTTTTTTAAGTTTGCATCCAGCCATAACATATTCCTTATTTTATTCTTTTGATATAAATACATTATCCCCATAGATAAATATAAGAGAGGCATGATAATGCTTACTGAGTTGATCTGTAACAGCAGTAATTCACTGCCAACTAATGCAAAAAGCCATGAAATAAATAGCAGCATAAGCGTTGCTCCTCAGTTTTTTTTGTTGGTAAGGTAAAACCAAATCATAAACAGAACATCTAAAAACAACCAAACCCCGCCCAGCAACAAAACGTGCGAGACAGCACCCGGCCAGAACAAAGCGCCATTGGGAGAAACAGAAAAGAAATCCTGTCCCCAGACCAGGCGTGCCACAATCATGAAAAGGGGCAGCAATAAAAGGTTGAACAGAAAAAGATAACGGATAAAGTTTGGTTTTTTGGGCCGTCTGATATTTTCTTCCGGGAACATGGTTTCCTCACTGGTTTCGGTGAAAATAAAGAGGCATTCTAGTGCGAAAAGATAGATGGAACTTAAACACACGTCATTTTATAGCGTGCGCAGCTGCCACCTCGCTGATTAATGAATGAGAGTATGGTGAGTGAGGATCTCTTGTTTGTTTGAAATTCATATAACATCGCCCCCTAAAATAAGCCACCAGACAGAGCTTGTTTAAGGTTCTGACTTCTTTTTTTTAATGTAAATTAGGTGATAACAAATGTTTAAAAAAACACTCACAGTAGTGGCAATTCTTTCAACTATTTCTGTTGGTGCTAACGCCGCTGAAATTGGCGCTCAGTTAGGTACACAACATACGGAGTTAAATGCACTGATTGCGCCTGAGCCGACCGGTATTTTTTATACTGCAAACTGGGCTAACAATTATAATGATGGCCGTAATTCTGGCGGTGCCGGCCTGGGTTATCAGGTGTCTCTGGGTAAAGCCGATCTATACGCAGGTGCCAAGGCCATCTATATGGCGCCTAAGAAAGGTGATAATGGATTTGCGGCACCGATTGGTGGCGGGGTTCGTGTCCATTTTAGCGATGAGGTGTATGCCTATGGTGAAGGTTATACCGCGCCACGTGGCCTGAACAATGCCGTCGAAAACTATGTTGAAGTTGATGCAGGGTTGGCCTGGCAGGTACGAGATGAGGTGAAACTCAAAGCGGGTTACCGTCATATTAGCGTTCATGGTAAATCCGGTACGCCTAATCATACGCTGCTTGATGGTGCTTACCTGGGCGCCGCACTTCAATTCTAAACAAACACTCACCGCGAGCCCTACGCTCGCGGTGAGTCGTTGCATATAATCCAGTCATTTTTCTTTACCCTCCTTTTTATCCAGATACTCTTCTTCCTTCTTCTCTTAAAACATTTCCTTTCCTGCGCTGATAGTAAAAAGACCGAGAGTGTAATGCAGGGCTGAGCCCTGCTACAGGTTGTAACGTAACCACCCGAAGAGTACGTTTCCGTTATTATAGGTGCCAGGAATATAGGTGAACTGGATGTTCACATTTTTATAACTCGCTGAAAAAAGCGGGAATATAATCGGTAAGGGAATGTAGTTGCCCATATCTTTACGCGCCGTTATCCCGGCGGTCACCCCTAATCCCAACCTGAAATCTTTTTGTTGGCCTGGATGCCATCCTTTCTCCCATGCATAGCCGGTGACCGGTTGCCACTCATTATGTGAGTCTTTAAACACCATTCCATACAGTGCACTCCAGTTGCCATTGCTGTGATGACGAGAAACACCCACTCCGGCACCCCAGGGCATTTCATTATAGCGATCGGTCTTTTCTTTATCGTACATGAACCGGTTATGCCAGCTGATAAAAGGAAGATAAATATCGTGGCTATCATAATCTGTCCAGGTTTGCGTAATATCGGAAACAATCCTGCTGCCCCAGCTTGCTGCATTTTCATCAGCATGAGTCTGGCCATAGGCACGTGTGGCAAAAAGAAGTAACCCGCTCCAGAGTAAAACAGAGCAAATCAACAAAAATAAATGATAAAAGCCGCCGATAAAGTCGATTTTTTCCTTACAGGGCTGCCAGGGGGTAGTGCTTTTCATTGCGAACGCTCCAGTGGATAAAAGTAGTTAAAAATAATAAATAGGCCAGCGCATTAACAAAACATGAGACGAATTGTTAATAGCGCCAGAGATGACTGATTTTCTAAAACGAAATGACTAAGGTTGGATATTACGCCATCCTTAGTCATTGTGATTTAATTTATGGCTTTCTTTTTAAGGAGTTCGAACTCCTCCTGGCTAATAACGTCCTGGTCTAATAGTTTTTTGGCGTCTGATATTTGTTCCGCTGGTGATTTACAAAGACTATATTGTGCTGCGGCATTCGCATCCAGTCTGTAAGCACGTTGTCTTTTGGCCATTCCCTTACCTCTCAGAATGAGATAAAAAACAGAGGTGATCAGCGGGATGAAAAGTAACAGCATTATCCAGAGCGATTTAAAGAAGCCGTTGAGTGTATTGTCACGGAATAAATCAGTAACGATCTGGAAAATAACAAACAGATACGCAATAAAAAAGAATATAGAAAACAGGGTGGCTGCCATATTCCAAAATTGTAATAGATGAGTCGTCACAATGATGCCCTCTTAAGGATATAAATGGTCACATGGAATGAATAAAAGATAAAAACCTGCCACAAAAAATTTTCATCCTTAATGAAAAGGACAATTATCCTGTTGTGGCAGATATGATAAAGCGTGTTATTGAGCTGGAGAGATCGTTACCTGACCGCGATGCGAGGTAATATTTACACGTTGCCCTACGACAAATTCACCTTCACGGGCAGGCTGCACGGTGACGAACTCTTGCCCGTTATCAGGACGAATAAAGAGTTCAGCCGCATTATGTCGCGCCATTCCTCGTTGTATCGACTGTCCTGCCATCGCGCCAGCAACGGTACCGCCAGCCGTCGCCAGCAGACGGCCGCTTCCGCCACCAATAGCATTACCGGCAGCACCGCCAATCAACGCGCCCCCGACTGTACCGGCAGCGCTGCTTCCGGTGTCGTTTTGGATTGTGATGTATCTCACCCCTGTGATTGTGCCGTGCGACAGCGCCATCACCTGACCGGAAAGCGCAGCACTTGCATGATGGGCAGAACCAACGGGTTTTTCAGTACAGCCAGCCAATGCCAGCAAACCGGCTAAAATTAAAACAGAACGTTTAAACATCTCTCTTCCTTATGAGTAATCAACGGCATCACGAATTAATGGACATGTCATACAGTGGCCGCCACCGCGTCCACGCCCTAATTCACTCCCAACAATTTCAATGACCTCAACGCCTTCTTTACGCAAACGGTCGTTTGTTTTGGTATTGCGGTCATAGGCGATAACGACACCTGGAGACATGGCGACCACGTTATTTCCGCTATCCCATTGCTGACGCTCGGTGTCGTAAACATTGCCTTCGGTTTCAACGACCCTGAGCGAGCGTAAATTGAGTGCCCTGGCTACCACCTCTGTTAACGGCTCTGAATAATGCTCCAGACGCATTCCGCCTGGGGAGTCGTCCTTAATCAGTGAAAAGACTTCGATTTGATCAACAATGGCGGGATATAGCGTCACTAAATCTCTGTCACAAAAGGTGAATACGGTATCCAGGTGCATCGCCGCTCTGAGCTTCGGCATCGCGGCAATAATAACGCGCTCGACATGGCTAAACGGGTTCGAAAACAGGGCAGATGCAAGCTGGGCAATGGCCTGATAGGACGTTCGTTCGCTCATACCGATTAAAACGGTCTTGTTGCCAATAGGCATAACATCGCCGCCTTCAAGGGTGGCGGATCCGTGATAACGCGTTGGATCTCCCCACCATGTATTGATCGTCTGACGGGTGAAGTCCGGATGGAACTTATAGATAGCAGTGGTCAGTAACGTTTCTTCACGGCGAGCCTGCCAGTAAAGGGGATTAAGCGTAACCCCGTTATAAATCCAGCTGGTGGTATCTCGCGTATAAAGCGTATTCGGCAACGGCGGGAGCAAATATTCACGCAGCCCTGTCGCTCTTCCGACGAGTTCAAGTTCTTCTTTATCGCCCCTGTGTCTGTTCAGCAAATCATAGGTTGAAAGCCCGCCGATCATAAACTCAGCCAGCCGATCTGCGGGTAACGAATCCAGGAACGAGCGTGTTTCATTAAGCAAACCCAACGGGATTTCATCAGCAGTAATCTGCTGTTCGATGAGCCAGTTGCGTGCCTGACGGTTAGCCAGCGTTTCGGAGAGCAGATCATGCATCTCAACAACGTCAACACCGCATCCGCGCATTTTGTTAATAAAATCGAGATGATCCTGACGGGCACGCTCTACCCACATGACATCATCAAATAACAGTCGATCGCAATTGCCCGGCGTAAGACGGCTATGTGCTAACCCAGGGGCGCATACCATCACTTTGCGTAACTGGCCGACCTCGGAGTGAACACCCAGTGGTATATCTTGCATAGTATCTCCTTAAGAGAGTAATTAAATGGTAATATTTCCGTTTATAATTCCATAAATACAGGCCAAAGCCGCGAGCACGATGGCGGTAAATAATATTCGTTCCGTACCAGAGAATATTTTTTTGTTTTGCTCACGCTTAGCAATGTAATAAAGCAGTGTGCCAGGCGCATAAATAACGGCGGACAGCAGCACATACGTTAATCCGCCGGCATAAATCATCAACGAGGCATAGGCAGTGGCAATGACAGAGATCACCAGGTCTTTATAATATCCCTTTGTGCACTGTTCGTAGGTTTCTCGTGTAATAACCAGCTTCAGGCTATACGCGGCAACCAGAAGATAGGGGATAAGCGTCATCGCGCTGGTTAGCTCAAGGGCTAACAGGAATGCGTAATCGCTGAAAAAAGTGATAATTAAGAACAGCTGTATCGAGATATTCGTCAACCATACGGCTGAAGAGGGAACGCGCCAGCGATTCTCGCGTGCAAAAACGGCAGGCATGCTCTTTTTCAACGCCGCGGAATAAATAACCTCCGCAGCGAGCAATGACCAGGAAAGATAGGCTCCGAGGACAGAGATAATTAATCCCACGCTGATGAAAATCATGCCCCAGCGTCCCACTATGCTTTCGAGAACACCGGCCATTGAGGGTTGCCGTAAGGCTCCCAGCTCGGCCTGGGGCATAACGCCATAAGAAAGCATGGTGACTAACATCAGTAAGCACAGCACCCCGATGAAGCCGAATACGGTCGCCAGGCCAACGTCTTTCCGGTTAGTTGCATAACGCGAGTAAATACTTGCCCCTTCGATTCCAAGGAATACGAATACGGTCACCAACATGGTGCTTCTGACCTGGGAAAAGATTGATCTGAAGAGAGGTGGCTCTCCGGCGGCCCCGCCCCAGAAATTAAGCATAAACATCTCTTTTTTGAATGCCATTATCAGAATGGCGATAAATACAAAAATAGGGATGATCTTGGCACAGGTGGCCAGGGTATTGATAAAGGCCGCTTCTTTAATACCCCGCAATACCAGGAGATGAAAAGACCATAAAACAACTGATGAGACAGCGATTGCCAGCAGCGTATTACCTTCGCCAAATGCAGGGAAAAAAGCGCCTAATGTTGATTTAATTAAAATAAAATAGGATACGTTGCCGATACATGTACCCGCCCAGAAACCGAGTGCCGAAATGAAGCCCGGATATTCGCCGAAACCGGCTTTAGCGTAGCTAAAGACGCCCGCATTGAGTTCAGGCTTTCTTTGCGCAAGGTTCTGGAATACAAATGCCAGCATCAGCATACCGCCACCGGCAATCACCCAGGCAATAATTGCACCAAGCCCACCGGTTGCTCGTCCGAATGCAGCAGGTAATGAAAATATACCCGCTCCGATCATCGCTCCGACGACAAGCGTCGTTAAAGACCAAAGCGATAGCGTATTGGTCGTAGATTTGTTCATATAATTTTCTTAACAATGAAGCTGTGATTGATGAAGTGTGAGTTTAAAAGCGTTAAATATACCGTACTTAAATGAAGTTAATTTTTATGCCATCAAGGCAGCACAGGGGCTGGGTGTAACTCAGATCGCACCGTTTAGATCGTAATAATAACCCTCTTCTCTTTGATTTCTGATTTGCCCGCTGTTGTAGGGTGCCAATTTCTTTCTCAGACGACCAATAAGCACCTCGACGGTATTGTTTTCTTTACCCATCCAGTCGTGGTAGAGATGTTTCATGATTTTACGTTTGCTCAGCGCTTTGCCTTTGTTCTTCACCAGTAGCTTCATAATTTCAAATTCAAAACGGGTCAGTCGAATTTTTTGCTTGTTGATGAAGAGTACCTTGCTGTTTAAGTCGAGTTCTAAATTACCTGCAGTAATACGGCTGGAAGGGGTGAGATAATTCCGGCGTACTAAAACCCAAATTCTGATGATAATCTCTTCAATATGACTAGACTTGACAACATAATCGTCAGCGCCGCTTTCAAACGCTTTCACCTTGTGTTCAATATCGTTGCTGCTGTTAAGGATCATGATGCGGATAGTGCGCCCTTCGCGTCGCCACTTACGAATCGCCTGTAACTCAGCAGTGGAAAGCGTTTCAGATGCCATAATCAGGAGTTCAGCTTTATTTGAAAACATAAACATTTCCACTTCCTCAATACTCGAAGATACATCAGTTAAAATACCTGCCTCTTCAATTTGGGTTTTCAAATAATGCTGATTTATAATGTTAGGATCTAATATTAACACGCGCATATCTTCCTCTCACTTTGTTGCTTCGCCTGTTAGGGTTTTTGACATTTTATGAAATGGATTTCTATGCTTTACAGATAAAAGCATCGTCACCAAAAAGTTGGCTAAATAATACTTTCGAAATAAATTCAAACAATTCTTTTATGAGGGGTATTAGAAATACAAAATAAAAAAATGCAGAATAAAAGAAGTGAAGGGAAGAGTATGAGAAAAGCAGAGGAAGTAGAATTAAATCAAGAAAAATCACATTTAATAAGGTTTTTGTTCTGCTTTTTTGGCGTGTAGAGTGTTTGTTTAGATGAACGTATGGTTGCTCCAATTGCTTTCTGGTTGGATTTTTGTTAAGAGTTAAGTGCGAGTTTTATTTTTTGATTTAACAATCTATACATCTGTCTTGCAATCATAACATTAGCACAATGAGTCATGTGCTTGCGTCAATAAACTCATTTTCGGCAAATAAATATGGCACGCTGCAAATCGCTTATTCTCCAGGTTTTGGGGTCAAGCTTCTGGATCTTATAGTGCAGGACAGGCTGGCTGGTGGTGAGTTTTTCAATCAGCACAGAAGGTGCATTATCCTGCGGATTAGCAAGAAATTTACCTTTCGTAACTTTATGGAATCCGTTTTGCACGTCTGTGTCAATGGTCATGTTTCCTGTACGATCGACAAGGTACTCTTTACCATAATAGTTCAACGTGCCGTATTCGCTGACCGTGACGAGACCATCGTTGGTAATGTGGAAAACAATTTTGATATTTCCATTAATCCCTTGCTGGACATTATTTGAATCTTCATAGTTGATATGTACCGTCGACATACAGTTCATCGGTAGGTAATCATAAACACCAACAAGCTTGTATATTCCCATTGCAAGCAAGGGAAGCATCAACAGGCATAAAACAATATTAATTGTTGTTAATATTGACGAAGTTTTCGCATTCATGTCCTTTCCCTGTATTTTGTTTGCCACACAGGGCAATGTGAGTTGAGTACACCTTGCTTTTTAAAGGCGCTCTGTTGTCATCAAAATAGATATTTTGGGGATATTGCTGGCATTTTAATGCGATTCTTTGCCCTAAATTTGTATTAAAAAATGAGTCAATATTCTCTTGTTTGACGCCATTTTCGTCAGTATAGACATCGCATAATCCGACTGACTTATATTTATGCATAGTGCTATCGTTTAAATGGTACAAATAAAAGGCAGTGATGGTGCTCACCATTAAAACGGTTAATGCTATTGTGCTAATGTAAAAACCTTTGTGGGAGGAACAGATTTTTTTAAATTTTTCGTACGTGCTACTACGTGTAGTACTAACACGAGTACACTGACAGTGCAGTACAAATCCTTGCTTTGGTATTGTTTCGATTTTGTCTTCAAGCGAGAATTCAAGAAATGCTTTTCGCAACAGAGATATGTTTCGGTTCAGGTTGTTATCAGAAGCAACCAGACCATGTTCTTCCCAGACTTTTTCAAGGAGTTCAGTACGGCTGACCTGAGAATTATTGGCGTCAATAAGTGCATTTAATAATCGCGACGTCGCCAGTGAAAGCTCAACTTCGCGTTTATTATCGGTTAAAATGCGCGATTCATCATTATAATGCACTATCCCGTCAAGTAGGTACTGCATAGCTTAAACGTCCTCGCAAATGAATCTACGCATTATAATTTTAGCGCTACTATTATTCAATCTTCTGATTTCTATTAAGAGTCGAGAAGACGTATTTTTACCGGGTTAATTACACGTAGACAGAGGGACAAACTGCGAGGGTGGGGACGTTGCTTTCTCAACCATTCCTGAGAATGATTACTTTATGAATGATGCGGTGTGGCCGGGTAAGCGCAGCGCCACCCGGCGTTTTTCAGGCCAGTTCCAATTCCGCAAGGATCGCTGAAAGCGCCTCGCGCGGCTCTCCCTGAATTGCCTGCAACGGGAACGGCAAGCCGGGTGTTGCCACTTTTCCCCTCATTTCCGCCGCTGCCGCGATGACCCTTACGCTACCGTAACGACGGAACAGATCCCATAGCGGCTCTAACCGTTCTGACTCTGTACTTTTCCCCGAACGCGCTATCGCCAGCGCCGCTTTTGGGAACAACCCCGCGAGAACCGAATACCAGACGTCAAACCCGGCCTGCAGGGCTGAGGCTGCCCGCCAGTCACCGGCGATACCCAGTGTGACCGTATCAGGAAGCCGGGCACGTACCTGCGACAGGTCCTCCGGCACGCGGCCAAGCTTGATGGAGCCCACATTTGGCAGAGACGCGACGGCAAACAGCAATTCATCGCTAAACGCAAAACCGGTCGTGGCAGGGTTATCGTAAATGCACAGCGGTACGGAGAGCTGGCGGGTCACCGTTTCATAGAGCTTAAATACTTCCTCATCCGTTAATCGCTGGTACGACACGGGTGCCATCAGCACGCCGGAGACTCCGGCCGTTTGCGCGTTGTCAGCCAGACGCAGAATATCGTCCAGCCGCATTGCGCCGATGCTGACGATAACCGGTATGTTACCGGCATGTTCCACCGCACAGCGTGTCACCCGGGCACGCTCTTCAACGGTCAGATAGGCATAGCTCCCGGTCGAGCCAAGAATGCCCAGTGAATCCACGCCTGCCTCAACCACAGGAGAGAGCAGATGCGTAAAGGCCTGCTCATCAAACGTGCCGTTTTTCAGGGGCGTTAACGGAAATGCGCTGACTCCACGAAACATTTTTTATCCTCTTACAGGGTCAGTAACTGCCTGTGCACCACTGCACCCGGCATCAGACATTGCAGGTTATCAATCAGATCCGCTCCGGCTTCTTCCAGTGCCGTAAGCGGCATTGACGGCAGACTTTCCAGAATAAACCACATGGTTTGCGCCTGACTGTCAAGACGCGTCCGTATACCCTGGCGCCAGTTCCAGCGACGGCAGGTAACACCGAGGTCGTCGCGCCAGATAACCTCGCCCGGCTCCGGGTATTCCACCACCGGCTGCCCCTCTTTGAAGGTATCAAACGGCTCGCTGCCGTCCGCCAGAGTCAGGCGCGGCGCGCCTGAATAAGTCGCAAGATTTTCTCCACCAACCGGGATGGCGTAGCGAATGCTCACCGCGTTGTAGATATCCACCACCGGATCGAGCGGTGGCAGCGAGCCGTCTTTTAAGACCCGCTTACGTAAGGCGGATGCCGAGCAGGGCGTACGTTTCGGTTTTGCGCCGAAGGCCTTAAATACCTCATCCCAGCCGGAAAGGTGCGCGTCAGCCCACGGCACATCATCATTAAGCATCTGCTGGCAGGCTTGCATGAGCACGGCCGGAGCGACTTCCGGGTGGGTAACCGGCGCAGCTTCCACCAGAATGCTCAGCGCCCGAAAGCCCGGGGCAATTGCGGCAAGGCGCGGGTCTATTGACGGCGTAACGAGAGACATAAATAATCCTGTATTGACTGTTTTATACCATGGTAGTGACCAATGACTGGAAAAGTCAATATAATGACTGAACAGGGTGCCGATATCGCCCAGGTAAGCCTGGCCGTAGCGAACCGCATACGCAACTGGCGTAAAGAGAAAAAACTGTCGCTGGATGAACTCTCGCGGCGTGCCAGCGTCAGCAAAGGCATGCTGGTGGAGATCGAAAAGGGCGCAGCCAACCCCAGCATCGCCATTTTGTGCAAGCTGGCTGCCGCGCTCGGTATCTCAGTGGCGGATATCGTTAACGTCTCCAGCGAGCCGCTGGTGCACGTTATCGAAGAAGCCGCGATCCCGGTGCTGTGGCAGGGGGAAAAGGGCGGACGCGCCAGACTGCTGGCAGGAACCGCGGGCCCGGATATGATTGAGCTATGGCAGTGGGAGATGCAGCCGGGAGAGCGTTTTACCTCTTCGGGGCATCCGGCGGGCACCTTTGAGCTGCTGCACGTGAACGAAGGCATATTAACCCTGACGGTGGACGAGACGGTTACGCAGGTTGCTGCCGGGGCATCGGCGGTGGCGAAAACGGAAGCCGCGCACGGCTATGCCAATGAGGGAAAAAAGGTGCTGCGCTTTACCATGACGGTAGCGGAGTTTCACCGATAAAAAGCAGGCCGGGTAAGCGCAGCGCCACCCGGCTTTTTTTACGCCTCTTCCACACTCACGCGCAGTGCCGCCAGCGCTTTACGTGCCGCCTTCAGCACCTGCTCACACTGCTCAATGGTCAGCGTCAGCGGTGGCTCAATGCGGATGGTTTTGGAATTGTTGAGCGTGCCGGCCACCAGCACCCGCTGGCGGAACATCTCGCTCGCGAAGCTATAGCCAATTTCGTTATCAACAAACTCAATGGCCATCAGCATCCCTTTACCTCGTGCCTCCTGGATCAGATCCGGGTATTCACGTCCCAGCTGACGGAAACCGTCCAGCAGCATGTCGCCTTTCTGCTCCGCCTGCGCAGGCAGGTTTTGCTCCAGCAGCACGTTGATGGTGGCCAGCGCGGCCGCACAGGCCAGCGGGTTACCGCCAAAGGTGGTGGTATGCAGGAACGGGTTGTCGAACAGCACCGAGAAGACCTCTTCGGTGGCAACCGTCGCACCAATCGGCATTACGCCGCCGCCGAGCGCTTTCGCCAGACACAAAATGTCCGGCTGAACATTCTCGTGCTCGCAGGCGAACATCTTGCCGGTACGCCCCATGCCGGTCTGCACTTCGTCGAAGATCAGCAGCGCGCCAAACTCATCGCACAGCTGACGTACGGCAGGCAGATAGCCCTGTGGAGGCAGGATCACGCCGCCTTCGCCCTGAATTGGCTCCAGGATCACCGCGGCTACGTCATCGCCGGTTTTACGGCATTCGCTGAGCACGGTGCGCATGGCATTAATGTCGCCGAACGGCACGTGGCGGAAGCCCGGCAGCAGCGGCATAAACGGTTTGCGGAAGGTGGATTTGGCGGTCGCAGACAGGGCGCCCAGGGATTTACCATGGAACGCGCCGCTGGTGGCGACAAAAGTGAATTTCCCGCGCGGCGACTGGTACGCTTTGGCGAGCTTAAGCGCCGCTTCGACCGATTCCGTGCCGCTGTTGCTGAAGAAGCTGTATTTCAGTTTGCCGGGCGTTAAGGCTGCCAGCGTTTTCGCGAGCATGGCGCGAAGCGGGTCGAGCAGTTCCTGGCTATGGAGAGGTTGTTTCGCGAGTTGATTCTGTACGGCGGAAACCACTACTGGATTACGGTGCCCCACGTTGAAAATGCCAAAACCACCCAGGCAATCAATAAACTCCTGTCCCTGGGTGTCGACAAGCGTATTCAGACTTCCCGCTTGCCACTCTACGGCTCCGTAATCCCCGCCGGCGGTAACAGATTTGCGATACTCCAGAAAACCTGGATTGACGTGCTCTTTAAAGTAATCGATGACCTCTCGGTTAAGTTGTTTCATCTCCTCATGATCAAGCGTTCGCTTCTCAATGAGATTCAGTGCGTGCGCGGTACAGGCAAGAGCCGAGGCGCTGGAAGGTAACCTGTTCAAAATATGCTCCCGGGGATCGCGTATCACATGATACTGCGTTAAGTATTGCAGGGATTACGCCACTTCAGCGGACTTAACGAAAATCGGGATAAACGCCAGGTTAAAATAATGTTGCGCAATATTTAATCATGCCGATGTTTTCCAGACGGGATTTAGCGGTACGTAAAACGGGGGCAGGAAGACGTGGATGGGGTCAATTGCACCAGGGGGGTGCAGGCGGTGCGACTTAAGTGGGCGTTAACAGATCATCCTTTGCAGATAATTTCATTGTGAAAGTATTTAAAATCAATCAATTATAAAATCTCACAAAAAGTGCGGTTTAAGTGAAATCTGCGATCTCCATCAAGTTTAACAACTAAAGATAAATTGTTTACCGCCGAAAAAACAATAAACCACAAAATTAACATTCAAATAACCTGCAAGGGATGCTCACGATGTCCTCTCCAACCTATGTCACCCAGAATGAATATCTTCTGGACGATGACACCACCTTAATGTCTACCACAGACGTCCACAGCTATCTGACTCATGCTAACGACACCTTTGTTCAGGTGAGTGGCTATCAGCTTAATGAGCTGATGGGTCAGCCGCATAATCTGGTGCGCCATCCTGATATGCCTAAAGCCGCTTTTGCCGATATGTGGTACACCCTGCAACAGGGCGAGCCGTGGAGCGGAATTGTCAAAAACCGCCGTAAAAATGGCGATCACTACTGGGTGCGCGCCAACGCGGTGCCGATGGTGCGCCACGGGAAGGTCACCGGCTATATGTCGATTCGCACCAAAGCGACGGCAGAAGAGATCGCTACCGTGGAGCCACTCTATAAGGCCCTGAATGCCGGACGCTGTACCAAACGGATCCATAAAGGGCTGGTGGTGCGTCAGGGCTGGTTCGGAAAACTACCGGCAATGCCGCTGCGCTGGCGGGTACGCGGCGTGATGGCGGTGCTCTTTGGCGCGCTCGCCGCCACGCTGGTGGCAACCTCAGCTGGCTGGGTGTCGTTGGCCGCAGCAGCGATAATGATGCTGCTGGGCACGTTGTTGTTTGAACAGCAGATTGTTCGCCCGGTAGAGAATGTGGCGCGACAGGCGCTGAAGGTGGCAACCGGCGAGTGCAATAGCGTGCAGCACCTGAACCGCAGCGACGAACTGGGCCTGACCCTTCGCGCGGTGGGGCAACTGGGGCTGATGTGTCGCTGGTTAATCAATGACGTATCAAGCCAGGTGGTGAGCGTGCGCGACGGCAGCGACAAGCTGGCGCAGGGTAATGAGGATCTGAACGACCGCACGCGTCAGACCGTTGCAAACGTGCAGCAGACCGTGGCGACGATGAACCAGATGGCGGCCTCCGTTCAAAGTAACTCTGAAACCGCCACCGAAGTGGATAAGCTCTCCGTAGCCGCCAGCAGTGCGGCGACCAAAGGCGGGAACGCGATGCAGACGGTGGTCAAAACCATGGACGATATCGCCGACAGTACCCAGCGTATCGGCTCCATTACTACCCTGATCAACGATATTGCCTTCCAGACCAATATCCTCGCCCTGAATGCGGCGGTAGAAGCGGCACGAGCCGGTGAGCAGGGCAAAGGCTTTGCGGTGGTGGCAGGGGAAGTTCGCCATCTTGCCAGCCGCAGCGCTAATGCCGCCAACGATATCCGTAAGCTGATTGATGCCAGCGCCAGCAAGGTACAGTCCGGCTCCGAGCAGGTACACGCCGCAGGACGCACCATGGATGATATCGTTGAGCAGGTGAAAAACGTCACGCAGCTGATCGCGCAGATTAGCCATGCCACCTCTGAACAGGCTACCGGGCTTTCGGAGTTAACCCGCGCGGTGGCTGAACTGGACAGCATCACGCAGAAAAACGCCGATCTGGTTGAAGAGAGTGCGCAGATCTCCGCGATGGTAAAACACCGTGCCGGACGTCTTCAGGATGCGGTGACGGTACTCCATTGAGTCTGTAATGTTCCAGAAAAGCCGTTTATTCTGTCAGGATTAAACGGCTTCCTTCGCTTCATTTGTAATTATTCTTGCGATTTATTGTTAATTTTATATTAAGTAACTAAAGAAAGTGCCTCAGTTATTTATCCCTGCCTAAGTCATTTTTTCCCGATGCTATTTCAGAAATGCCCCGTCTGGTAGTTGAGTAACGATCGATACGGCCATATTAATAGCCTCTGCCTATCCATTGTGATGGTTATGAAATAAAAAAACGATCAAAGTCATAAAGTTAGCAGTTTCGTTACCGATAACGGTGATCGTCTGAGAAATAATCACATCGATGGAGTAAATATGTTCTTACATGACGTAAAAATCGGCACGAAATTATTTCTGGCGTTTGGATTCTTTATTGTCCTGATGGTGGTGAGCGCGAGTTTGTCTTTAATGAGTCTGAACCGGGCAAACAACGGGATGCAATCCATCATTACCAGTGATTATCCGACCACGGTAAAAGCGAACCAGTTAATCGACAACTTCCAGGAATTTATTAGCACTCAGCAACTCATGCTGCTGGATGAACAGGGGACGTACACGGCGCAGTCGCAGCAGCATCTCAAAGAGATTAGCGAGCACATCACGGTGATCCTCGGCGAGCTGAACAAGGCACTGCAGGATCAACAATCGCAGCAGGTTCTCGCCGAGATACGCGGCGTGCGCCAGCAGTATCTGGACTCGCGGTATCGTATTTTGCAGGCGGTGCAGAACCACGATCGCGCCGGTGCCGTTCAGGAGATGATGACCAACACGCTAAAACTGCAGCAGGCCTATAAAGCCAAAGTGCAGCAGCTGATTGCGATTCAGAACACTGAGATGCAGAACGCCGGGGTGCAGGTGGAAAGTGATTTCAGGAGCAACCGTCTGCTGCTCATCCTCATTACTCTCTTCAGCGTGGCGGCAGGCAGCCTGATTGGCTGGTTTATCGTGCGTTCCATTACCCGTCCGCTGGGCCAGGCCGTGGATTTTGCGGCGGCGATTGCGGATGGCGATCTCACCGGCAGTATCACCTCGCACGGTAAAGACGAAACCGGCCTGTTGCTGCATGCCCTGATGGAGATGAAAACGCGTCTGCTGGACATTGTGCAGCAGGTGCAGACCGGCTCGGAGAATATCTCCAGCGCCGCCGCGCAGATTGTCGCCGGGAACCAGGATCTGGCCGCGCGCACGGAAGAGCAGGCCAGCTCTGTGGAGCAGACCGCCGCCTCGATGGAGCAGATCACCGCGACGGTGAAAAACACCGCTTCGCATACCGGAGAAGCGACCAACCTGTCGGCAGATGCCGCGAAGGTGGTCAAAAACAACGGTGAGATGATGAAGCAGGTGACCAGCAAAATGCGCCTGATTAACGAGACCTCGAACCGGATGTCCGACATCATCGACCTGATCGATGCCATTGCCTTCCAGACCAATATTCTGGCGCTGAACGCGGCGGTGGAAGCGGCCCGGGCGGGCGAGCACGGTCGTGGCTTTGCGGTGGTGGCTGGTGAAGTGCGCCAGCTCGCGCAGAAGAGTGCTTCGTCAGCCAGTGAGATCCGTGAGCTGATTGAAAGCTCCACCAGCCAGACGCAGGACGGGATGAACCTGGTCGAGAAGGCGAGCGAGCTTATCAATGGCATGGTGGGCAACGTGGAAGAGATGGATGTGATCCTGCGTGAGATCCGCCAGGCCAGCCACGAGCAGACGGAGGGGATCTCGCAGATTAACAGCGCGATTGGCCTGATTGATGCCACTACCCAGCAAAACTCCGCGCTGGTGGAGGAGTCTGTTGCCGCGGCGGCCTCCCTCAACGAGCAGGCGATGCACCTGAAAGAGCTGGTACGCGTCTTCCGCGTGAGCGAGCACGCACCGGCTTAATCCAGCTGGGAGATCTCCAGCGCCGCGCGGTCGATCACGCCAACGATCTGCTTAAGCTGCGCGTCGCTGAGCGCTCCCTGATTCACCTTCAGATCTAACACCGCTTTGAAGTTATCCAGTGCCCGCTTCATCTGCGGGTTTTTGCGTAGCTGGAAACCAACCGCGCGGGCTTTGATACGCGCCTGAATCTGCTCAAGCTGTTCCTGGTTTTCCTCCAGCCACTGCTGTCCTGCCGCATTGATGGCAATGCGCTTACGCCCATTCTCTTCTTCCGTAATGGTGATAAATGCCTGATCCTGAAGATAATCCAGCGTCGGGTAAATCACGCCAGGACTCGGGGTGTAGTTCCCTTGGGTCAGGTTCTCAATCTCTTTGATCAGCTCATAACCGTGGCTCGCGTTGCGGGTCAGAATATCCAGAATCACCAGCCGCAGATCGCCGTGACCAAAAAAGCGTGGTCGACGTCCGCCGCCATCATGTTCGTGTCGCATAGTGTGCCTCGTAAATTGATATATCTAAACTATATCTAAGATATATTCAGATGCAATCTAAAAGATCTTGCATTCTTGCTGATTAGCAATCATTATCATTTAAAATCAATTTAGATATATCGTATTCACCTGAGAAGGGTCTTAACATGGCAACCACCCGCTATCCACAACGCGTGCGTAACGAACTGCGTTTTCGTGAACTGACCGTGCTCCGTGTTGAGCCCGTAAGCGCTGGTTTTCAGCGCATAGTTTTAGGCGGCGAGGCGCTGGAGGGCTTTAGCTCCCGCGGTTTCGACGATCACACCAAAGTGTTTTTCCCGGCCCCGGGAACGACGTTTGTGCCACCGGTGGTCACCGACGAGGGCATTGACTGGGGCGACGGCGTGCGCCCGCAAAGCCGGGATTACACACCGCTGTACGACGCCGCGAAGCACGAGCTGGCGCTTGATTTCTTCGTGCATGACGGCGGGGTTGCCAGCCAGTGGGCGCTAGAGGCGAAAGTGGGCGACAGGCTGACGATTGGTGGCCCGCGCGGTTCGCTGGTGGTACCGGAGGATTACGCCTGGCAGCTGTATGTGTGCGATGAGTCCGGGATGCCGGCGTTGCGTCGCCGCCTGGAAGGCATCGCCAGCTTGCCGAAACGCCCGGAAATTCACGCGGTGGTCACCGTCGGGGATGAATCATACAAGGATTATCTGGCGCACCTGAGCGCGTTCAACATCACCTGGGTGATCGGCCACAGCGAGCAGGCGGTGGCTGAGCTGCTGGCGTCGCTGAACGTTCCGGCGGAAGATTACTTTATCTGGCTGACCGGGGAAGGGAAGGTGGTTAAAAACCTGAGCCGACTGTTTGAGAGTGAGGCTATCGATCAGCAGCTGGTGCGTGCCAGCGCGTACTGGCACGCGAAATAATTACGCTGCTGAATCGAGCTGCGCTTCGCTCACCTGATGTTCGAGCGAGGCGCGGACCTCGTTCAGCGCCTTTTCCTGCTGCGCGAAGTACGCTTCCATATTGCTGAGCGACGACACCAGCAGCCAGGATTCTTCTTTCTCCAGTTCTGCCAGCTCGTTCACTAAGGTGTCGATCTGCTCGCGAACCTGAGCCATTTTTTTGCGGATGCGCTCCAGATCGTTCAGCCTGTCGCTGGCCATCAGCGGCTCGAAGCCCTGCTGCAGGCGCGCCACCAGAGAACGAATGGTTTTGACGTCTCCACGCTGTTTGGCCTGGTTGAGCTGCACCATCATCGCGTTGGCTTCTTCTTTCAAATCGTCTGCCACCAGATCCGGGTGACACAGCTTGCTCGCCTGCCGCCAGAGCCGTTTCAGCTCGTCCCGATCCTCTTGTGAAAGATCTTTCCCTTTACGCAGACGCACTTCGGCATCCTGATGCTGCTCGCGGTATTTCTCGTACTCTTCGTTGGCCTCGTCACGCGCCTGACGCGCAGGCTCTTCCTCACGCGTTAAGCCGCTCTCCAGCTCCAGCGCCTCGGCAAGCAGGTTGGCAATCAGGTTACTTTGCTGCTGCAGATGCTTACGCGCCTCGGCTGCCTGTACGGAATCGGCAGGAAGTTCGCGCCAGCGCTGGGTGAGTGTTGCCAGCACCTCCACGGCCTGGGCCATGTAGCGCTGACAGCGGCGGTAGTCTTCCTCGCGACGACGCGCCTCAGCCTGCTGACGGCGCAGGTTCAGCTCGGCCAGCGTTTTACGCAGGGCGAGGATCTGCTGCATCAGCGGGCCCAGGCGGGAGAAATAGAGATCGTTGAACTCATCAAGCTGCTGCACGCGCGCGTTACGGCGGTCAATCAGATCGCGCAGTCGCTCTTCCAGCGCTTTCAGTTCCAGTTTGCTCGCGGCGACCTGCGGATCGCGCCATGGCGTCACGGCACGCTGGCTTTGTAGCCACGCGACGATCGCGGCGATGGCCGCAGTGTAGTTTTTCTGCTCAAGCGCCACGACGATTGCCTGTAGCTCATCGTCAAACGCTTCATTTTTCAGCCGGGTCAGCTGGCTCTGAATGATGTCGTCATCTTCCAGTTCAATGGCATTTTTAATGATTTCTAGCCGTTTGATCGGTGTGCTCATGATGCCTTTCGCTTTGGCGCTTAAGTATTTGAGTTAAGGTTAGTTGTTGGAAACGCTACAAGAAATAATACACACGGATGATGATCGGCGCGATGGGGGATTTCTTTAGATTTACGCAGTGTCACCCGCTAAATTCTGAAAATGCAGCAAAATAGACCTTAAATTAAATGTGTGTATTTACACTGTTTACTTTTTGACATAAGTTGCGCGTTTTTTGACAGGTAAGTCTGAAAACGGACTTTTAGCAAGGAGTGGCAGTGATGACAGGGAAAACGTCGATACTACAGGTGCTGGCTGGCATGGCCTTGCTGGCAGGTGCTGCGCAGGCGGCCCCCCTGCCTCCGGCCGACCGTAATACTATTCAGCAGCAACAGCAGCAGTTGCTGGATGAAAACCAGCGCCAGCGTGAAGAGCTGGAGCGCAGCGTGGTATTACCGCGTCCTGTTCAGCCCGACAGTGCTGCGACTCCGCAAGGTCCCTGTTTTGTTATCTCGCGCATTGAGCTGACGGGTACCACACTTCTTTCTCCGTTAGCCAAAGATCGCCTGGTTGCGCCGTGGGTGAACCAGTGTCTTGATATGGCGCGTCTCAACGCCCTGACCAACGCCGTCTCTGACTGGTATATCAGCCGGGGGTATATCACCAGCCGCGCATTTTTAACCGAGCAGGATCTCTCTGGTGGCGTACTGCATCTCGCGGTACTGGAAGGCAAACTCCAGCGAATCCGGCTTGAAGGGGTTCCCGCCCGCACGCTGAGCATGACCTTTCCCGGCCTCGAAGGGAAAATTCTTAACCTGCGCGATATCGAACAGGGCATGGAGCAGCTTAATCGCGTGCGCCAGACGCCGGTTGAAATAGAAATTTTGCCCGGCGACAGACAGGGCTATTCAATCGTCAATCTGACGGCTTCGCCTGAATTCCCGCTCAGCGGTTCAGTGAGTTTCGATAACAGCGGGCAAAAGAGTACCGGTACCGGACAACTCAATGGCGCGCTGTACGGCAATAACCTGCTGGGGCTGGCGGATAAGTGGTTTATCAGCGGCGGGCGCAGCAGTGATTTTTCGAACAGCCATGATGCTCAGAATTTTGCCGCCGGGGTCAGCGTGCCTTATGGCTACGGCTTGCTGGACTACAGCTACAGCTGGAGCAACTACCTCAGCACCATCGATAATAACGGCTGGCTCTGGCGTTCGACGGGCGACACCGAAACCCACCGTCTGAATGGCTCCTGGGTGCTGTTCCGCAATGGCGATATCAAAACCGGCGTGTCGGCGGGCATCACCCACCGCATCAACCATAACTATCTCGACGATGTTCTGCTGGCTACCAGCAGCCGCAAACTTTCAAGTTTCTCCCTGGGCCTTAACCACACGCAAAAAATCGCCTCCGGCGTGGTGACCCTGAACCCGACCTTCACTCAGGGTGTGCCGTGGTTCGGCGCCGAAGATGATAACGACAAGCATGGCGATGTGCCGAAAGCCGAGTTCCGCAAATGGAGCGTCAACGGCAGTTTTCAGCGCCCGGTTGCTGACGGGCTGTGGTGGTTGACCAGCGTCTATTTTCAGTGGTCGCCGGACCGGCTATACGGCAGCGAGCGCCTGACGCTGGGGGGAGAGACCTCCGTGCGCGGCTTCAAAGAGCAGTACCTCTCCGGTGATAACGGCGGTTACTGGCGAAATGAACTCAATTATTCGCTCTTTACGCTGCCGTGGGTGGGGGATGTTGGCCTGTTGGCAGCAGTTGACGGTGGCTGGCTGAAGAAGGACGGATTTGACCGTTACGCCTCCGGCACACTGTGGGGCGCCGCGTTTGGTCTGACGACGGCTCATCGCGGCTATTCAAGCCAGTTTACCGTTGGCACACCGATGGCGTATCCGGACTGGCTGGCACCGGATCACCTCACGATTTACTACCGCGTATCAGTGGCTTTCTAAGGGACAGGGATGATGAAACAGGATCAGGTTCGTTTTTCACAGCGCGCGCTGAGCGCGTTACTGAGCGTTCTGCTGGCGACGCAGCCGCTGTTACCCGCGGTGGCGGCATCCATCACCCCGTCCGGCAATACGCAGATGGATAAGGCGGCTAACGGCGTGCCGGTGGTGAACATCGCCACGCCGAACCAGTCCGGTATTTCCCATAACAAATACAACGACTACAACGTCGGGAAAGAGGGGCTGATCCTCAATAACGCGACCGGGCAGCTTAACCAGACCCAGCTTGGCGGGCTTATCCAGAATAACCCCAACCTGAAGGCCGGGCAGGAAGCCAAAGGCATCATCAACGAAGTCACCGGCGCTAACCGCTCAAATTTGCAGGGCTATACCGAAGTGGCCGGCAAGGCGGCGAACGTCATCGTGGCGAATCCCTACGGTATCACCTGTAACGGCTGCGGATTTATCAACACGCCGAATGTGACCCTCACCACCGGTAAACCGGTGCTTGATGCCAGCGGTAAGCTGCAATCTCTTGATGTTACCCAAGGTGCGGTCACCATCGAGGGCGCGGGCCTCAATGGCTCGCAGAGCGATGCGGTGTCGATCATCTCCCGTGCGACGGAGATCAACGCGCAACTGCATGCGAAAGATTTACGTGTCGTTGCAGGGGCGAACCGCGTAGCGGCGGATGGCAGCGTCAGTGCGTTAAAAGGTGAAGGTACAGCCCCGAAGGTCGCGGTAGACACCGGCGCGCTGGGCGGCATGTACGCTAACAGGATCCGTCTGGTCTCCAGTGAAACGGGGGTGGGCGTAAACCTGGGCAACCTTAACGCGCGACAGGGGGATATTGCGCTCAGCAGTGCGGGAAAAGTGGTGCTGAAAAACACCCTTGCCAGCGGCAGCACCACGGTCAGCGCGGCGGACGTAACGTTACGCGGGGACCATAAAGCGGGTGGCAACGTCACGGTCTCCGGCCAGACGGCGCTGACGCTTGACCAGGCTCACGTTGCCGCGGATAACAACCTTCAGTTAACAACCCGCGGCACGCTGACGCAAAACGGCGGTGCGTTCACGGCGGCAAATGACGCTACGCTTGCCGCGACCACCCTGATCCAGAGCGCAGATGCCCAGGCAAGCGCGGGTCGTCATCTTGCCGTAAATGCTGAGAAAAACGCGGCGCTTAACGGTTCTGTTGTGGCGGGGCAGCAGCTGTCGGTTAAGGGTGGCGAACTGGTGCAGCAGGGAAATCTCAGTGCTTCCGAGATTGCCCTCAACGCGCAGACGTTGACCCAAGAGAGCCGCAGCACAACAAATGCCAGCGGGAATATCACGCTCACCACGTCTGGCCACAGCCAACTGAAAGGCAGCACAACCGCCGGACAATTGAATTGCCGCAAGTAATATGATGTTTGCTGCTGGTACTGCGATGACTGTAGGAGGGGTAGCTCAACTTCTTTCCCCTCAGGCTACGGGGCTTGCAAGTAAACAAGGCGCTGATAATAAAGCCTCATACGCATTTGGAGGCGTAACTAATACTGCCGCGCAGGGCTATCCGGTACCATTGCTTTACGGTAAGCGCCGTATCGGCGGTGCAATTATTTCAGCAGGTATCTATGTGGAGGATCAACTTTGACAACTCATGCACAACTCTGGCCGGAAGGTGAGGTATTTACCAGAGAGGTATTGATACCGACAAAGTACGAGCCACTACCAGTTGAAGTCACTTACACCGTTCCTCCTTTCGAGATCGTTGTCGAAACGTGGCAGAACAGAGACCCAGCTAAGGCTTACGCTCTGTTTAGACAATTCATTGTTGACTGGGATCAGCAGGACAAACTCACCGACGAAATACTTATGTGCTTTCTGACAGCTTACCCCGGTACAGATGAAGCTATTTTTGCCGGATGGTATGAGCATATGAAAGAAGTTATGACGGTAAATGAGCAGCTTTTCACAGGTTGCAGCCAGTCAATCAACTGAGGGGGCGTATGCTGGATCGGGCAGTAATAGAGAAAGCAATAATGGTCTCGGCCGAACTACAGGGCCATAAACTTAACGGGCAAGATAGGCTATTAATCCGCACAAAAACAGCTATGGTGTTGGGGGCTAAACAGCGGCACCGCCAACGCATGAAGTCTCCACCTTATCAGTGGCGTAAACCGGAAAACCCCAGACGATAAACAACCATTGATGCTTCAAGTTGCAGGAGCCTGTACTTAGGGCCGCAGCCGGGGTAACTTGTTTGAGTACTATCATGCTGCATCTTGAGGTTACTTGGGTTTACATACTACAAAATCAAGCATAGAAAGCTTAAAAAGGATCTGATAGTCTAAAAATGTTTTTAATTTAGGCTATTACACAGCAGAATAGGGATTTGTATGGCTGATATAAGAAGTAAATTGAAAAGTAAGTACTCTCAAAGAAATAAATATGCTAATTTTGGCTCGGCTCTGAGAAGTATAGATATTAAAGGTTTTCGAGGTATAGAGGATATTACTCTGAGCTTGGATTTTCCTGTGACGGCAATTTCTGGTTTAAATGGCGCAGGTAAAAGTACTCTTGGTCAATTAGCTATTTGTGCATATAAAAAACCGGTAACAGCACAAGATTATAAACGGCTTTATATAAAAGACTTTTTCCCCGTATCAAAAGCTGATCCGAGTCCATTTAAAATGGATTCAAGTGTCATTTATAAATATGAAACCAATGACCCTAATAGAACTCAAGATGTAACCGTTTCACGTATAAAATCTTCTTGGTCTGGATATAAACGTCAGCCGGAGAGACATTGTTATTATATAGGTTTTACTGTATACATTCCAAAAGTTGAGCGTCGTGATCTCAGTGTCTATGGGGGAAGGGATTTCGATTTGACAGTGAGAAGGAATGTTGACCAAGAGATAATATCAAGGATGGCTAAAATTATCGGTCATCCATATGACGATGTTGCATTTCAGGGAATATCGCATAGAAAACGAGAGACAGAAATAGGGATGGTTGAAAGACTTGGATATTCATATTCAGAAAATAACATGGGCTTTGGCGAAGGTCGGGTGCTTTATACCGTTGATATGTTAGAAACATCCCCGGAACAGAGCTTATTTGTTTTAGAAGAGCCAGAAACGTCTCTTCATGAAAGTGCGCAATATGAATTTACGAAATATCTTATGGAGGTTTGTGAGCGGAGAAAACATCAAATTATTCTTTCTACTCATTCTAGTGTTATTTTAAATGCATTGCCTCCAGAGGCTCGTAAATTATTGATTCGTGATGAAACTGGCGTGGATATAAAAGACGGCATTTCAACAACGCACATAAGATCAATACTCTCAGACGGTCATTTTAAAGGGCTGCATGTTTGTGTTGAGGATCATTTTGCTAAGGTACTACTTAGCCAAGTAATAAGGCTGAAAAGGCGAGACATCCTCAAATCCATTCAGATTACTGATGTTGGTGATAAAACTGCCGTAAGAAAGGCAGTAGAGATTTTGAGTAAATCTGGACTAAATGCTATTGCAGTTAGGGATGCTGATGTAGGTGAGGATCCTAGAGGGAACTTATTTTCTTTTCCTGGCAATCGTCCTCCGGAAGTTGAGGTTTACCAACATGCTGCTGTTAAAGAATTTTTACAGCAAGAATATGGAATTGATTTTGATTGGCTAATACAAAGAAAAGGCGTTGAAGATCATCACTTGTATACAAAAACAATTTCAGAAGAAGTGGAATGCGAGGAGGAAGTGGTGAGAATACTAGCTATTAAAAAATACATAGATGTTCTTGGGGATCAGTTTGATAGCTTGGTTGATAAAATTGTCGAGAAAATAGTTTAGCAACTAAATTATCTGAAGATATGCAGGATTACCTATAAATACTCAGTGGCGGTATCCTATAGGTATCCTGGAAAGTAATAAGGGCTTGCGAATCATCGCAAGCCCTTGATTTATGGTGGCCCCTGTTGGGTTTGAACCAACGACCAAGCGATTATGAGTCCCAAACTTAAGGCTTATAAAACAATAAGTTACTTTATTTTCAACGCCTTGCGCCGTCGAATAGTGGGGAATATGAAAGCATAGTGAATAGGTTTGCTGCCATTTTGCTGCCATCAAATCAGATTTAAGGGGTTGTACTCCACTGCTTCTGTCAGATGGTCTGGGGCGAAATGAGCATAACGCATCGTCACCTTAATATCAGTGTGTCCAAGGATACGCTGCAGTACAAGAATGTTACCCCCGCGCATCATAAAGTGGCTTGCAAATGTGTGCCGTAGAACGTGTGACAACTGCCCGTCAGGTAGCTCAATCCCCGCTCGCTTAATTGCCCCGCGAAACGCAGAATAGCACCCCGTAAAGACTGGTTTCGATGTTCTTACTTTTGGGAGTATTTCGTAAAGCTCATCACTTATTGGAACGGCGCGGTTTTTCTTGCCCTTGGTTTTGATATAAGTGATTTTGCCGGGGCTTATTTGCTTGCCTGTCAGTGACTCCGCCTCGCCCCATCGTGCGCCGGTTGCAAGGCATATCTTTACTATAGTCACTAAATCTTCCGCCTTGCTTTTCTCGCACTCAGCCAGAAGCTGCTTAACTTCTTCAACTGTCAGCCAGGCTAGCTCTGCCTCATCAATTTTAAATTCCCGGACGTTTTCGAGCGGATTGGGCGCACTCCAGTCATCCAGTCTTTTCAGTTCGTTGAACATGGCGCGGAAATACGCCAGCTCAAGATTAACGGTACGGGGAGTCACTGCTTTTACCCGATCAGAACGTGTAATTTTCCCGCTTAAACGTTGTTCACGGTAGGTTGCAAAAAGTTTGGCGTTAAATTCAGTAGCGAGAGGGTTTCCCATAGCAAAGCAGGCAAATTCCATTGCGCCCTTACGCTTGAGGCCATCAGAGAGTGTAACGCCATGAGCGTTGAACCAGGTTTCAACAAGGTCAGTAACTCGCCGCTTATCTGCTTTTTCTCCCAGCCAGGGCTTGTCCTGCGCTTGATCCTTAATGTGGCGCTCAAAGGCCATGGCTTCCCCCTTGGTGGCGAATTGACGACGAATGCGCCGCCCATCCCTACCGTTGGGGAAGACCTGAGCCTGCCACTTACCATTAGATAGTTTTGTTACAGCCAATTATTTTACCTTTGAGAAATGAGGTCTTGAGCAAATTTGGTCAAGCCTGGCTTACCCTCTTCCAGATAGCAGCAATTTTTGAAGTTATCGCTCCAGCTTCCGCTTGCGGTCATTAATTGGTCAGGGTTACGGATGTTGCCGTACTTACGCAACAGATTTTCCGCTTGCTTTCTGGTTATGGAAAAATCGAATTTTTCCGCAGTTAGGTATTCAAATTTTTTGGTTTGGAGGTCAATGGATAAAGGTAGGACTGTAACTTTCACGCTTTTAGCTGGAGTCTGAAAAAGAGTACGGTATACAGCGTAAACGGACGCTTTATCTGACTCATATTTTATTTCTTTTGAATCTTTAGAATAGATGCTTGGTGATATTTGAATATGCAAAGGATTTTGCGCTAAAACCTTAAATGCCGGGTATTCAACTCCCTTGACGTTGTAAGATGAGTAATCGTTATAATCATCCATTAATTCACTGACGCTTTTGTATTGCTCTGGTGCTGCAAATACAGTGAACGAAGCGCTTATCAATAATGCTGATATGATTTTTTTCATATGATCTTCCTTACAAATATTTGTTAATCCATGAACTCAGTTTTACTAATTACTTTGCCTAAAACTTTTACGTCCTTAACGGCGCATTCAAACGATGCTTTCCCGTTCTCTATCCGCACACGCCCGGCAGGAAATCGATATACCTCGCGTACGCTTGCAATCCCATCGATCTCAATGAACCAAAAGCCATCTACTAACTCGCCGTCGTAGCTGTCAGCCATGTAAGTAGTTTTATCAGACGTCAAAATGAATGGTGAATGTAAACCTTCTGGAATGGTTGAAACATCAACCACTACATCATTTTGGGGTGTTAAGTTCCCATTTGTGATGTCGATGCGCTTTAGATGTACCGCCTGGTCATCCCGCCCATCTACGAATTTGCTGCCAACCCCGGTGCTAAGCCAGGTTAACGATGCCCCCGTTTCGAGATGGCAGACGATGACCCAATCAGCTGGAAAAGTATCGCGAGCATATCTGTTAGCCATAGTGCTCTGAGACACGCCAAGCTGCTTGCACAGCGTGATTCGTGTGGTAAATCCATATGCTTCGAGTATGCGAGCAATAACCTCTTTCCCACCTCTATTTTGTGAGATGAAATCTCGAATCAAGCGAGTGTCATCTTTATTCGTTAAGTTTCGTGTTGACATGTTCATTTAGTGATCCTAATATCTCGATTCAAGATGTTTTGAATAGTGTTAAACAGTGACGAATAGTGAGTTCGTCGCTCAAACTGAGGAATAGTGCATCATGAATCGTAATTTTTCAATGCGCCCCAGCATTAACCTTGTGGTATCAGAGCCATTCATCACTCTGGATGAGTTTTGCCGCCGCACTGGTTACAAGCAAAGCTATGCCCGCCAAATGATCCGTGAAAACCGCCTGCCCATCAGGAAAAAAGCCGGAGTTAACAGCCTTATCGAAATCAACATGTTCGCATTGACGATGGAAGCAGCCCAAGGCTGCGAAGTCACAATGCAAGCCTGATAGTTCCATTTTGGGATAGAAAAGGATTTACATCATGTTTGATTATCGTGTTTCCAAACATCCGCATTTTGACGAAGCCTGCCGGGCTTTTGCGCTGCGTCACAACATGGCGAAGCTGGCAGAACGTGCAGGAATGAACGTCCAGACGCTGCGTAACAAACTGAACCCGGAGCAACCGCATCAGCTCACCCCTTCGGAAATCTGGATGCTTACCGATCTTACTGAGGACTCCACGCTGGTTGACGGTTTTCTGGCTCAGATTCACTGCCTGCCATGCGTACCGATGAACGAAGTGGCAAAAGAGAAGCTACCGCATTACGTCATGAGCGCTACTGCTGAAATCGGACGTGTTGCTGCCGGTGCCGTATCGGGCGATGTGAAAACCACTGCAGGCCGCCGCGATGTTATCAGCAGCATAAACTCTGTTACTCGTCTGATGGCACTGGCTGCCGTTTCGATGCAGGCGCGTTTGCAAGCTAACCCGGCGATGGCAAGCGCGGTGGATACCGTGACGGGCCTCGGCGCTTCGTTCGGTCTGATCTGAGGTGGTTATGCTGACTAAAGAACCATCTTTCGCGTCACTTCTCATAAAGCAAAGCCCGGCAATGCACTACGGTCATGGCTGGATCATGGGGAAGGATGGCAAACGCTGGCACCCGTGCCGCTCTCAGGATGAACTGCTGGCTGACCTGTCCACAACCAAACAGGGGAAATCATGGCTATTGAAGGCGCTACGGCGACTGTTCCATTAAGCCCCGGTAAACGCCTGGACGGACTGAACCATATTGCGGAATTGAGGGCTAAAGTGTTTGGTCTGAATATTGAGCCGGAGCTTGAAAGGTTTATTAAAGATATGCGCGATCCACGCGACGTAAATAATAAACAGAATGAGCGGGCACTGGCAGCCATTTTTTATATGGCAAAAATTCCGGCAGAACGTCACGGCGTCAATATTAGTGATCTGACTACTGACGAAAAGCGGGAACTGGTGAAAGCAATGAATCATTTTCGTGCAGTGGTGAGCTTATTTCCAAAGCGGCTAACCATGCCGAATTAACCCACAACAGAAATTAATGGCGTAAACCCGCCGGGCTTCTTATTACCCAAATTCAGGAGAAACAACTATGCGAAATATTGAAACCCGTACCATTCAAACAGGACCAGATGATGCTGAAGTCAACCTGCTGCTGACTGAGGCACGCAAAGAAGAACGCCGGGGACGCGCAGATGTGATGGCTGCGCGTCTGGATTCTTTAGCTGCCCGTATCGTGTCACGTCAGCTTAACCACACGGAAGCGGCTGAGCTGCTGCGTCAGGAAGCTGTGAAGATTCAGAACGAAGCGCAGGAGATCCACTGATGGCTGATTCAATGGACCTCGTACAGCAGCGCGTTGAAGAAGAACGCCAGCGCCACATCCACACCGCCCGCAATAAGGCACCGGGCGTTTCCCGTGTTCTCTGCATTGATTGCGATGCGCCGATCCCGCCAGCTCGCCGCCGCGCCATTCCGGGCGTGCAGTGCTGCGTCACTTGTCAGGAAATTGCAGAGCTGAAAGGCAAACACTACAACGGGGGTGCTGTATGAGCACTATCCTGAAATGGGCGGGAAATAAAACCGCCATCATGCCGGAACTGATTAAGCACCTTCCTGCTGGCCCGCGACTGGTTGAACCTTTCGCGGGTTCATGCGCTGTAATGATGGCGACAGACTATCCTCATTATCTTGTCGCGGATATTAATCCCGATCTTATCAATCTCTATAAAAAAATTGCCCTCGATTGTGAGGCTTTCATATCACGTGCAAAAAATATTTTTGCGATAGCGAATAGAGAAGTTGCTTATTACAACATTAGACATGAGTTTAATCATTCCTCTGAAATTACTGATTTCATGAAAGCAGTATATTTCCTTTATCTCAATCGTCATGGTTATCGTGGACTGTGCCGCTATAACTTGAGCGGTCATTTTAATGTCCCTTACGGTAATTATAAAAATCCGTATTTCCCTGAAAAAGAAATACGCACTTTTGCAGAAAAGGCTCAACACGCAACGTTTATCTGTGCCAGCTATGACGAAACACTGGCGATGCTGCAGACGGGTGATGTGGTTTATTGTGATCCGCCATACGATGGCACATTTAACGGTTATCACACTGCCGGTTTTACAGAGGACGACCAGTATCATCTGGCGTCTATTCTTGAACGCCGGTCATCAGAAGGTCATCCGGTTATCGTGTCCAACAGCGACACATCCATGACACGCTCCCTTTATCGTAATTTCAACCGCCACCGTATCACCGCAAAGCGCAGCATGGGTGTGGCTGCAGGTGATGGTAAATCTGCATCAGAAATCATCGCCACAAAATCAGCAGGCTGGTTTGATGTCGATTTGGCGTCCGGTCCAGATATCTCGGTGGAAACTGAGGTGCGGGCGTGGCAGTGAGTAAATTCACATTACATAATGCACCAACCACCGGCGGCTCGAATGAGGCCGCCGTGGCCTTTTCATGGAATAACCCCAAAAAAGCGGTTAACCCATATCTGGACCCGGCGGAAGTCGCGCCGGAGTCTGCGCTCTCAAACCTGATCGCTCTTTACGCTGCGGATAACGAGCAGGAGCAGCTGCGCCGTGAGGCGCTGAGCGATGAGGTCTGGGAACGCTATTTCTTCAATGAATCCCGTGATCCTGTCCAGCGTGAAATGGAGCAGGACCGGCTGATTAGTCGTGCCAAAATGGCGCGCGAGCAGCAGCGTTTTAATCCCGATCTGGTTATTCTGGCTGACGTTAACGCCATGCCGTCCCATATCAGCAAGCCTCTGCTGGAGCGGATTAAATATTTCCATAGTCTGGGCAGAGCAAAAGCCTATTCCCGCTACCTGCGTGAAACAATCAGGCCGTGTCTTGAGCGGCTGGAGCGCGTGCGTGACAGTCAGGTGTCTGCCTCTTTCCGGTTCATGGCGAGTCATGACGGGCTGGAGGGGCTGCTGGTACTGCCTGAAATGAATCAGGATCAGGTCAAGCGTCTTTCCACGCTGGTTGCGGCACATATGAGCATGTGTCTCGATGCGGCCTGTGGTGATCTGTTTGTCAGCGATGATGTTAAACCAGAAGAAATCCGCCAGGCATGGGAAAGGGTTGCCGCAGAGGCGATGCGCCTTGAGGTCATCCCGCCTGCCTTTGAGCAGTTACGCCGCAAAAAGCGCCGCCGCAAGCCGGTGCCCTATGAACTGATCCCACCATCGCTGGCGCGTATGCTGTGCGCGGACTGGTGGTATCGCAAATTGTGGCAGATGCGCTGCGAGTGGCGCGAGGAACAACTGCGCGCCGTCTGCCTGGTCAACAAAAAAGCATCCCCGTATGTCAGCTACGAAGCCGTGATCCACAAACGCGAGCAGCGCCGCAAATCGCTGGAGTTCTTCCGCTCACATGAGCTGGTTAACGAAGACGGCGACACGCTGGACATGGAAGACGTGGTGAACGCCAGCAACAGCAATCCGGCACACCGCCGTAATGAAATGATGGCCTGTGTTAAGGGACTGGAGCTGATAGCGGAAATGCGCGGAGACTGCGCAGTGTTCTATACCATCACCTGCCCGTCACGCTTCCACGCAACCCTCAACAACGGCAGACCTAATCCGAAGTGGACCAGCGCCACCGTCCGGCAGAGCAGTGATTATCTGGTTGATACGTTCGCCGCTTTCCGCAAGGCAATGCACAAGGCGGGTCTTCGCTGGTATGGCGTCCGTGTGGCAGAGCCGCACCATGACGGCACCGTGCACTGGCATCTTCTGTGCTTTATGCGCAAAAAAGACCGCCGTTCCATCACTGCGATGCTGCGCAAGTTTGCCATCCGCGAAGACCGCGAGGAGCTGGGCAACAATACGGGGCCGCGTTTCAAGTCCGAGCTTATCAACCCGCGCAAGGGCACACCGACCAGCTATATCGCTAAATACATCAGCAAGAACATCGATGGGCGCGGGCTGGCTAAAGAAATCAGCAAAGAAACCGGCAGATCACTGCGTGACAGCGCCGAGCATGTCAGCGCCTGGGCGTCACTGCACCGTGTCCAGCAATTTCGTTTCTTTGGTATTCCGGGGCGTCAGGCATACCGCGAGCTGCGCTTGCTGGCTGGTCAGGCGGCGAGAGTGCAGGGCGAACGCAAAGCGGGCGCACCGGTACTGGATAACCCGCGTCTGGATGCGGTACTGGCGGCAGCTGATGCGGGCTGCTTTGCCACCTACATCATGAAGCAGGGCGGTGTGCTGGTTCCCCGCAAACATCACCTTGTCCGCACGGCTTATGAGCTTAACGACGAGCCGAGCACCTACGGCGATCACGGTATCCGTATCTATGGAATCTGGTCCCCGATTGCAGAGGGCAAGATTTGCACGCACGCGGTGAAGTGGAAAAAGGTTCGTAAGGCCGTTGATGTTCAGGAGGCGGCAGCCGACCAGGGCGCTTGCGCCCCTTGGACTCGTGGCAATAACTGTCCCCCTGTTGAAAATCTGAGCAAATCAGGGGGTGATTTAACCGATATAAAAACCATGGATGAGAAGGAGCTGCAGGAATATCTCCACAGCATGGGCCAGAAGGAACGGCGGGAGCTGACAGCCAGGTTAAGGCTGGTAAAACCGAAGCGGAAAAAAGCATATAAACAGACTATTTCGGATCAGCAGCGCCTGCAGCTTGAGGCAGAACTGAGTTTCAGAGGGTTCGATGGTAGCGAGTCAGAGATTGACCTGCTTCTGCGCGGCGGCAGTATTCCGTCAGGTGCCGGGCTGCGTATTTTTTACCGCAACCACCGTCTGCAGGAAGATGACAAATGGCGTCAGTGGTACTGATGCCGCCGCTTTAACAATTCTTGCTCTTATTGATCCGCATCAGAGCGATCTAATTGACAGATAAAAAACGGTTTACATTCGCAAATCCCTACTATACTGTAATTATAAACAGTGGATATATATACAGTTGTTGTGTGTCCGAGGTAGTGATAGGAGGGAAAATGCAGGATTATCTTTTGGAGTCGTTGAAGCTCCAGCGCATTGATTTTTTTATCAAGCTTGTAGCGGCTAGTGAGTGCAGCGATGAAGAAAAACGGCTGGCTATCCAGTGGGTGTCCGAACTGACCGACGAGCTGATGGCGAAAATCCGCAGCCATGAATACTGCCGGTCGATGGACGTAACCAGTTAAGGGGAATCTGTATGCGCATTGAAATAATGATCGATAAAGAGCAGAAGATTAGCCAGGCTACACTGGACGCCCTTGAATCCGAGCTTTACCGTAATTTGCGCCCTCTGTATCCCAAAACAGCAATTCGTATCCGTAAGGGCAGCGCCAACGGCGTTGAGCTGAGCGGGTTAAAACTGGATGAAGATAAAAAGCGAGTGATGGAAATAATGCAGCAGGTCTGGGAGGACGACAGCTGGTTACATTAGCGAACGTTGCGGACGATAAAACTGTTTTTTACCGTCCGCAACGTTGAACAACGAGCCACGCGAGGCGTTAGTGCTGTTGTGCATGTCTATGCCGCATGAAATCGCATGATCGTTTGAGGATCGTTTTTGCTCAGGCCCGCCAGAACTGGCGGGCTTTTGCTTATGTCATGCAGGTGCATGAAAACCACTACACAAAGCGGGCAGGCGTGGCGGGGATACGAGCGCGCGCCGAAGCGATTATGTAAGAGTTTGGCTATTGATGTCATAGTGAACTTAATGATGGAGAAAGTGTCAACCTATGTGTAAACTACAGTTAGTGAGATAGAGAGATATGAGATGAAACAACTTCAAGGAGGGCGGCATGAGTACTAACAGCGAACGTATGTCCAATGCGCCCGTTTACTACGCATTGGTGCAAGTAAAGTTTACTCCAGTAGCTGCAATGAGTAAGTATGTTCCAGACATACAAGATGCGCTAAGAGTTGAAGGATTTCCTTTATTTGAAGTTTCCAATACAACTCAGCTGAAATTTGAAATGAAAAACCCCAATGAGCCACCGGTACATTCATTTGAGCCTGTGACAAGTTGGTTGATGATTGATGCAGATAGAAGGTCTGGTTTTGTTTTAGGCAACGATTTCATTACGTTCCATACAACAGATTATGATAATCATGTACCTTTCATCTCGTCATTAATACTTGGTCTGAGCAAAGTTCTTGAATTTGCTAAGCCATCGTTGGTAAGCAGGATTGGGCTTCGATATTTGGATGCTGTGTTTCCTGAGAAAAGCGAAACAATTGAGCAGTATCTTGTAAAGGAACTTCATGGTGTTGATTTTGGATGGACGCCAATACAGTCCATACAAGAGTCTGTATATCAGACATGTGTTGAGCCACTGATCTCTAATGGATTTATGGTTTCACGCATACATAAGATGAATGGTCAGCTAGGTTTTCCGCCAGATATGATTCCTAATGGTTTACTGCCGCTGCCGAGATTTAGTAATACAGAGCATCGTATGCACGCAATAATTGATACAGATCATTATGTTGAAGGCAACATGTCAACTGATTTGCAGTTAATTGAAAAACAGATTCTTTCGTTGCATAGTAAAGTTAAAGAAGCATTTGAAGGCATGGTTTCAGATTTTGCCCGTGCTAAATGGCACTGAAACAACGGAGGTGACTAAAATGTATGCAATTCCTACTGGAAGCATAGGCTCTGTAGATCGGTATACTCCAGATTCGCAGTCAAGCTCATGTGTATCAGGTGTTGTTGCTGTCGCCGCATCTTTACTATTAGTTGGTACGGGGGCTTCATACCCTGTAAATGCTTATAAGCAATGGCGTCAGTATGTTCAGCCAAGGGTTCAGTTTGCATTTGATTCCATAGAGTCAACGTACACGCCTGCAATTTCTCCTGAGGTTGATGTCAGGAATGTTGCCCAACATTTGGCTAATATTCGAGAAGTGCTGTCTCCATCAATGTCAGAACTGGCTAAGGATTTGGGGATAACTCGGCAGGCTCTCTATAAATGGTTGTCAGGGGAGAACCAGCCTGATGATGCTTCAAAAGTCCAATTCATTACCAACCTCAGTAATGTTGCTGACTCTTTTTCCAAAGCTGGACTCAATGATGCGAAGCTATTGGTGAAAATGAAAGCATTCAATGGTAGGTCATTGATGGACTTAATAAAAGAAGGTGAGGATTGGAACAAGCCAGTTCAGGTACTGATTGATGAAGCTAAAGCGATGAATGCAGCTGCTGAATCGACCAATTACTTAGCAAGCAAGGCGAAACCGACAGATGATTGGAAGTCATCTATTTCAATTCCTGGAACAGTAGAGGAATAAATCACATTTATGTTGGTACGAGGAACATCATGGCGTCAGGGGCATGTTCTTAAACATGATGATGCCGTTTCACTTGGACTTCTGAAGCCTGATGAAACGAACCATAAAGTTGTAGTTATAACGCATGATTGTGATTTACAGAGTAATTCTGAAAAAAACGTGGAACTGATGTTTGGCCCCTTGAAAAAGGGGTCAAGCAAGATGAAAAGAGCTAAGCATCCGAGAATCCTCGATCTATGCTTTGAAAACCCAGAAAGTGCTAAGAAGAACGCAGTAGAGCTTCGGCATGAAAGAAAAGTCATCATTTCTAAAGAAGCTTTCCGTTGTGAGGAAAACGATCCGGCATTCTCCATTAGCACAGAAGAGAAACAAGCTCTTAAGCAATGGTTAGCAGCTAAGTATGGTCGTCCAGCGTTTCCTAACTCGTTTGAAGAGCGCTTGCGGGCTTACGACGAGGATAAAAAGTTTATTTTCGAAAAAGAAGTTGCGGACATTATCGCCACAAACGCAGAGCATTTGATCGGAGTTTTTTTCGATTTGGGCGAAGAAAGATTTAACGATCTTGAGGAAGGCATACCATATGAGCTTTCTATCAATGTTGTTTATGATGCAACTGAAGGTGGCCCCGATGCCAGAGGGGCGGCTGAACAAACCTGTTCTGATCTAAAGGCATTGTTTTATAAGTTTTATGGTGATCCAATCTTGGGACATTCAGAGCTTATAGAATTGAATACGTGTATTGCTGTTGCCGATACTCATTTCTCCCTGTATGCATTGAGGCGGATGGATCAATGGAGGGTGGAATACATCAGCCTTGAAGAAGATTCATATGGCGATTTCATTGGTGCCGGTGTTTAAACTGGCTGTTTCGACAGCCAGTTTAAACAGGCTTTAATCAAGCATCGCCTAATTTATATTCGTCAAAACGAATAATTTCGTCATTAAGCCATTCATTTAATTCCATTAATCTTTTTTGAAGTGGAATCAATTCATTACGAACGAATACTCGACTAGCTTTTTCCACGTCTCCAAACCCACCAACGTTGCTCGGCATAATTCCCATCATCTGCGGTGGCACGCGGTGCGCTGCCATCATGTCATCGCGGCTAACGTTCTTGATGTTAAGAAACTCGTCTTTCGCCGCAACCTCTGATAACGGGATGATCTGGATGCCGTCCTTTTTGCCGTTGGGCGAATACATAAACAGGTTGCGGAAGTTACCCGGTCCTTTGGCGCTTTTCATTGCCTGGCGGATATTGTTCACATCCTCCTGGTTCTGTGCTGCGTCGGTCATGTACATAATGAAACCTGCGTGGCTGCCGTTGATGTAATACTTCCGGCGAAACAGCGTTGCGGACTCGTTGAGCAGGGTTGAAGGGATGGCGGAGAGATAGCCTGGCAGCCCGTAAATCTCCTGGTTAATATCCGGCTCCAGCAGATGAAAGATGCTGCCCTGCGTAAATTCATAGGGCTGCGTGGTCATGCCATACTGCACAAACCAGTAGGTGTCGAGGTCCACGCCGCGCCGTGTATACTTCGCCAGTGCTGGCTCCAGCGAGAGAACGCCGCCGAGCCGGTTGGTGCGCTTTTCCAGATAGGCGTTACCGAACACCAGATAGTCCTGGACGAAACGGGTAAAAGCCTGCTGGCTGAGCAGGCGGTGCGGGATGTAGGTACTGCTGAGAATGTCACGCTTTACGGCAATCGGTGAGCTGTGATGCACAGCGGCGCGATAGGTCCGCGCCAGTCCGTCAAAGCTCACCGGCGGCTCATACCAGCGGTCCATCTGCACGCATTCCACATAGTCCAGTAATTCGCGGCGGTCCAGCACTGGGATCGGATCACCAAAGCTGAATGCTTCCGCGCGGGTGGTGTTTTGTTGCTGCGCAGTTTCCTGCACTGGCGCGGTGCTGGTCTGGGCGTCGTGTTCACTCATTAAAAAATCTCCACAATGTTGCTGGTATTGGCGGCCTCGCCCTGCAGCGGTTCGTTAAACAGTGCGTGCATCGTTGCCCAGGCCAAATCTGCGTGGCTGACTTCTTCGCTGCGGCTGGCTTCGTAGGTAGGGCGGTTGCCGCTGGCGGTGGTGGCCCGGCGGAGAGCCATAAAGGACTGCGCAATGTCGGTGTGCCCGGCGTCGAACTCCAGACGGCGGTGGCTGATAATGTCGTATGCCTTGAGCACCAGGGCGTTTTTGACATTAGGGTTGTAGACAAACTCCCGCACGGCAGGAAAGAACGCTTTCACGTTCTCGTAGACACCGTGACCGACGCCGGTCGAGTCGATGCCGATATAGGTCACGTTATACTGCTGCGTCAGTTTTTTAATGGCGTCAGCCTGGGCGCGGAAATCCATCCCGCGCCACTGGTGCCGCTCAAGAATGCGGAACTTGCCGCCCGGTACAGTTGGTGGTGCCACAACCACACACCCGGCGCTGTCACCGTTCTGCGTGCCTTTCGCCGGGTCGTATCCGATCCAGACTTCGCGCCAGCCAAACGGGCGCAGCGCCAGCGCCTGAAAATCTGCCCATACTTCCCAGCTGTCCACCATGCACGCCTGCAGCTCGCTGAGCGGGAATACAGACGCCAGATCGTCAATAAATTCGCACATCAGCAGGTTCTGGTATTCGTCCGGGCTGTACTCCATGCGCAGCTGGTCGAGGTCGAACAGATTACAGCCGCCGCGCACCGCATCCTCCACGGTGACGATCTGGCGATACTGTCCGTCCGGGCAGAGCACGCCGCGCGCAAGGTTGCTGTGGGTCAGGTCAATGTCCACCTTGTCCGCTTTGGCGCGGCCCCGGTTGAACAGCGCGCCGGACCAGAACGGATAGGCGCTGTGGGTCAGGCTGGACGGCGTGGAGAAGTAGGTTTGTCGCCATTTCTTGTGAATGGCCATGCCGGAGGCAACCTTGCGCAGCTCCTGAAATTTCGGTATCCAGAAATATTCATCAAGGTACAGGTTGCCGTGGTAGCTCTGCGCCGTGCGGGCGTTGGTGCCGAGGAAGTACAGGCACGCGCCGTTGCTGAGGGTCATCGGGTCGCCTTTCAGCTCAACATCCACCTCTTTTGCAAAGTCGATGATGTACTGCTTAAAGACGTGCGCCTGCGCCTTACTGGCTGAGAGGAAAATCTGGTTGCGCCCCGTGGTGATGGCGTCAATCAGCGCCTCACGGGCAAAAAAGTATGTTGCCCCGATCTGGCGTGATTTAAGCAGGTTGCGAATGCGGTGTTTTACGCCTGCCTGCCACCAGTGGCGCTGATATTCAAACATGCCGTTGCGGAAGATTTCCTCCAGCTTTTCGGTCTGTTCATCAGTGAAAACATTCTTTTCGGGCTGGCGGCGTGGCCCTTTGTTACGGTTGGCGACGTTCGGGTTTAAGTCTGCTTCGTTCCCGCCATCGTTAAATTTACCGATCCGGGCGTGGCGCTCTGACTGTCGCGCCAGCAGGTCAATTTCCTTGAAGTCTTTTCCTTCTTTCTGCTCCTTCATAATGAGCTGGCAGTAACGTGCGGCGGTGGTGAGCTGCATCTGATCCAGCGGCCCATAGTCGCCCCACTTGTCGCGCTTCTTCCAGCTGTGAACGGTTGCAACTTTCTCGCCCAGCATTTCAGCAATGCGGGCTACGCGGTATCCCTGAAAGTACAGCAGCATGGCCTGCCGACGGGGATCGAGGTCTGCGGGGGTCAGTGTCGTGTTCATGGCCCAAACATACGGCCTTGCCTGACGGCTTTCCCCGGCTGCGGTTTGTGTGGTTTACCGTACAAGTGCCGCGCGTTGTTTCACTCCCCCCATCACCGCAAACATAAGGCTCCAGTAAGTTTTTTCTAACGGAGCACGGCTCATGACAGTGAAAGCAAAGCGTTTCCGTATCGGGGTGGAAGGTGCCACCACTGACGGGCGCGAAATCCAGCGTGAATGGCTGGTACAGATGGCTGCCAGCTACAACCCGACGGTCTATACCGCGCTGATTAACCTTGAGCACATCAAGTCTTATCTGCCGGACAGCACTTTTAACCGCTACGGCAGGGTGACGGGGCTGGTTGCAGAAGAAATCAAGGACGGGCCGCTGGCGGGCAAGATGGCGCTTTATGCCGATATCGAACCCACGGACGCCCTGGTGGAACTGGTGAAGAAAGGCCAGAAGCTTTTCACCTCCATGGAGGTCAGCACGAAGTTTGCCGACACCGGCAAAGCCTACCTTGTGGGGCTGGGTGCGACGGACGATCCGGCGAGCCTTGGCACCGAAATGCTGGCATTCAGCGCCAGCGCCGCGCATAACCCGCTGGCGAACCGTAAGCAGAACCCTGAAAACCTGTTTTCGGAAGCTGTTGAAACGCTGATCGAACTGGAAGAAGCCCAGGACGAAAAGCCGTCCCTCTTTGCCCGCGTCACCGCGCTGTTCACCAAAAAAGAGCAGACCGATGAGGCGCGTTTCTCCGACGTGCATAAAGCCGTGGAACTGGTCGCCACCGAGCAGCAGAACCTGAGCGAGCGCACGGATAAATCCCTGTCAGAACAGGACAAGCGCCTTTCTGAGCTGGAGTCCTCCCTGCAGGAGCAGCAGGCGGCCTTTGCCGAGCTTGAGCAAAAGCTGAGCAGCGAAGACAGCCGTAAAGACTACCGCCAGCGCGCGCCGGGCGGTGACGCACCGGCAGGCACCCTGACCAATTGCTGATGGAGCATAAAACCCGATGAAAAAGAAAACCCGCTTTGCCTTTAACGCTTACCTGCAGCAGCTGGCGCGCCTGAACGGTGTGGAGATTGAAGAACTCTCCAGTAAGTTCACCGTAGAGCCGTCCGTGCAGCAGACGCTGGAAGACCAGATCCAGCAGTCCGCCGCTTTCCTGACGCTGATTAACATCACGCCGGTCACTGAGCAGTCCGGTCAGTTGCTGGGGCTGGGCGTTGGCAGCACCATTGCCGGAACCACCGATACCACCACCAAAGAGCGCGAGCCTACCGATCCGACGCTGATGGAAGACGTGGAATACAAATGCGAGCAGACCAACTTTGATACGGTGCTGACCTACGCAAAACTGGACCTGTGGGCGAAATTCCAGGACTTCCAGGTGCGTATCCGCAACGCCATCGTCAAGCGTCAGGCGCTGGACCGCATCATGATCGGCTTTAACGGCGTGAAGCGTGCCAAAACCTCCAACCGTGCTGAAAACCCGCTGCTGCAGGACGTCAATAAAGGCTGGCTGCAGAAAATCCGCGAAGACGCGCCGGATCACGTCATGGGCAGCACCACGAAAGACGGTGCAACGACTGCAGGCGCGGTCAAGGTGGGCAAGGGCGGCGACTATGCCAACCTGGACGCCGTGGTGATGGATGCCGTCAACGAGCTGATCGACGCGGTTTATCAGGATGATGACGATCTGGTTGTCGTCTGCGGACGTGAACTGCTGTCTGACAAGTATTTCCCGCTGGTCAACAAAGAGCAGGACAACAGCGAGAAAATCGCCGCCGATCTGATCATCAGCCAGAAACGTATGGGCGGCCTGCAGGCCGTGCGTGCGCCTTACTTCCCGGCAAATGCCCTGCTGATCACCCGTCTGGATAACCTGTCCATCTACTGGCAGGAAGATACCCGCCGCCGTTCTGTTATCGACAACCCGAAACGTGACCGGATTGAAAACTTTGAATCCGTCAACGAGGCGTATGTGGTCGAGGACTACCGCTGCGCGGCGCTGGTTGAAAACATCGAAATCGGTGATTTCAGTGCGCCTGCCGCACCGGAAGGTGGGGAATAACGCATGAGCCTGAGTCCCGCACGGCAGCACCGCCTGCGCATTCAGGCCGAACAGGCCGCCCGTGAGGGCGGCAGTGTTCGCCATGCGTCGGGCTATGACCTGATGCTGCTGCAGCTGGCAGAAGACCGCCGCCGCCTCAAGGGCGTCCAGTCCACGGTGAAAAAGGCGGAAATCAAGGTGGAACTGCTGCCGAAATATTCCGCCTGGGCGGAGGGCGTGCTGGCTGCCGGAGGTGCGCAGCAGGATGACGTGCTGATGTACGTGATGCTGTGGCGTATCGACGCCGGTGATTATGCCGGTGCGCTGGAAATCGGGCGTCATGCGCTGCGCCATGGCTGGGTGATGCCGCTGGGCAACCGTAACGTGCAGACCGTGCTGGCAGAAGAAATGGCAGACGCGGCGCAAAGCGCTCTGCTAGCCGCTGTCGGTTTTGATGCCGATCTGCTTTTGCAGACGCTGGACCTGACAACCGATCTGGATATGCCGGACCAGTCGCGGGCGCGACTGCATAAAGCCATCGGCGCTGTACTGAGCGAAAGCAACCCGGCATCTGCCCTGAATCACCTTACCCATGCGCTGCAGCTCGATCCCCGCTGTGGCGTTAAAAAAGAAAAGCAGCAGCTGGAGCGCAGACTGCGCAATGACAGCCGCTAAAGAACGTGCCCCGCGCACGGGCGGCACGGGGTGGCGAAAGGCACTGCCACATCAAAACCCCGTCCACCGCCCACTTATTCAGGAGAAAGCCGCATGAAGTTTGTTGCGCCCGAACAGGCACCGGAACAGGCGGAGGTCATCAAAAATACGCCGTTCTGGCCTGATGTGGACCTGTCGGAATTTCGCAGTGTGATGCGCACTGATGGCACGGTAACTCAGCCGCGTTTAAAGCAGGTCGTGCTGACCGCGATCTCTGAGGTTAACGCTGAGCTGTACGACTTCCGCAAGCGTCAGCAGATGCTGGGCTGGCGGACACTTGCTGAGGTTCCCGCAGAAATGCTGGACGGTAAAAGCGAGCGTATCCGGCACTACCACAACGCCGTTTTTTGCTGGGCGCGCGCCGTGCTCAATGAGCGTTATCAGGACTATGACGCCACGTCGTCAGGCGTGAAGCGAGGGGAGGAGCTGGCGGAGGCCAGCGGCGATCTGTGGCGTGATGCCCGATGGGCTATCAGCCGGGTGCAGGATGCCCCGCACTGTACGGTGGAGCTTATCTGATGAAAGTGCGTGCGCATCAGTATGACACGGTGGATGCGCTTTGCTGGCGTCATTACGGGCGCACGCAGGGTGTCACTGAGCAGGTTCTGCAGGCAAATCCGGGGCTGGCTGAGTACGGCCCATTTTTACCGCACGGGCTGCAGGTGGAGCTGCCGGACATTACGGCGTCAACCACGGCGCAGACCGTCCAGCTATGGGACTGAATTATGACGCTTGAACGAATCAGCGCCTTTATCACTTACTGCATCGCCGTGCTGCTGGCATGGCTGGGCGATCTGTCGCTCAAGGATGCGTCAACGGTTGGCGGCGTACTGATTGGTGTGCTGATGCTGGCTATCAACTGGTACTACAAACACCAGTCTTTCAAATTGTTACGTGGCGGCAAAATTTCGCGGGGGGAATATGAATCCTTCAATCGTTAAGCGCTGCCTTGTCGGGGCGGTGCTGGCTATCGCCGCCACGCTGCCCGGTTTCCAGTCGCTTCATACCTCCGTTGAGGGGCTGAAACTGATCGCCGATTACGAGGGATGCCGCCTGCAGCCTTATCAGTGCAGCGCGGGCGTGTGGACCGACGGGATCGGCAATACGTCCGGTGTGGTGCCGGGCAAAACTATCACGGAACGGCAGGCGGCGCAGGGACTTATCACCAATGTGCTGCGCGTGGAGCGGGCACTGGATAAATGTGTGGTGCAGCCGATGCCGCAAAAGGTCTATGACGCGGTGGTGTCGTTTGCTTTCAACGTGGGCACCGGCAACGCCTGCAGCTCCACGCTGGTTAAGTTGCTGAACCAGCGGCGCTGGGCGGATGCCTGCCATCAACTGCCGCGCTGGGTATATGTCAAAGGTGTGTTTAATCAGGGGCTGGACAACCGCCGCGCGCGGGAAATGGCCTGGTGCTTAAAAGGAGCATAACGGAATGAAAAAGAAAGTCATGAGCGTTTTTTTCCAGCTGGCATGGGCTGCGCTGTTGGTAATCAGCCTGCTGTATCCGCGCAGCGGTGCGCCGGTTCTGGTTGGTGCGTCTGTCTGGGTGTCATGCTTCCTCGCCTGGCTGCTTGCTGCGCTGTGCGCTGTCGGGTGGTTGGCCGGAGATCGGGCGCGCGATGAGGTCAGGGCGGCATTAATCAAATTCAGGGCGCACCCCATAAAACCCGTGCGTACATGGGCTATCAGGCTGCTTATTGTTCTGTGCCTGGCGTTTTCGGGATGGGTGATCACCCTGGTGTTTTACCTGCTGACGCTGGTTTTGTATCAGATTGCCCGCGCGCAGCTTCATGAGCCGATGGCGGCCTGATGCGTGCGCTGGCGGTAGTGCTGGCGCTGGCACTTGCGGCGCTGGGCTGGCAGTCGTGGCGGTTAAACAATGCCAGCCACACCATCGAAACGCAGGGCGCGGCGCTGAAAAGCAAAACGCAGGAGCTGACGAGGAAAAACAGCCAGCTGATCGGCCTGTCCATTCTGACCGAAACCAACAGCCGGGAGCAGACGCGGCTTTATGCAGCAGCGGAACAGACCACCGCACTGCTGCGAAGCCGTCAGCGCCGGATCGAGGAACTGAAACGTGAAAACGAGGATTTGCGCCGCTGGGCTGACACTCCTTTGCCTGCTGACATTATCCGGCTGCGGGAGCGTCCGGCCCTCGCCGGAGGTGCAGCTTACCGTGAGTGGCTGTCCCAGAGTGACGCAGTGCCGCCTGGAAAGGTCAGCGCCGCGCAGTAACGGCGATCTGAATGCGGTGCTGGATGAAACCGAGGCCGCCTGGGCGGTCTGTGCTGACAAAGTGGACACAATTATTGCGTGTCAGGAGCGAGACAGTGAACAAACCGCAGTCCTTACGCAGCGCCCTGAATAAAGCGGTTGCCTATGTCCGGGACAACCCGGACAAGCTGCACCTTTTCGTTGATAACGGATCACTGGTGGCAACAGGAGCCAGTTCCATGTCATGGGAATACCGCTACACCCTGAACGTGGTGATCGAGGATTTCAGCGGCGACCAGAATCTGCTGATGGCTCCAGTCCTGCTGTGGCTCAGTACCAGCCAGCCGGACGCCATCAATAACCCGGATCTGCGCGAAAAACTGTTCACCTTTGAAGTGGATATTCTGCGCAACGATGTGTGCGATATCAGCCTGAACCTGCAGCTGACGGAGCGCGTGCTGGTCAGCACTGACGGCAGCGTGTCAAGCGTTGAAGCGGTGCCGGAGCCGGACGAACCCGAAGAAATGTGGACGGTGAAACGTGGATGAACTGCAGAGGATGGATGACTGGATGACGGCGCTACTGGCGAATCTGGAGCCTGCCGCGCGCAGCCGTATGATGCGGCAACTGGCGCAACAGCTGCGCCGGACGCAGCAGCAGAACATCAGGCTGCAGCGTAATCCTGACGGCAGCGGCTATGAACCGCGCCGGGTGACTGCCCGCAGCAAGAAGGGACGCATCAAACGCCAGATGTTTGCAAAGCTTCGCACCACAAAATACCTGAAAACTACCGCCAGTGCGGACTCCGCCAGCGTGCAGTTTGATGGCAAGGTGCAGCGCATTGCCCGTGTTCACCATTACGGCCTGCGGGATCGCGTCAGCCGAAAAGGCCCGGAGGTCCGCTACGCAGAGCGCCGCCTGCTGGGCGTGAATGAAGAAGTGGAAACCGTCACCCGTGACACCCTGCTGCGCTGGCTGGCGGGGTGATCTTTGTGCCACCGCTGGTACAAGCGCCCGCACTGCCTCCCTTTTCCCTCTGATGGCAACCTTTCGTTATGAATGCACAACTGACCGAAATCATGCGCCTTATCACCAACCTGATCCGCACCGGCACCGTGACCGAAGTGGACCGGGAAAACTGGCTGTGCCGGGTGAGAGTGGGCGAGCTTGAAACCAACTGGATTAACTGGCTGACGCTGCGTGCCGGTGGTGCCCGTACATGGTGGTGCCCGTCGCCGGATGAGCAGGTGGTGGTGCTGAGCATGGGCGGCAATCTGGAAACTGCTTTTGCGTTGCCTGCCATCTACTCCAATCAGTTTGCGCCGCCGTCGGATTCCGTGGACGGTTGCGTGACAGAGTACCCGGACGGAGGCTGGTTTGAGTATGAACCCGCCACCGGGCGGTGGCATGTCAGGGGTATCAAATCCATGGTGATCGAGGCGGCTGACAATATCACCCTTAAAACCGGTGAGTTTGTGGTGGAGGCTGACACCACACGCATTAACAGCGAGGTGGTGATCAATGGCGGCGTCACCCAGGGCGGCGGCGCGATGAGTTCCAACGGGATCGTGGTGGATAAACACGGTCATACCGGAGTGAAATCCGGCGGAGATACGTCAGGAGGCCCGGTATGACGCTGTATATCGGCATGAGCCAGGGTAACGGCAAGGCCATTACTGATACGGATCATCTGCGCCAGTCAGTGCGAGATATTCTGCTGACGCCGCAGGGCAGCCGGATTGCTCGTCGGGAATATGGTTCCCTGCTGTCCGCCCTGATTGACCAGCCGCAGAACCCGGCGCTGCGCCTGCAGGTCATGTCTGCGGTCTATGTGGCCCTGAGTCGCTGGGAGCCACGACTTACGCTGGATTCCATCACCATCAGCAGCAATTTTGACGGTTCCATGGTGGTTGAGCTTACCGGGCAGCGCAACAACGGCGCGCCGGTTTCACTTTCGGTATCAACAGGAGCAGAAAATGGCAGTGATTGACCTTTCCCAGCTGCCCGCGCCGCAGATAGTGGACGTGCCGGATTTTGAGACGCTGCTGGCTGAGCGCAAGGCCGCATTTGTGGCCCTTTATCCGGCGGATGAGCAGGACGCGGTGCGGCGCACGCTGGCGCTGGAATCTGAACCCGTCACCAAGCTGCTGCAGGAAAGCACCTACCGTGAAATCCTTTTGCGCCAGCGTATTAATGAGGCCGCGCAGGCGGTCATGGTGGCGTATGCCATCGGCGGCGATCTCGATCAGCTGGCAGCCAACTACAACGTGAAACGCCTGACTGTAACGCCTGCCGACAGCGATGCGGTACCGCCGGTCGCTGCCGTTATGGAAAGTGACGAGGCTCTGCGCCTGCGTGTTCCGGCTGCGTTTGAGGGATTGTCCGTTGCAGGACCGACAGCGGCCTATGAGTTTCATGCCAAAAGCGCGGACGGGCGCGTGGCGGATGCCAGCGCAATCAGCCCGGCACCGGCGGAAGTGGTGCTTACCGTACTGAGCCGTGAGGGTGACGGTACAGCGGAGGCTGAACTGCTGGCGGTGGTGGAGCAGGCGCTTAACAGTGAGAACGTCCGCCCGGTGGCAGACCGCCTGACAGTGCGCAGTGCCGAAATAATCCCGTACAGCGTGGATGCGACGATTTTTCTTTATCCGGGACCGGAAGCTGAGCCGGTGATGGCGGCAGCAAAAGCCAGCCTGCAGAAGTACATCGCCAGTCAGACGCGGCTGGGCCGTGATATCCGTCGTAGCGCCATTTATGCCGCGCTGCACGTTGAGGGCGTCCAGCGTGTGGAGCTGGCGTCCCCGCTGGCTGATGTGGTGCTGGATAAGACGCAGGCGGCGTCCTGTACGGAATGGAGCGTAACCAACGGGGGCACGGATGAATAGCCTGCTGCCGCCCGGTTCATCGCCGCTTGAGCGCCGACTGGCGCAGACCTGCAGCGGGATTTCCGATCTGCAGGTGCCGCTGCGCGATTTATGGAACCCGGCAACGTGTCCGGTCAGCTTTCTGCCGTATCTGGCGTGGGCATTTTCCGTTGACCGCTGGGACGAAAGCTGGACGGAGAGCGTTAAGCGCCGTGTGGTGCAGGATGCTTTCTATATTCATCAGCACAAGGGGACGACCAGTGCAGTGCGGCGCGTGGTGGAGCCGTTCGGTTTCCTGATCCGCATCATTGAGTGGTGGCAGACCGGCGAGCAACCGGGCACGTTTCGCCTGGACATTGGCGTGCAGGACCAGGGGATTACGGAAGAAACCTATCTGGAGCTGGAGCGCCTGATCGGTGACGCAAAGCCGTGCAGCCGCCATCTGATCGGCATGTCCATCAACCTGCAGACCAGCGGCACCTATTTTGTGGGCGCAGCTACCTACAGCGGCGAAGAAATCACGATCTACCCGTATATCAACGAAACCATTATTTCCGGCGGTACCGCTTACGAGGGCGGGGCGGTCCATGTTATTGACACAATGAGAGTGAATCCATGAGCGCAAAATTTTATACCCTGCTGACGGATATCGGCGCGGCGAAACTGGCAAGCGCCGCCGCGCTCGGTGTGCCGTTGAAAATTACCCAGATGGCGGTGGGCGACGGTGGCGGCGTGCTGCCAACGCCAAACGCACAACAGACAAAGCTGGTCGGTGAAAAACGCCGTGCAGCTCTGAATATGCTGTATATCGATCCGCAGAACAGCAGCCAGGTGATCGCTGAGCAGGTGATACCCGAAACGGAGGGCGGTTGGTGGATTCGTGAGGTTGGTCTGTTTGATGAAACCGGCGCGCTGATTGCTGTCGGTAACTGCCCGGAGAGCTACAAGCCGCAGCTGGCAGAGGGGAGCGGACGAACGCAGACCGTGCGCATGGTGCTGATTACCAGCAGCACTGATAACATCACTCTGAAAATTGATCCGGCAGTAGTGCTGGCAACCCGCAAATACGTGGATGACAAGGTGCTGGAGTTGAAGGTGTATGTGGATGACCTGATGGCAAAACATACCGCCGCCAGCGATCCGCATACGCAGTACCTCAAAACGGCGGATATTGATAAATATATTCCGGTTGGCTTTCCGCTACCGTGGCCTCAGGCAACACCGCCAGATGGCTGGCTAAAATGCAACGGTGCTGCTTTTGATAAGGCGAAATATCCAAAGCTGGCGGCGGCCTATCCTTCCGGTAATTTGCCCGATTTACGTGGTGAGTTTTTGCGTGGATGGGATGACGGGCGCGGTGTGGACGCAGGACGAGCATTACTGAGCGCTCAGGGATTTGCCTTTGAAGACCACGCCTTATCAATACCAACAAATCAGGGCTATGCAGGAGTGGAATACGGCAGCACCGAAAAAGATATTTACGCAGCATTTTCTGACCGTATGGCTTATATCGGTACTCAGGGTAGCAATGATCAATGGACTGACGGTAGCCAATCAAAAATATACGTTCGTAGCGATGGAAAACCAGTAGGCAACAATAATGGTATGGTGAGCAGTGTGGATGCTCCTTATTCTTTTATCCGCACATACAGGGCAAGTACGGGCTGGAATAATCCGGGAATGAATGTTCCTAAAACCGCTACGGAGACCCGCCCCCGTAATATTGCATTTAATTTCATTGTGAGGGCTGCTTAATGGCAAAGGCAACGTTAAACAAAAATATGATTGCCACTAAAGCTGGCGATATTACGGTGTATAACTTTGATGGTGATACCGGAGAATATTTATCAGCTACAGTCGAATATCTTGCTGTAGGGGTTGGGCTTCCCGCGCATTCCTGCACAGATGCCCCTCTGGATGAAAAGGATGGTTTTGCCATCTGCCGAATGGCTGATCGGACTGGATGGGAATATGTTGTAGACCACCGGGGTGAACTGGTTTTTGATACGCAAACCGGGCAACCAGTAAAAGTTACACGTCCGGGTGATTATCCTGACAATGTGACCACCATTGCACCAACAACACCGTATGACCAGTGGAACGGTAAAGAATGGGTAACGGATGAAAATGCGCTGCAGCGGGGGCTGGTACTGGAAGCTGACCAGAAAAAAGCCGCATTACTTGCCGAAGCGCAGAGCACCATCAGTTTGTGGCAGACGGAGCTGCAGCTCGGCATCATCAGCGATGAGGATAAAGTTAAACTGATAGCCTGGATGAAATACATTCAGGCGTTGCAGAAAGTGGATACGGCTACAGCCCCGGATATTAACTGGCCTGTACCTCCCGAAGATTAATTATGTCCCCGCGCCTGCGGGGATTTTTTTGCCCCTTCCATTGTGCCATTCCCCACACATAGTCCGGCGCGTGCGCCGCGCGCATATCAACCAGAACATAGGCACACCCCCTGTAAACCGGAGAGACTGCCTTATGGCTCAGGATTACCACCACGGGGTGCGCGTTGTTGAAATCAACGAGGGCACCCGATCCATTACCACGGTGAGCACCGCCATCGTGGGCATGGTCTGCACCGGCGATGATGCTGATGCGTCCATGTTTCCCCTCAATAAGCCGGTCCTGCTGACCGATGTGCTGACTGCCAGCGGTAAAGCAGGCGAGTCCGGCACGCTGGCCCGCTCGCTGGATGCTATTGCCGACCAGGCTAAACCCGTGACCGTCGTTGTACGCGTGGCGCAGGGCGAAACTGAAGCGGAAACCACCTCCAACATTATCGGCGGCGTGACCGCTGACGGTAAAAAAACGGGAATGAAAGCGCTGCTTTCGGCGCAGTCGCAGCTGGGCGTCAAGCCGCGCATTCTCGGCGTGCCGGGGCATGACACGCAGGCGGTTGCCACTGAGCTGCTGAGCGTAGCGCAGAGCCTGCGCGGGTTTGCCTATCTGTCCGCCTACGGCTGCAAAACGGTGGAAGAAGCGATTGCCTACCGTGACAATTTCAGTCAGCGCGAGGGGATGCTGATCTGGCCTGACTTCATCAACTTTGACACCGTGCTGAATGCAGATGCGACGGCTTACGCCTCCGCCCGCGCGCTCGGCCTGCGCGCCAAAATTGACGAACAGACAGGCTGGCACAAAACCCTGTCAAACGTGGGCGTGAACGGCGTCACCGGCATTTCCGCTGATGTGTTCTGGGATCTGCAGGACCCGGCAACCGATGCGGGGCTGCTCAACCAGAACGACGTCACGACGCTTATACGCAAAGACGGCTTCCGCTTCTGGGGGTCCCGCTGCCTCAGTGACGATCCGCTTTTTGCTTTTGAGAACTACACCCGCACGGCGCAGGTGCTGGCTGACACCATTGCAGAAGCGCACATGTGGGCGGTAGATGGCGTGCTTAACCCGTCGCTGGCCCGTGACATTATCGAAGGTATTCGCGCCAAGCTGCGCAGCCTGAAAACGCAGGGCTACATCATCGGCGCAGACTGCTGGCTGGATGAGTCAGTGAACGATAAAGACTCCCTGAAAGCCGGGAAGCTCACCATCGACTACGACTACACGCCGGTGCCGCCGCTTGAAAACCTGATGCTGCGCCAGCGCATCACCGATCAGTACCTGCTGGATTTCTCCAGCCAGGTCAGCGCGTAAGGGGACACCATGGCTTTACCACGTAAGTTAAAACACCTGAACCTGTTCAACGACGGGAACAACTGGCAGGGGATCGTTGAGTCTCTGACCCTGCCGAAATTCACCCGCAAGTTTGAGAAGTATCGCGGCGGCGGTATGCCGGGCGCGGTGGATGTGGACATGGGGCTGGATGACGGCGCACTGGACACGGAATTTTCAATCGGCGGCACCGAACTGCTGTTATTTAAGCAGATGGGCAAGGCCACGGTTGACGGAATCCAGCTGCGTTTCACCGGCTCCATTCAGCGTGACGATACCGGCGAAGTGCAGGCCGTTGAGCTGGTTGTGCGCGGGCGTCATAAAGAAGTGGATTCCGGCGAGTGGAAAACCGGCGAGAGCAGCACAACCAAAGTCAGCAGCACCAACAGCTACGCGAAGCTGACCATTAACGGTGAGGTGCTCTATGAGGTCGATCTGGTCAACATGGTAGAAATCGTTGATGGCGTGGACCTGATGGAAGAACACCGTAATGCACTCGGCCTCTGATTAACCTTAACGGCGCGGTCAGCCGCGCCAGTATTTCATTAACAGGAAACGAACATGAGCGACAAACTGACTGAAAAGACTGTGCAACTGGATACCCCGATCAAGCGCGGTAAAACTGAAATTACCGAAATTGTGCTGCGCAAGCCGCAGTCCGGCGCGCTGCGTGGTACCCGTCTGCAGGCGATCATGGATATGGACGTCGGCGCGATGATGACGATTATTCCCCGCATCTCTACGCCCGCGCTGACCGCTCAGGAAATGGCTGAAATGGACCCCGCCGATCTCACCGCGCTGTCGGTTGAGGTGGTCACTTTTTTGTTGAAGAAGTCGGTGCTTGCCGGTTTACCGACAGCCTGACGGTTGATGATCTGGTGGCAGATATTGCCACCATCTTTCACTGGTCGCCGTCCACCACTGACGTTATGCCGCTGACTGATGTGCTGGAGTGGCGGCATAAAGCGATTCAGAGAAGCGGGGCCAGCGATGAGTGACAACAACCTGCGCCTGCAGGTGATTCTTAATGCGGTTGACAAGCTCACCCGCCCATTCCGATCCGCGCAGGCCAGCTCAAAAGAGCTGGCTACTGCGCTTCAAACTACCCGGAACAGTTTGAAAGAACTGAATAAACAGGCCGGGCGTATTGATGAATTCCGTAAAACCCGATCACAGCTTGCAATCACTGCAACAAATCTCAGTGCTGCGCGCGAAGAAGCCGCAAAACTTGCCACGCAGTTTGCTGCAACAAATCGCCCAACTGATGCTCAGGCTAGATTATTTAGTCAGGCAAAAAACCGTGTGCAGGAACTGCAGCAGACTTACAACGGCCTGTTGGGTTCGGTACAACGGCAGCGGCAAGCGCTGAAAGAATCCGGCATTGATACTAAACAGCTCAGTAGCGCCCAGCGGGAACTGCGTAAAAATGCCGACGAAACCCGGCAGGCGATGGAACGTCAGCAGAAATCCCTGAAACGCCTGGGCGAACAGCAAGCGAAAATGAATGCCGCACGTGAGCAATATTCACGCCGTCTTGAGGTGAGGGATCGCATTGCCGGAGCAGGGGCAACCACCACAGCAGCGGGGCTGGCAATGGGTGCGCCGGTCATGGCAGCGGTGAAAAGCTACTCCAGCATGGAAGATGCCATGAAAGGCGTGGCAAAGCAGGTAAACGGGTTGCGGGACGATAACGGCAACCGCACGAAACAGTTTTATGACATGCAGGATGCTATCAAGGCCGCCAGCGAACAGCTGCCGATGGAGAACGGCGCTATAGACTATGCCGCACTGGTTGAAGGTGGTGCGCGCATGGGCGTGACTAAACAGGACGATCCTTACGAAGACCAGAAGCGTGACCTGCTGGCCTTTGCATCCACGGCGGCAAAAGCGGCAACGGCGTTTGAGCTACCCGCCGATGAATTAGCTGAAAGTTTGGGAAAGGTGGCGCAACTTTATAAGGTGCCTACCCGTAATATCGAGCAGTTGGGCGATGCACTGAACTATTTAGATGATAACGCTATGTCAAAAGGCGCGGATATTATCGACGTGCTGCAGCGCATGGGGGGTGTGGCTGATCGATTGGACTATCGTAAAGCGGCTGCGCTTGGCTCTACGCTGCTTACTCTGGGGGCTGCCCCAGAAGTAGCCGCAACCGCAGCTAATGCGATGGTGCGTAAATTGTCTGCCGCAACAGTTCAGGGAAAAAGTTTTCAAGAAGGGGTGGGCATATTAAAGCTCGATCCTGAAAAGCTTGAAAAACAAATGACCAAGGACGCGATGGGGACTATTCAGAGTGTACTTGAGAAGGTCAATAGTCTACCGAAAGATAAACGATTAGGCGTGATGTCTTTAGTCTTTGGAAATGAATTTGGTGATGATGCGGCAAAACTTGCAAACAATCTTACAGAGCTGAAACGCCAGCTTAGCCTTACTGCAGGCGATGAAGCGAACGGCTCCATGCAGAAAGAATCTGATATCAACAAAGACTCTTTATCTGCACAGTGGTTGCTAGTCAAAACAGGGGCGCAGAATGCTTTCAGTAGCCTGGGCGAAACGCTGCGCCAGCCATTGATGGATATTATGGATTCCGTAAAAAGTGTCACTGGCGCATTACGTGGCTGGATAGAGGCCAACCCGCAGCTGGCAGGCACGTTGATGAAAGTTGCTGCAGCGACTGCCGCGATCACCGTTGCGCTCGGTATGCTTGTAGTGGCGGTGGCTGCAGTGCTGGGGCCGATAGCGGTGATCCGGTTTGGCCTGTCTGTCTTGGGTGTAAAAACTTTACCTTCTGTTACTGCCGCAGTTACCCGAACTGGAAGTGCGTTGTCATGGCTGGCAGGTGCTCCACTTTCCCTGTTGCGTCGTGGTATGGCCTCATCCGGCGGCAGTGCCGGGCTGCTGAGCGCTCCCCTTAATTCCTTGCGCCGTTCTGCCGGGCTGGCTGGCAATGCACTGAAAGCTGTAGCAGGTGCGCCGCTTGTAATGCTACGCGCGGGAATGTCAGGCATTCGTAATGTTATTGGTATGGTGATGAATCCGCTGGCGGCGCTGCGGGGTGGGTTATCTGCTGCCGGTGGCGTGCTGCGTTTTCTGGTATCCGGCCCACTGGCATTACTTCGTGTCGCGCTATATGGCATTTTCGGTCTGCTGGGTGCGTTACTTAGTCCGATAGGGCTGGTTGTGGCTGCGCTGGCTGGCGTGGCGCTGGTTGTCTGGAAATACTGGCAGCCGATCAGCGCATTTTTGGGTGGTGTGGTGGAGGGATTCAAAGCCGCTGCTGCACCGATCAGTGCTGCCTTTGAGCCATTGCGGCCTGTTTTTCAGTGGATTGGCGACAAGGTGCAGGCTTTGTGGGGGTGGTTCACTGATTTGCTTACGCCGGTTAAATCCACTTCCGAAGAACTGAACAGCGCAGCTGCAATGGGCCGCAGGTTTGGTGAGGCACTGGCGGAAGGTCTGAATATGGTGATGCACCCGCTTGAGTCTCTCAAGTCAGGCGTGTCGTGGTTGCTGGAAAAACTCGGCATCGTCAGTAAGGAAGCGGCAAAAGCAAAACTACCTGAACAGGTTACACGACAGCAGCCTGCTACGGTGAACAGTGACGGTAAGGTGGTGTTGCCACCTGGCGGATTTCCGTCGATGGGGTTTGCAGGCATGTATGACAGCGGTGGCACAATCCCGCGAGGTCAGTTTGGCATCGTTGGGGAGAACGGCCCCGAAATAGTGAACGGTCCCGCAAATGTCACCGGTCGAAAACGCACTGCTGAGCTGGCAAGGATGGCGGCAACGCTCAATCCTTCACAAGCGGAACCAGCCAGCGCTAAACGGCGTCCTGAAAGCAGGATTATTTTGCCGCCTGATAGCGTGAATGGCCCAGCAAACCTTCCTGTAAACAATCGTGCTACTGAACTGACGAAACTGGCGGCAAAGGTAAGCCCCTCTCACGATGTAACATCCAGCCGGGAGCAACGGGCTGAAAGCCGGTTAATGTTGCTGTCTGAAATCGCTAACGCCCCGGTAAAAGTTCCGAGTAGAGATCGCTCTGTTGAGCTTGCTGGTATCGCTGCAGCCGTCATGCCGACACAGGCCGTTACGGAAATCACGGCGAAAAGGGCTGATCCGGAGACTTTAAGTCAGAAGGTTCTGGCTTCCGTCATAGCTGGCGTAATGGGCGTAGCGGCAGCACCTGCGGAGGCTGCTCCACTGCATCCGTACAGCCTACCGGCAATGGCATACAAACAAAGTCAACCTGCGAAATCTGCCAGCGTACCGCCAGTGATCCGTTATGAGATTAACGCGCCGATTCATATCACTGCCCAGCCTGGGCAGAGTGCGCAGGATATTGCCCGCGAAGTCGCGCGGCAGCTTGACGAGCGCGAGCGCAAAGCCAGGGCTAAAGCGCGGAGTAATTTCAGTGATCAAGGGGGATATGAATCATGATGATGGTGCTGGGGTTATATGTCTTCATGCTGCGTACAGTGCCATATCAGGAGCTGCAGTATCAGCGAAGCTGGCGACACGCCGCCAACAGTCGGGTGAACCGGCGACCATCAACGCAGTTTCTTGGCCCGGATAATGACCCGCTGACGTTATCTGGCGTACTGCTGCCGGAAGTCACCGGGGGCAGGCTGTCATTGCTCGCGCTGGAGCAAATGGCAGAGCTGGGCAAAGCATGGCCTCTGATTGAGGGAAGCGGGACCATTTACGGCATGTTTGTGATCGAGAGTCTGAGTCAGACAAAAACAGAGTTTTTTGAAAGCGGAATGCCTCGCCGTATTGAGTTTACGCTGACCCTGAAAAGGGTTGATGAGTCGCTGTCTGATATGTTCGGCAGTCTCAGCGATCAGCTCAGTAACCTGCAGGACTCTGCAACATCTGCGATAGGTAATATTAAAAATACGGTTGGAGGGTTGCTGCAGTGAATTTTAGCTCTGATCTTTTTGACCTGAACAGCAAAAGCCCGGCTTTCAGTATCACCATTGAAGGTAAGGACGTGACTACCGCGCTGGATGCGCGCTTGATGAGTCTGACGCTGACTGATAACCGGGGTTTTGAGGCTGACCAGCTTGATCTGGAGCTGGACGACGCCGACGGGCAGATCGTTCTGCCGCGACGTGGTGCCGTTATTCAGCTGGCGCTGGGATGGAAGGGCCAGCCACTTTTCCCAAAAGGGGCATTCACGGTGGATGAGATTGAGCATAGCGGTGCCCCTGACCGCCTGACCATTCGCGCACGTAGTGCTGATTTTCGTGAAACCCTCAATACCCGGCGCGAAAAGTCATGGCACCAGACAACCGTTGGCGATGTGGTAAAGGAAATCGCAGCACGGCATGACCTCAAAATGGCGTTGGGTAAAGACCTGACGGATAAGGCGCTGGATCACATGGACCAGACCAATGAAAGCGATGCCAGTTTCCTGATGAAGCTGGCGCGCCAGTATGGGGCGATTGCTTCCGTTAAGGATGGAAACCTGCTGTTTATCAGGCAGGGGCAGGGAAGAACAGCGAGCGGTAAGCCGTTGCCGGTTATCACCATTGAACGTAAAGCCGGTGACGGTCATCGTTTTACCCTGGCTGATCGTGGTGCTTATACCGGTGTAATTGCCAGTTGGCTGCATACTCGCGAACCCAAGAAAAAAGAAACAACCAAGGTTAAGCGCCGCCGGAAGAAAACCACCGCGCCCAAAGAGCCGGAAGCAAAACAGGGTGATTATCTGGTGGGAACGGATGAAAACGTGCTGGTTCTTAATCGTACTTACGCAAACCGCAGCAATGCTGAGCGTGCGGCAAAAATGCAATGGGAGCGCCTGCAGCGTGGTGTTGCGTCTTTCTCCCTGCAGCTCGCTGAGGGCCGGGCAGATCTCTACACCGAAATGCCGGTAAAGGTGAGCGGCTTTAAGCAGCCTATCGACGATGCCGAATGGACCATTACAACTTTGACGCATACGGTCAGCCCGGATAATGGTTTTACTACCAGTCTGGAGCTTGAAGTAAAAATTGATGATTTAGAAATGGAATGATTTTGTTCACAAAATGGATGTGTAGTGTATCATTATGTGATTGCGAGGAATCGGTGGGGAGAGACGGATATGATGAATTGTCCGAAATGCGGACATGCTGCACATACTCGTAGTAGCTTTCGGGTGTCTGATAACACAAAAGAACGCTACTGCCAGTGCCAAAATATTAATTGTGGCACCACTTTTGTTACCCATGAAACCGTCGTGCGCTACATTGTTACCCCTGGACTTGTCGATCATGCTCCGCCACACCCATTAAATAGTGGTCAGGGACACATGAATTTCTAACAAATTAACCCGCTTAGGCGGGTTTTTTGTTGATGGTAGCTGAAATCCTGCTGCCATTTTGCTGCCAACAAATATCCAGATAACAAAAAAGCCACTCGTTTGAGTGGCTTAATTATATGATTTTACAGCTAAAATTTGGTGGCCCCTGCTGGACTTGAACCAGCGACCAAGCGATTATGAGTCGCCTGCTCTAACCACTGAGCTAAGGGGCCGTGGCGGTGGATTATAATGTAACTCCCCGCAGCAATCCAGCCATTCACACCCGCCTGCTGTTTTTATAAACAACGCATAATCAATCCTTTATACTTCCATGATGATGTATCAATCGGGAGTAAATATGATCAACGATATTCTGGCCCCGGGATTACGGGTGGTGTTCTGTGGGATCAACCCCGGTAAATCCTCGGCGCATACCGGTTTTCACTTTGCTCATCCGGGGAACCGCTTCTGGAAAGTGATCTACCAGGCCGGGTTTACCGACCGGTTACTCAAGCCTGAAGAGGAGCAGCATCTGCTGGATACGCGCTGCGGGATCACCATGCTGGTGGAGCGACCAACCGTGCAGGCGAGCGAAGTCAACCTGCATGAGCTGCGCACTGGCGGGCGGGAACTGATTAAGAAGATCGAAGACTACCAGCCTGCCGCGCTGGCGATTCTGGGGAAACAGGCCTATGAGCAGGCGTTCAGCCAGCGCGGGGTGAAATGGGGTAAACAGGCCATCACCATCGGTGTGACGCAGGTATGGGTGCTGCCAAACCCGAGCGGACTTAACAGGGCAACGCTGGATAAACTGGTGGAAGCTTACAGGGAGCTCGACGAGGCGCTGGTGGTGCGGGGGCTTTAGGGGGCTCTGCGACCTGATGCCTCGTCCTGGCCCTCTCTCACAGGGAGAGGGCATAAACAAAAAAAAAGCTCCCGATTGGGAGCTTTTTGCTGTTTACCTGGATTAATCGTCCAGGAAGCTACGCAACACTTCAGAGCGGCTCGGATGGCGCAGTTTACGCAGCGCCTTCGCTTCGATCTGACGGATACGTTCGCGGGTAACGTCAAACTGTTTACCCACTTCTTCCAGCGTGTGGTCGGTGTTCATATCGATACCGAAACGCATACGCAGTACTTTCGCTTCACGGGCGGTCAGGCCAGCCAGAACGTCGTGCGTGGCAGCACGCAGGCTCTCGGTGGTGGCAGAGTCCAGCGGCAGCTCGAGGGTGGTATCCTCGATGAAATCACCCAGATGCGAATCTTCATCATCACCGATTGGTGTTTCCATGGAGATTGGCTCTTTGGCGATCTTCAGCACTTTACGGATCTTGTCTTCCGGCATCAGCATGCGTTCAGCCAGCTCTTCCGGCGTCGGCTCGCGACCCATCTCCTGCAGCATCTGGCGGGAAATACGGTTGAGCTTGTTGATGGTCTCAATCATATGCACCGGAATACGGATGGTGCGCGCCTGATCCGCGATAGAGCGGGTAATTGCCTGACGGATCCACCAGGTCGCATAGGTGGAGAACTTGTAACCACGACGGTATTCAAACTTATCTACCGCTTTCATCAGACCGATGTTGCCTTCCTGAATCAGATCCAGGAACTGCAGACCGCGGTTGGTGTATTTCTTGGCGATAGAGATAACCAGACGTAAGTTTGCTTCAACCATCTCTTTCTTCGCACGACGGGCTTTCGCTTCACCGATGGACATACGACGGTTGATGTCTTTGACCTGCTCGATGGTCAGGCCGGTCTCTTCTTCGATTTGCTGCAGCTTCTGCAGACCGCGATGCACGTCTTCTTTCACGTCGTGCAGTTTTTCAGACCACGGTTTGTTCATTGCGATAGCCGCGTTGAACCAGGTTTCGCTGGTTTCGTTGCCGGTGAAGAGGGTGATGAAGTTCTTCTTCGGCATTTTGCACTGCTCAACGCACAGCTTCATGATGATGCGTTCCTGGGTACGTACGCGATCCATCATCACGCGCATGCTGTTCACCAGGTAGTCGAACTGTTTTGGCACCAGGCGGAACTGTTTGAAGACTTCAGACAGTTTCAGGATCTCTTCCTGAGCAGCAGCGTGACTGCGGCCTTTGGCTTTGATGGTGTCACGCGTCACTTCGTACTGGGTACGCAGTTCGGCGAACTTCTCACGTGCCAGTTCCGGGTCGATGCTGTTGTCATCATCGGCGCTGTCGTCGTCGCTCTCTTCTTCATCTTCGTCTTCGTCGTCATCCATCTCTTCCTGAGACAGTTCAGAACCGACGTGAGTGGCGGTTGGCGCCATATCTTCTTCAGCGTTCGGGTCGACAAAACCGGTGATCAGATCGGACAGACGCGCTTCTTCCGCTTCAACACGATCGTACTGCTCCAGCAGATAGGTGATCGCTTCCGGGTACTCAGCAACAGAGCACTGAACCTGGTTGATCCCGTCTTCGATGCGTTTTGCGATGTCAATTTCGCCTTCGCGGGTCAACAGTTCAACGGTACCCATTTCGCGCATGTACATGCGGACCGGGTCAGTGGTACGCCCGATTTCAGATTCCACGCTGGACAGTACCTGTGCAGCAGCTTCTTCCGCATCTTCGTCAGTGTTGTTGGAGGTTTCAGCCAGCAACAGATCATCGGCATCCGGTGCTTCTTCCATCACCTGAATGCCCATGTCATTGATCATTTGGATGATGTCTTCGATTTGATCTGAATCGACGATATCTTCCGGCAGATGGTCATTGACCTCGGCATAGGTCAGATAGCCTTGCTCCTTACCACGTTGGACAAGAAGTTTCAGCTGTGACTGCGGGTTTTGCTCCATAAGACGGTATCCACACTTAATTCGTTTGATTGGTGTCGGCGATGGTTTGCCAACCTTTAAAGCGAGGGCGTACTTATATTTTTGCCGCTGCCTCTCAGTGCGGCTGCCGGGGGCTTCCCGATCGATATTCGGCACTTAAGCCGTTAAATACTTTTGTCTTTTTGCTTATTTCTTCGCCAGTTCCTGGTTTATCATCCAGAGCTCCCGGCGTTCTTCGCTGCTCAAACCGTGTGTGCGCTCGCGAGCAATCAACTCTTCCTGGCGCAGCTCGAGCATCGAATCAAACATATGGTTGAGTGAGTCGGTGAACGTTTTTTCTGCAATGTCCTTATCTGCTATATCGTCCCACATCGACAATTTTTCAAGGGTAGCGGCCTCTTTTGTGCCGCGATAATGTTCTAAAAGTTGTCCGGTGGTCAGACCTGGCTGAGACAAACATGTGTTGACCAGTTCTGAAAATAAGCCAAGTCCGGGCAATTTTTCGTGGTTCAAACCCGCCAGCGATGGCACTTGCGGGGCAAGTTCGGGGTTTTGGACCAGTAACCCTATCAGTATACGCATGGTTGTGCGTTTTAGCTGAGGCGCGGGGCGAACCGTGCCGTTTTCAGCCTGTTTTGGCATTAAACGTTCAAGCTGGCTGTCATCCAGAATGCCGAGCTTGTTGCCTAACTCCTGACGCAGATAGATGCGCAGCGTTTCGCCGGGCACCTGGCTGATTAACGGCAGCGCCAGCGTGCTGAGCTGCGCGCGCCCGTCAGGGGTACTTAAATCAACCTGCGGCATCAGGCTGTTAAACAAGAACGTGGAGAGCGGCTGAGCCTGCTCCATCCGCGCTTCAAACGCCGCTTTGCCCTCTTTACGCACCAGCGTATCCGGGTCTTCACCGTCGGGCAGGAACATAAAGCGTAACTGCCGCCCGTCGGTCATATAAGGTAGCGCAGTTTCCAGCGCACGCCAGGCGGCATCGCGCCCTGCGCGGTCACCGTCGTAGCAGCAGATGACGTTGTTGGTCACCCGAAACAGCAACTGAATATGATCGGCTGTGGTGGACGTGCCCAACGAGGCCACCGCGTAATTGATGTCATACTGCGCCAGCGCAACGACATCCATATACCCTTCGACGACGAGAAGGCGCGGAGGTTCCGCATTTGCCTGCTGCGCCTCATAAAGGCCGTAAAGCTGGCGGCCCTTATGGAAAATGTCGGTTTCCGGGGAGTTGAGGTACTTGGGCAGGGCATCACCCAGCACGCGACCACCAAACCCAATCACCCGGCCACGCTTGTCGCGGATCGGGAACATCACCCGTTCGCGGAAGCGGTCGTAGCTTCGTCCCTGGTCGTTGGTGACCAGCATACCTGCGTCGATCAACGATTTACGATCTTCGCTATTGCCGCCAAAACGCTTTAACACGTTGTCCCAGCCGGGCGGGGCGTAACCAATAGCGAAACGCGCAATGACATCGTCGCTCAGTCCGCGCTTGTTCAGATACTGACGCGCAGGCTCAGCCGCAGAGTGCTTAAGAGACTGTTGGTAAAACGAATTCAGGCCATCCATCAGTTGATACAGCGTTTGACGCTGATGGCGCTCTATCTGGCTTGGTCCACTGCCCGCTTCATACGGCACTTCAAGGTTGTGCATCGCCGCCAGCTCTTCGACGGTTTCAACGAACTCGAGCTTGTCGTAGTTCATTAAAAAATCGACGGCATTACCGTGTGCGCCACAGCCGAAGCAATGGTAAAACTGCTTTTCACCGTTGACGGTGAAGGAGGGGGTTTTTTCGTTATGGAAAGGACAGCACGCATGGTAGTTCTTGCCCTGCTTTTTCAGCTTTACCCGCGCGTCGATAAGATCGACGATGTCGGTTCTTGCCAGCAGGTCATTGATGAAAACGCGTGGGATTCGTCCGGCCATATGCCCCAAAAGTTTTTAGCAACTCATAAACGAAAACAAGCCGCGCATTCCTTCCGGAAGCACGGCCTTACGACTATTACTCTGTCTGTCAATTGAGGACTGTCGCCCTCAACGGATTAGTACAGACGAGTACGGCGTGCGTTTTCGCGAGCCAGTTTCTTCGCGTGACGTTTCACTGCAGAAGCTTTAGCGCGCTTACGTTCAGTCGTTGGTTTTTCATAGAACTCACGACGACGAACTTCAGCCAGAACACCTGCTTTCTCGCATGAACGTTTGAAGCGACGCAGTGCTACGTCGAACGGCTCGTTTTCACGTACTTTAATTACCGGCATGTAACTCTCACCTTTGATAAATTCGGTTTGCCGCTGGCATCAACGCCAGCTTATTTCAAAATGGTGCGGAATTTTACTGCAAATGCTGCTGCTTTGTAAAGCACCGACGCGTTTTTGAAAGGGACTTTTATAAGGGGGAAGAGTATACACGAGCGGATGTCCTGGGGCGAACAAAGTTTTACATCAACCCGCCCAGGCTCTACACTGCGCGGTACTGAAACGAGGTAAAACAAGTCATGCGTGTACTGGGTATTGAAACATCCTGCGATGAAACCGGCATCGCCATTTACGACGACGAAAAAGGGCTTCTGGCCAACCAACTGTATAGTCAGGTGAAATTGCATGCTGACTACGGCGGCGTCGTGCCTGAACTGGCCTCTCGTGACCACGTGCGTAAAACGGTTCCCCTGATTCAGGCGGCGCTGAAAGAGGCCGGATTGAGCTCAACTGATATTGATGCCGTCGCCTACACGGCAGGCCCGGGTCTGGTCGGCGCGCTGCTGGTCGGTGCGACGGTGGGCCGTTCCCTGGCCTTCGCGTGGGATGTTCCTGCCATTCCGGTTCACCATATGGAAGGGCATCTTCTGGCACCGATGCTGGAAGAGAATCCGCCCGAATTCCCGTTTGTGGCGCTGCTGGTCTCCGGCGGCCATACCCAGCTGATTAGCGTGACGGGTATTGGCAAGTATGAGCTGCTGGGCGAGTCGATTGATGACGCCGCCGGAGAAGCCTTCGACAAAACCGCTAAGCTGCTGGGTCTGGATTACCCGGGCGGCCCGATGCTCTCGAAAATGGCGTCGCAGGGCACGGAAGGGCGTTTTGTCTTCCCGCGTCCGATGACCGATCGTCCGGGGCTGGATTTCAGCTTCTCCGGCCTGAAAACCTTCGCCGCCAATACCATCCGCAATAACGATGACAGCGAGCAGACCCGTGCTGACATCGCTCGCGCATTCGAAGATGCGGTGGTCGATACGCTGATGATCAAGTGTAAACGCGCGCTGGATCAGACCGGCTTTAAGCGCCTGGTGATGGCGGGTGGCGTCAGCGCTAACCGTACGCTGCGTGCGAAGCTGGCGGAGATGATGCAAAAACGTCGTGGGGAAGTGTTTTATGCGCGCCCGGAATTCTGTACCGATAACGGGGCGATGATCGCCTACGCCGGGATGGTGCGCCTGAATGCTGGCGCAACGGCGGATCTGAGCGTCTCCGTACGTCCACGCTGGCCGCTGGCGGAATTACCTGCAGCCTGAGTCGTTATCCCGGATGTCAGAAAACAATCTCAAACATCCGGGTTCTCGCAAGCAGGTAGTAAAGCTGACAATCATTTTTTACCTGCAGTTTCTCCATTGCCCGTATTTTATGTGCGCTGACGGTTTTGATGCTTAAGTGCATCTGACGCGAAACATCCGTCAGGTTTCCCCATTTACAGAGTAAACGCAGCACTTCAATTTCTCGGGCTGAAAGCGACGCCTCGCTTTGAAGAAACCCTTTCACTAGCGTGGGCTCTATATAAACTTCATCTTTCATCACGCACGCGAGCGCATCCTGTAATGTCTTCTCGCTTATGGTGTGACTAATATAGGCCTTCGCACCTGCCTCTATCGCCATGCGAATAAGCTGTGGGCTTTTATACGACGCCACCAGGACAATCTTTAGCGCGGGGTATTTCTGGCTAAGCCCTTTAACCAGTTCCAGCCCGCTTACCTCCCCAGCGCGGCCTAAGGTCTGTGAGGTGTTGAGCGTATAACCAAGCAGCAGGATTTCTGGCGTTGTCTGCGTCAGTAACGTGAACAGCGCGTGTGTCGACCCGGCTTCTCCTGCCAGCAAATAGGCTGGAGCTGCATCGGAATTGCCAATACCCTCAAGCATTGCGTGAATGCCCCGACGAATCAGAGGATGCTCATCGGCTATGACAATCTTTATTAACATCGCAATCTCCAGTGTAAAAGAGGGATAGTGTACAAACCGCTCGCGGATATTGATTGTCCTTTAAAAGATATTTTAATTTTAAAATATTCGCGAATGCTTCTCGTTGAAATCTCAAAATAGTATTGAGGATATTTTTATTCTTTTTGTTTATTGACATGCGATCGTAAATGTTTCTGATTGAAGAATATCGCTATGCAGAATTGTCTTATTAATTAAAAGAGTTCTCTAATAGTTCCTGTTGGCATTTTAATTTATTTTTGAAAATGAAAATCTACTCTCCATGTCATAAAGGAATATTGACAAAAATGAAAAAAAGTATCTTATCAATATTAGTCTGTGCAGCCATTACCTGCACTGCGTATGCGCAAACCGGACCATCCGTACAACAGGAACAACCGCAGGTGCTGCAGGGCGTTTCGTATGATGCCATTGTCGTTAAGCTCAAGCCAGGAAAAGCCAAAACCTATCAGCTGAAACTTCATGATCCCGCTTTGGTTGCCACCCGTATGTATCATGCGGAGAACCTAAGTAGTGAACGTGCCGCCGAACTGGCCAAACTGAACGAGCGCTATGGTTTTGATCGCTATCTGCGTATTACTTTGCCTGCGGACAAAAAGCAGGATCGAAACTATATCGAGAATATTATTACCGCGCTTGAACAGAATCAGGATGTCGAGTCTGTTTCTCCAGAAGCGTTGCCCGTATTTCAAGAAACTGAGCAGACTTCGGCTAAACTGAAGTCAACGGTAAATAATAATCTCGGTGCGGTATCAGTACCCGATTTTCGCGATCAGCAGGATTATTTAAAAGCCCCTACAGATAAGCGTGTGGGTTATTATATGGGTGGGGTAAACCGCGACAGTGTAAATCAGTATAAAGGCAATGAAGGTGAAGACATCACCATTGTTTCCTCTGAAAACTGCGGCTGGAATACTAACCATGTGAATTTACCGCCAATGGCGTTCGTGAAGGGGCCCAATGAGGTTACCTGCAGTGAACGGGAACATAATACAGCTTCTGTCGGGATCCTCGCTGCGCGGGATATTGGCAGCGGCGTTCGTGGGTTAAGTGATAAAAGTAAGATAGGTTATGCGGCCTGGCCGGCATCCAACCTCTATAACGTTATTCCACTATTAAAAGCGGGGGATGTTGTCTCGCTAAACATGCAGACCTACGGCGGTGAAATCGCAGGAACCTGTACCAAAAATTGTTATATCCCCATTGAATGGCTGGACAGTTACTATAACGTCATTAAGGCGCTGACCGATAAAGGCGTGTTTGTTATTACCTCCGCAGCCAACGGAAACATCAACCTGGATTCGCCAGCCTTTAACGGCAAGTGGGATCTTAACGTCCGGGATTCCGGTGCGATTATCGCCGGGGCATTCTGCTCAAAAGACGGTAAAAAAGCGAGTTTTAGCACCTACGGTTCGCGCGTGACCAGCTCCTCAAGGGGGTGTAATGATGTCACCACAACCGGCTATGGCAACCTCTATAACAGGACTAATGCAACCTATACCAGCACTTTTGGCGGGACATCGTCAGCCACGCCAATTGTGGCGGGCGTAGTGGCCAGCCTGTCGGGCATTGCCAAAGCTCACGGAATTACGGTCACGCCGCGGCAGATGCGTCAAATTCTTGCTGAAACGGGTACGCCGATCGCTAACGGTGACTCTGCGAAAGTGGGTACGCAGCCCGATATGGAGCGCGCGGTCGCCCGCATTCTGGCGCTAAAAGATGGGGGAGATATGACGATCCCAGCCCCAACCGCTGCGGCAGGCGCGGATTACACCATGGTTTCCCCGACCACGGGCGTGAGCACCTACCCGCTGGACGGCAGCAAGAGCCTGAATGCCAAATCGTATAACTGGAGCGTGACAAAAGGGGCGGAAACTTTCTCGCTGGAGGCGAACCTGAACGGCACGCTGGTGAAGAGCGTGGATAGCGCGCATGCCTATGCCGTTATTCCTGCCAACAGCGAGGGAGAAGCGGTCTTCACGCTGACCACAACCGGCGCGGATGGCCGGACCGCGACGGACAGCATGACCATTAAGGTCACTAAGCCGGCGGTACCCGCGAAAGACGACACCCCGGCAAAAGACGATACGCCGGTAAAACCTGCCGCACCGGCCTATAACGCCAAAATCGCTTATCCGACCAAATGCACCAAAGTCTCTTACAACGGTAAAATTTGGTTCAACCAGTGGTATGTCAACCCGGGTCAGGAAACCCCGGGAACCGGCGGCCAGTGGGGCGCGTGGCGCGAGCAAGGTTCTTCCAGTAACAGCTGTAAATAACCCTCACGGCCTGGCATTGCGCCAGGCCTTTTTTCAGATCCGCAGCATCCCTTTCTCTTCCAGAAACGCAATAATCGTTGCCAGACCGTCACCCGCCTTCAGGTTGGTAAAGGTCCACGGACGCTCGCCACGCATGCGGTTGGTGTCGCGCGCCATCACCTCCAGCGAGGCACCCACGTACGGCGCGAGATCGGTTTTGTTGATCACCAGAAAATCGGATTTGGTGATCCCTGGCCCGCCCTTGCGCGGGATCTTCTCCCCTTCGGCGACGTCGATCACGTAGATCGTCAGATCCGCCAGCTCCGGGCTGAAGGTCGCGCTCAGGTTATCGCCGCCGCTTTCGACGAAGATCAGATCCAGATTGCCGAACTTCTCGCTGAGCGCTTCCACCGCGGCCAGGTTCATCGAGGCATCTTCGCGAATGGCGGTGTGCGGGCAGCCACCCGTCTCTACGCCCACAATGCGATCCGGCTCAAGTGCGCCCGCTTCGGTCAGAATGCGTTGATCCTCTTTGGTGTAAATATCGTTCGTCACTACCGCCAGATGATACGTGTCGCGCATCGCCTTGCAGAGCGCTTCCAGCAGCGCGGTTTTGCCCGAACCGACCGGGCCGCCCACGCCAACGCGCAGGGGATGTTTGTAATCAGCCATGTTGCATCCTCAGGAACGGAATAACCGTGAATATTGTGTTTCGTGGCGGGCAGAGGCGATGGCGGAAAGTGGCGTCGCCGCGCCCAGCGCCTCATCGTCACGTAAAAATGCCTGTTCAAACCCGGCGGCAAAATGGTCGCTGAGTTCGATAATCAGCTGCTGTGCGGCCTGTTGCCCAAACGGTACCAGTTTGAGGCCGGCCATTACCGCGCTCTCAATCCAGCTGTAGCCCAGACTCAGGGCCAGCTCGTGCGCACTAATACCCCAACGCACGCCAAGCCACGCCATGCCGCTGAGCTGGCTTTGCATAAACAGAGGCTGCCAGGGGGGCGGGCAGTCCGGCTCCCAGCTTTTGATGAGCCGCGTAAAGGCGGCGCCGCGATTGCGTTCTTCTTCCCGCAGTTCACGGGTTTCCCGGCAGGCGAGCAGGTATGACGTCCAGCGTTTTGCTGCCGCCAGATCGCCCTCTTCACAGGCCCGGTAGAGCCGGGCAAAAAGCGGCAGGTCGACGCAGAAAAAGCTCTGCTCCATCTGCAGGGTTTGCCAGTTTTTGAACGCCTCTGCGTCGGTAACCCAGCCTGTCTCGACGGCCCACTCCAGCCCCTGCGACCAGGTAAACGACCCGACCGGCAGGCTGCTACTGGAGAGCTGCATCAGACGCAGCCGCTGGCGGGCGAGGTCCATCAGCTCATCAGCGCCAGCAGGGCAGAGACGATAAGCCCACCGCCAAAGGTTTTACGCAGTCCGTCGTGGCGGCGCAGCAGTAACCCGGCGGCGAAGCTGGCGCAAAGCACCGTGGCGCTGGCCAGCATAAAGCCGCTGGTGAAGAGCCAGAAGCTGTGGCCGGACATCTCCACCCCGTGCGCCCAGCCGTGGAACATTGCCAGGGCAGGCACCGCCAGCAGCAGACGATTTTCAGTTTTAAACATCATCACGCCGCACACACCCAGCGAGGCGATAATCAGCATCTCCATGCCGCTAAAGCCGCCGAGCAGGCTGCCCGCAATGGCACCGACGAGCATCATCCCGAGGGTGGCAAAAGGTAGCAGCAGCTTGCGGCCGCTCAGCGCGGAGAGCACGCCCGCACCGGCAAGCATCAGCAGGTGATCGAGTCCGGTCAGCGGGTGGAAAAAACCAGCATGGAAGCTGTCGGCACCGTGTCCCGGATGTGCCAGCGCAGGCAGGGAAAAGGCCAGCAGTAACAGGGGTAAGTACTTACGCATGATTAATCCTTAATGTGAATGAGCGTGAGAGTGGCTATGGCTGTGGGCCTCGCTGGTGTAGGCCCCCGATTCAGGTTCAAACGGCAGGCTGGCGAAGGTTACCGCCAGCCCAAACTGGCGCAGCATGTCGTCGAGGACGTGATCGTGGTGATAGCGCAACTCGCCGGGCATGATTTGCAGCGGCACGTGGCGGTTGCCCAGGTGATAGCAGGCACGGGCGAGGAGGAACGGATCGTCGCAGCGCACCACGGAGACGGACTCCGGGGCGGCAATCACTTCGATGACTTCGCTGCCGTCTTCGTTACAGAGCAGGTCGCCGCCGCGCAACAGTAAACCGCGCGGCAGCATGAGCCCGGCTTCGCGCCCGTCGTTCAGCGCCACGCGGGCGCGGCTTTTCACCCGCACGTCAATCGGCAGCGTGACGCTGGCGGTAATCGGATGCGCATGGTCCAGGCGTTGGGTTAAATAGATCATCATCACTCCTCAAAACAGGAAATAGCGTTGCGCCATCGGCAGAACGTCAGCCGGTTCGCTGGTTATCAGTTCGCCGTCGACGCGCACTTCATAGGTTTGCGAATCGACGGTGATATTTGGCTGCAGGCCGTTGTGGATCATGTCGGCTTTTTTCACCGTCCGGCAGCCTTTGACCACCGCTGTGGCGCTCTGCAGGTTGAGCTGTTGTGCCATTCCCAGCGCGTCAGCAGCCTGCGAGACAAACGTCAGCCGGGTGGCGTGGCGTGCGGCACCCAGCGCACCAAACATAGGGCGGTAGTGGACCGGTTGCGGCGTGGGAATCGAGGCGTTGATATCGCCCATCGGCGCGCAGGCGATCATCCCGCCCTTGACGATGGTGGCAGGTTTCACGCCAAAGAACGCCGGGGACCAGACCACTAAATCCGCCAGCTTACCCGCTTCGATGGAGCCCACTTCATGGGCGATACCGTGCGTCAGCGCCGGGTTAATGGTGTATTTGGCGATGTAGCGCTTCACGCGAAAGTTGTCGTTATCGCCAGTCTCTTCCGGCAGTGCGCCGCGCTGCACCTTCATGCGGTGCGCCACCTGCCAGGTGCGGAGAATCACTTCGCCCACGCGGCCCATCGCCTGGGAATCAGAGGAGGTCAGCGAGAATGCGCCGATATCGTGCAGCACATCTTCCGCAGCGATGGTTTCCCGGCGAATACGCGATTCGGCAAAAGCCACATCCTCGGCGATATCCGGGTCGAGGTGGTGGCAGACCATCAGCATATCGAGATGTTCATCGATGGTATTGACCGTATAGGGCAGGGTCGGGTTGGTGGAGGAGGGCAGAATATTCGGGTGCGCACAGGCGGTAATAATATCCGGCGCGTGGCCGCCACCGGCCCCTTCCGTGTGGAAGGTATGGATGGTGCGCCCACCGATGGCCGCCAGCGTGTCTTCGACGAAACCGGATTCGTTCAGCGTGTCGCTGTGCAGCGCCACCTGAATATCCATCTCTTCCGCCACCTCCAGCGAGCAGTTGATGGCCGCAGGCGTTGCGCCCCAGTCTTCGTGGATCTTCAGCCCGATGGCCCCGGCGGCTATCTGCTCGCGCAGGGCATCCGGGTTAGAACCGTTGCCTTTACCCAGCAGGCCGATATTCACCGGCAGGGTATCTGCAGCCTGCAGCATGCGGGCGATATACCACGGCCCCGGCGTGCAGGTGGTGGCGTTGGTCCCTGCCGCGGGACCTGTACCGCCGCCGATCATCGTCGTGACGCCGGAAACCAGTGCCTCTTCGGCCTGCTGCGGGCAGATCCAGTGGATATGAGTGTCGATCCCGCCAGCGGTAACGATCTTCCCTTCGGCGGCGATCGCTTCCGTGGCGGCACCGATCGGGATCGTCACCCCGGGCTGAATGTCCGGGTTACCGGCTTTGCCAACGGCGAAGATCCGCCCGTTCTTCACGCCGATATCCGCTTTCACGATCCCCCAGTGATCGACAATCAACGCGTTAGTCAGCACCAGATCCACGCAGTCATCCGCGGTCATCTGCCCCTGGCCCATACCGTCGCGGATCACTTTCCCGCCGCCGAATTTGACCTCTTCGCCGTAGACGGTGAGATCGTTTTCGACTTCGATCCACAGCTCGCTGTCGGCTAAACGCACTTTATCGCCGGTGGTGGGGCCGAACATATCGGCATAAGCCTGGCGCGAAATCTCAGCCATTTTTCACTTCTCCCATCACGTCACCCCGGAAACCGAAAATGCGTTGCGCCCCGGTGACCTTCACCAGCGTCACTTCGCGCTTCTGGCCGGGTTCGAACCGCACCGCGGTGCCTGCCGGGATATTCAGTCGAAAGCCCCGGGTGGCTTCCCGGTCAAATTTCAGCGCCGGATTCACCTCGTAAAAGTGATAGTGCGACCCTACCTGGATAGGTCGGTCGCCGTGGTTTTCGACGATGATAAGCCGGGTTTCTCGCCCGACGTTGAGGGCAATATTGCCGGACTGGATCTGGTATTCGCCTGGGATCATCACGCGCTCCTTACACGATCGGGTTATGCACGGTGACGAGTTTTGACCCGTCCGGGAAGGTGGCTTCCACCTGAATATCCGGGATCATCTCCGGTACGCCTTCCATCACCTGGTCACGCGTTAGGACGTGACGGCCCGCTTCCATCAGCGAGGCGACGGTTTCGCCATCGCGCGCGCCTTCCATAATGAAGGCGCTGATCAGCGCGACCGATTCCGGGTAATTGAGCTTTACCCCGCGCGCAAGGCGGCGTTCGGCAACCAGCGCGGCGGTGAACAGCAACAGCTTGTCTTTTTCTCTGGGGGTCAGTTCCATAACGTTTCTCTTATGTCTGCCAGATACGCGGCGAACAGGCGGTTTTGGTGGTGAGAAGCGGGCGAAGCGACTGCCAGATATCACGCATCACCCGCTGGCAAATCAGATTGTTGTGGGAGAGAAAACGCACCGACAGCAGATCGTCAGTGAGCGTCGCCCCGGCAAAGGTATTCAGTGGTGCGAGCAGCTCACGCGCCGTGTCGAGGTGCGTTTCTCCGGCCGGATAGAACAGCAGCGTGCCAAGCCACGGCAGCCCGGCAACAGGGGTAAGATCGCCGTCGCTGATATGCTGACGCTCAATCAGACGTGGCTCGTCATCCACCCAGACCTCAAGGCGGCTCTCCAGCGTGCCGTGGCTGAAGGTCTCGCCGATCACCGGGCGACCCAGACAGTACAGCTCCCACGCCAGCAGCGTGCTGGAGGTCTTCAGGTGGAAGACGGAGCGCAGCGCGGCACTGGCGCCGGGAAAGATAATGGTGTCCTGCGGCAGCCACTCCAGCGTGGACGCCTCATCGAGATAAAAGTGCTGGTTAAGGCGGGCCTGTGGGCCGCTGCTGCGATAGAACTTACTGGCGCCGGGCATGGTGATAAGCGCGTGGCTATTGGCGTCCAGACTTACGGTAATATCCAGCCTGTCACCGCCCACCACACCACCCGGCGGGTGCAGCAGATAAAGGTGGCAGGTTTCCCCTTCGGGGTAGAACGGACGCTGTACCGTGAGCGGCCCGACGTGGTGCGCGGCATGGAGGAGGGTTTTCTCAGGCGTGTGGCAAAACCGCAGGTCAAGCGAGGCCTGCCAGCCTTTGTACGAACTATCAGTGACCTGAGTTGCTAACATGGTGCTTCCATTCGCGCGCCCGGGAGATACGTTTCAGTATGCCCTGGCGGAAATGAAGGCTGTCATATGAGTCGCTTATGGATGGGGCCTGTATTTTGGGGCTGCGGTGGAAGGGTTCCGTTCACTATAGCTTTTCTGCTTTATGGGTATCCCGCTGCGGTGAACGTGTTAAGGGGGCTCCCGCCGCCCCCTTAACAATCCCGGCTCCCGGCAAAGAAAATCGCCGCTGCGCGGTCCCTTCGGCTTATTCCCTCCGGCTATCGGGTCGGGCGTGATCCTACATCCATGTAGGTCACGCCCTCTTGGCGCATCCATGCGCCTCGCCCCGGCCTGCGGTCAACGCCTCAGCGATTTTCAGCCGGATCAGGCGTTTCCTCAACCTTCTCAGCAGTTTGAATGTGGCACGGGTGTTGAGTCCCCGCTGAAATCGGCGAACCGGAGACCGGATGACAAGGGCTGGACGCCAGGGATGGCGGCCAGAGGCGAATCGAGACAGGATGTCGAGTTGAGCCGACCGCAGGCAGCGGGTCGTGAGGTGAGCGCAGTGCGAAGCACCGATTTCGTCGCGGGGCCGCGGGGATTGATAAGGGGGCCGCGGTGGCCCCCTTATCACGTTCACGGGTTCCGGAACGTCATATTCTGTTGGTCATAAAGTGAACGGAACAATTCCACTAAAAGTAAATAAAACCCTACCGCGTCTCTCTCTTCTTCCGCTTTAACCGCGCCCAGATTTTGGTCTCCTGACGTCGCCACAGACGCTGAATATTATCGTGATGACGCAGCAGGATAAGGCAGGAGAGCATCGACACCGGGAAGGTGAACTGGGGTTTAAACCACCAGACATAGAACGGGGCAATCAGCGCGCTGACAATGGCGCCCAGCGACGAATAGCCGCTCAGAAGAATAGTCAGCAGCCAGGTGCCTGCCATCACGCCGGTGAGATCCCAGCCGATGGGCGCGATGGCACCAAAGGCCGTCGCGACGCCTTTGCCGCCTTTAAAACCGAAGAATACGGGCCAGATGTGGCCGACACAGGCGGCGATGGCAATAAGCCCCAGCCAGAACGGGGTCACGCCCAGCGCATACGCGCCCCAGACGGGTAACATCCCTTTCAGAACGTCAAAAATCAAAACCGCTACGGCTGCTCCCTTGCCGCCAATTCGTAGTACATTGGTCGCTCCCGGATTCCCGGAGCCACTTTCGCGCGGGTCAGGTAACCCGGCAATGCGGCAGACCAGAATGGCGCTGGAGATTGAGCCGCAAAGGTAGGCGAGGAGAATCATTCCAGGCGCGATTGCACTCATAACGCTGTTCCGTTTTGAAAATGTATCTGTATTCTCAGCATCTGTGGATAATACGCATAATTCACCGGAAGTGGTATCCGGTTTAGCCAAAAAGCAGGCAGGTCGTGATGGATATTGTATTTATAGAGCAACTTTCGGTAATCACCACTATTGGTGTTTACGACTGGGAACAGACCATCGAGCAGAAGCTGGTGTTCGATATCGAAATGGGCTGGGATAACCGCAAGTCGGCAAAAAGTGACGACGTGAATGACTGTCTGAGCTATGCCGACATCAGTGAAACGGTCATCGCCCACGTTGAAGGGCAGCGTTTTGCGCTGGTGGAGCGCGTTGCGGAAGAGGTGGCAGAGTTACTGCTGACCAAATTCAACTCGCCGTGGGTGCGCATTAAGCTGAGTAAGCCGGGCGCGGTGGCGCGTGCCGCCAATGTAGGGGTCATCATTGAGCGTGGCACAAATCTGAAAGGAAAGATTTAACGTCATAATAGCTAAACCATTTTAGGTTATATCGGTCTTAAAGCTGTATCTTTCACGGTAGCTGTTGGGGCGACCGTTTTTTTTATATTTTTTTAGGGGTTTATAGATGAGCGATATGCACTCGCTGCTGGTGGCGGCAATTCTGGGTGTGGTCGAAGGATTGACGGAGTTTTTGCCGGTTTCCAGTACGGGCCATATGATTATTGTTGGCCACCTGCTGGGCTTTGAAGGCGATACCGCAAAGACGTTCGAGGTGGTCATTCAGTTGGGATCCATTCTGGCTGTGGTCGTGATGTTCTGGCGTCGTCTGTTTGGGCTGATCGGCATCCACTTCGGGCGTTTGCCACAGCGTGAAGGAGAGAGCAAGGGCCGCCTGACGCTGATTCATATCCTGCTCGGGATGATCCCGGCGGTGGTGCTGGGGCTGGTTTTCCACGACACCATCAAATCGCTGTTTAACCCGATTAACGTGATGTACGCGCTGGTGGTCGGTGGTTTCCTGCTGATTGCGGCGGAAGTGCTGAAGCCAAAAACGCCGCGCGCAGAAGGTCTGGACGATATGACGTATCGCCAGGCCTTTATCATTGGCTGCTTCCAGTGTCTGGCGCTGTGGCCGGGCTTCTCCCGTTCAGGAGCAACGATTTCCGGCGGGATGCTGATGGGTGTAAGCCGTTACGCGGCATCTGAGTTCTCGTTCCTGCTGGCGGTGCCGATGATGATGGGCGCCACCGCGCTGGACCTCTACAAAAGCATTGGTTTTCTCACCACGGGCGATATTCCGATGTTCGCCGTGGGCTTTATCACCGCCTTTATCGTGGCGCTGATTGCCATTAAAACCTTCCTGCAACTGATTAAGCGTATCTCGTTTATCCCGTTCGCGATCTACCGCTTTATCGTCGCGGCTGCGGTTTACGTGGTCTTCTTCTGACCGGCTGCCCTCAGTCTTTTGGCTGAGGGCAATGCTTTTCCTTCCACTCTGATACCGCCTGAATCCGCCGTTTCGTCAGCTCTTCGCGAATTTCCGGGCCTTTAAATCCTGCTTCGACGACCTCTTTGGTTGGCACGGCTTTGGCCACCTCCCACGCGGCGCGCAGCAAACGCCCCTGCGGATAGTCGCACGCTTCGAACCCGGTGCGCCCGCGCACGTCAGCCTCGCTGGTGAGCGCGATCTGCTCGACGCGCTGGGGTTTACGCCAGGCGTCGATGTTATCGAACAGCTTAACGATGGTGGCCGGTTTCAGGATCGGGAAGGTGTGGATAAGGTCGTGGAATTCGGCCACCAGTTTCGCCAGATCGCGGATCTCGTTCGGCACCCGCAGGCGCTGGCACAGCCCCTCGACCAGCTTCACCCCAGCCGGGCCGTGCCCGTGGTGACGAGGCCAGAACTCTTTTGGCGTTAAGCCTTTACCGAGATCGTGGCACAGCGTCGAGAAGCGCACGTCCACCTCCGGGCTGAGCATGGCCGCCATACTGAGCGTCATCAGGGTGTGCACACCAGTGTCGATTTCCGGGTGCCATTTCGCCGGGGCGGGTACACCAAACAACGCGTCTATCTCCGGGAACAGCACCTTCAGGGCGCCGCAGTCGCGCAGCACCTGGAAAAAGACCTGTGGATTGCGGGTGGTGAGGGCGTTCTCCGTCTCTTTCCAGACGCGCTCTGGCGTCAGGTGTTCAAGCTCACCCGCCTCGGTCATGGCGGTCATCAGCGCCATCGTCTCATCGGCAATACGGAAACTGAGATGGGCGTAACGTGCGGCAAAGCGCGCCACGCGCAGCACCCGGAGCGGATCTTCCGAAAACGCCGGGGAGATGTGACGTAAAAGACGGTTGCGCAGATCGTCCTGGCCGCCATAAGCATCAACGATCTGGCCGTTCTCGTCCTGCGCCAGCGCGTTGATGGTGAGATCGCGACGCAGGAGATCCTGCTCCAGCGTGACGTCGGGCGCGGCATAGCAAGTGAAGCCGGTATAGCCGGAACCGGATTTACGCTCCGTACGCGCCAGGGCGTACTCTTCCCGGCTTTGCGGATGGAGAAACACAGGAAAATCACGGCCTACCTGCTGGTAGCCCGCGTTAAGCATCTCTTCGGGGGTGGCGCCTACCACCACCCAGTCTTTATCTTTGACCGGCAGACCTAACAACGCATCACGTACCGCACCACCGACCAGATAACTCTTCACGCCCTACACTCCCGTTTTCTCTTTTGGCAAGATAATACGTAAGTCTGGCAGAGAAGACGAATTAGTTCATCCAGCGGTCTTTACGTTTACGGCTTGGGATCAGGTGTGGCAGAACAAGACCCAGCACCAGGCCGACGCCCAGCACGCCGCCGCCATACATAAACCACTGCATGATGATGGTGCGCTGTTTGTCATCGAGCTGCAGATTAGCGGCATTCACCTTCTTCTGCGCCACAATCAGCTCATTTTTCAGTTTCTGGTTCTCTTCTTTCAGACCGTTAATCACGCTGTCGCTCTGCGCGACTTTCTGCTGCATTTCAGCGGTGCGCTGGTTCCAGGTACCGTCAATGTTGTTCAGCTTGTCGGTGAGGGTTTTCACCTGGTTTTCCAGATCCGGCACGCGGGTGCGCAGGCTTGGCACGGTGCTCAGCTCTTTCAGGGGGATCCAGGAGGTACGGCCGGAACTGTCGCGAACCTGACCATAATTGGTCTCGGTGTTGGTCTGTAACAGGGTGACTTCCTCGCCGGCATTTACCGTACCCACGAGGCGATAATTATCTCCGGGGCCGCTACGTACCCAGGTGTTCAGTTCGTCAGAAACGTAACGCTTTTCTTCAGCGTGGACCGCAGTCGCGGCGCTAAAAGCGAGTAAAGTAAGTCCAATCAGGCGTAATTTAAGCATATCAGTCGTTATTTTCATAAATAGTGGAACGATAGTAGTGGCATCAGTGTCTCTACGCAAAGGATTCGTCATCAATCAGAATCATCTGTGTCCCGATCGCCGCCACTGCAAACTTTTTACGCCCGTCAAATTGCTCATTGCGTGGCAATTTGGCGCAAAATACTATGTACTGACAAACAAATGGCGAGGAAGTTCGCCTTCATCGACGCGTCTGTGACGCACGCAAAAGTACAAGGCTATGGCACAAGAGATCGAATTAAAGTTTATCGTCGAAAAAGACAGCGTTGACGCGCTCCGCCAGCATCTGCAAACGCTGTCCGGCGAACACCATGAACCCGTACAGCTGCTCAATATCTATTACGAAACGCCGGACAACTGGCTGCGTCGTCATGATATGGGCTTGCGCATCCGCGGCGCGAACGGGCGCTACGAGATGACGATGAAAATCGCCGGTCGCGTTGTGGGCGGTTTGCATCAGCGCCCCGAATACAATATCGACATCAATCAGCCAGAACTTGAGCTGGAACGTTTTCCGGCAGAAGTGTGGCCAAACGGCGAACTGCCATCCACCCTGGCAGCTGAGGTGCAGCCGCTCTTCAGCACCGATTTCTGGCGCGAGAAATGGCTGGTAACGGAAGGCAAAAGCCGCATTGAAATCGCCCTTGATTTGGGCGAGGTGAAAGCGGGGGAATACCAGGAGCCAATTTGCGAACTGGAGCTTGAACTGCTGGAAGGCGAGACGAACGATGTGCTGAAGCTGGCGCGTAAGCTAGTGAGTCAGTCAGGCTTACGTCAGGGCAGCCTCAGCAAAGCCGCCCGCGGATATCATCTGGCCGCCGGCAATGCGCCACGGGCGCTGAAAGAGACCCCTGTGTTACGCGTAGCCCCAAAAGCCAGCGTTGAGCAGGGCATGGAGGCGGCTCTGGAGCTGGCGCTTTCGCAGTGGCAGTACCACGAAGAGCTCTGGGTGCGTAATGTGAAAAACGCAAAAGCCCACGTCCTGGCCGCCATCGGTCTGGTTCGTCATACTCTGATGCTGTTTGGCGGCATCGTGCCTCGCAAAGCAAGTGCTCACTTACGCGATCTGCTGACGCAAACTGAAGCGCTGATGCTCTCTGATGTGTCTGCGCAAACGGCGATCTACAGCCCGCAAACCGCGGCCGCCAAACTGGCGCTGACCGAGTTTCTGGTGACGCGCGGCTGGCGCACTTTCCTGGACGCGAAAGCCCAGACAAAAATCGCAGAAAACTTTAAACGTTTCGCGGATATCCACCTCTCCCGCCATGCCGCAGAGCTGAAAACCACCTTTGCTTATCCGCTGGGTGACCAGTACGGCGACCAGCTGATCCGTCTGACGCGCAACATCGACTGCATGCTACTGCTGTCGGGTGCCTATGATGACGTCAAAACGCAGGCATGGCTGGAAAACTGGCAGGGGCTGAAACATGCCATCGAAACCCGTCAGCATATTGAGATTGAGCATTTCCGCAACGAGGCCATTTCGCAGGAGCCATTCTGGCTGCACAGCGGAAAACGTTAACTCTGGCAAGGAACCCCTATAATGCCGCTTTCTTCGCAGTTACAGCAGCAGTGGCAGACCGTTTGCGAACGTCTGCCTGAGTCATTACCGGCGTCATCGTTAAGCGAGCAGGCAAAGTGCGTGCTCACGTTCAGTGATTTTGTGCAGGAAAGTATTACTACTAACCCGGACTGGCTGGTGGAGCTTGAAAACGCCCCGCCGCAGGCTGACGAGTGGCGGCATTATGCAGGCTGGCTGCAAAGCGCGCTGGCTGAGGTGGCGGATGAAGCCACGCTGATGCGCGTTTTGCGCCAGTTTCGCCGCCGGGTGATGGTGCGCATTGCCTGGGCGCAGGCGCTTGAGCTGGTCAGCGAAGAGAGCACGCTCCAGCAGTTGAGCGAGCTGGCGCAGACGCTGATTGTCGCTGCGCGAGACTGGCTTTACGCCGCCTGCTGTAAAGAGTGGGGCACGCCGTGCAGCGAGGAAGGGGTTCCTCAGCCGCTGTTGATTCTGGGGATGGGCAAGCTGGGTGGCTGCGAGCTGAACTTCTCCTCCGATATCGACCTGATTTTTGCCTGGCCGGAGAACGGCTCCACGCGCGGAGGCCGTCGTGAACTGGACAATGCCCAGTTCTTCACCCGTCTTGGCCAGCGTCTGATCAAGGCGCTGGATCAGCCGACGCAGGACGGTTTTGTCTATCGCGTGGATATGCGTCTGCGTCCGTTTGGCGACAGCGGCCCGCTGGTGCTGAGCTTTGCGGCGCTGGAAGATTACTACCAGGAGCAGGGGCGCGACTGGGAGCGTTACGCGATGGTCAAAGCGCGGATCATGGGTGACAGCGACGACGCTTACGCCAACGAGCTACGCGCCATGCTGCGCCCGTTTGTGTTCCGTCGCTATATCGACTTCAGCGTGATCCAGTCCCTGCGTAACATGAAAGGGATGATCGCCCGTGAGGTACGCCGTCGTGGGCTGAAAGATAACATTAAGCTCGGCGCGGGTGGCATTCGTGAAATCGAGTTTATTGTCCAGGTCTTCCAGCTTATCCGCGGTGGTCGCGAGCCGTCGCTGCAATCCCGCTCGTTGCTTCCGACGCTGTCGGCGATTGAGCAACTCCATCTCCTGCCAGAGGGGGACGCGCAAACCCTGCGTGAGGCATACCTGTTCCTGCGTCGTCTGGAAAATCTCCTGCAAAGCATCAATGACGAGCAAACCCAGACCCTGCCGGGGGATGACCTGAACCGGGCACGTCTGGCCTGGGGCATGCGCGTGGACGACTGGGCCGCATTGACCGAACGGCTGGAGGCGCATATGGCAGGCGTGCGCCGTATCTTTAACGAGCTGATTGGCGATGATGAAAGCGAATCGCAGGACGATACGCTCTCTGAACACTGGCGTGAACTGTGGCAGGATGCCCTGCAGGAAGATGACACCACGCCCGTGCTGGCGCACCTGAGCGACGACGATCGCCATCGGGTGGTGGCGCTGATCGCCGATTTCCGCCTCGAACTCAACAAGCGTGCCATTGGTCCGCGTGGTCGCCAGGTGCTGGATCACCTGATGCCGCACCTGCTGAGCGATGTCTGTTCCCGTGCCGACGCCCCGGTGCCGCTTTCCCGCATGATGCCGCTGCTGAGCGGCATCATTACGCGTACCACCTATCTTGAACTGCTGAGCGAATTCCCGGGGGCGCTGAAGCACCTGATTACGCTCTGCGCGGCGTCACCGATGGTGGCCAACAAGCTGGCGCGTTACCCGCTGCTGCTGGATGAACTGCTCGATCCCAATACCCTCTATCAGCCGACGGCGACCGATGCCTACCGCGATGAGCTGCGCCAGTATCTGCTGCGCGTGCCGGAAGAAGATGAAGAGCAGCAGCTGGAGGCGCTGCGCCAGTTCAAACAGGCCCAGATGCTGCGCGTCGCGGCGGCGGATATTGCCGAAACGCTGCCGGTGATGAAAGTGAGCGATCACTTAACCTGGCTGGCGGAAGCGATCATCGATGCGGTGGTGCATCAGGCGTGGATCCAGATGGTGGCGCGTTACGGTCAGCCAAAACATCTTGCTGAACGAGAAGGCCGCGGTTTTGCCGTGGTGGGCTACGGCAAGCTCGGCGGGTGGGAGCTGGGATACAGCTCCGATCTGGATTTAATCTTCCTGCACGACTGCCCGGCAGACGTGATGACCGACGGCGAGCGAGAAATTGACGGACGCCAGTTCTATCTGCGTCTGGCTCAGCGCATTATGCACCTGTTCAGCACCCGCACGTCATCGGGGATTCTGTACGAAGTGGATGCCCGTCTGCGCCCGTCCGGCGCGGCTGGTATGCTGGTGACCTCAACGGAATCCTTCGCCGATTATCAGAAAAACGAAGCCTGGACGTGGGAGCATCAGGCGCTGGTGCGCGCCCGCGTGGTGTATGGCGATCCGCAGTTAAAAACGCAGTTTGATGCCATTCGTAAAGCGGTGATGACCACCCCGCGTGAAGGCAGTAAGTTGCAGACCGAAGTGCGCGAAATGCGTGAAAAAATGCGTGCGCATCTGGGCAATAAACACCGCGATCGGTTTGATATTAAAGCCGATGAGGGTGGCATTACCGACATTGAGTTTATCACCCAGTATCTGGTGCTCCTGCACGCGCATGACAAGCCGAAGCTGACCCGCTGGTCGGATAATGTGCGCATTCTGGAGCTGCTTGCGCAAAACGACATCATGGATGAGCAGGAAGCGCTGGCCTTAACCCGCGCCTACACCACGCTGCGCGATGAGTTGCACCACCTCGCCTTGCAGGAACAGCCGGGCCACGTGGCGCTCGACTGCTTTACCCATGAACGCGACCAGGTGAAAGCGAGCTGGCAGAAGTGGCTGGTGGAACCGTGCGTAACAAAACAAGTGTGATATCATCGCGCGCAAATTGTGAATCTTTCTGGAGTCAGGAATGAAAGTAACACTGCCAGAGTTTGAACGTGCTGGAGTTATGGTTGTCGGCGATGTGATGCTGGATCGCTACTGGTATGGGCCGACCAGCCGTATCTCCCCGGAAGCACCGGTACCGGTCGTTAAGGTCGATACCATTGAAGAGCGTCCTGGCGGCGCGGCAAACGTGGCGATGAACATTGCTTCTCTGGGCGCGCATTCGCGTCTGGTGGGCCTCACCGGTATCGACGATGCGGCGCGCGCGCTGAGCAAGTCGCTGGCGGACGTGAACGTGAAGTGCGATTTCGTTTCTGTTCCGACGCACCCGACCATTACCAAGCTGCGCGTGTTGTCGCGTAACCAGCAGCTGATCCGCCTCGACTTTGAAGAAGGGTTTGAGGGTGTGGATCCTGAGCCGCTGCACGAGCGCATTAATCAGGCGCTGGGCAATATCGGCGCGCTGGTACTGTCTGATTACGCCAAAGGGGCACTGGCAAGCGTACAACAGATGATCCAGCTGGCGCGTAAAGCCAATGTGCCGGTACTGATCGATCCGAAAGGCACTGACTTTGAGCGCTATCGCGGCGCAACGCTGCTGACGCCAAATCTCTCTGAGTTTGAAGCGGTGGCGGGCAAGTGCAAGTCGGAGGCGGAGATCGTCGAGCGCGGTATGAAGATCATCGCTGACTTCGAGCTGTCTGCACTGCTGGTGACCCGCTCCGAGCAGGGAATGACGCTGCTGCAGCCGGGCAAGGCGCCGCTGCATATGCCAACCCAGGCGCAGGAAGTGTATGACGTGACGGGTGCCGGTGATACGGTGATTGGCGTACTGGCGGCAACGCTGGCGGCGGGTAACTCCCTCGAAGAAGCGTGCTACTTCGCGAACGCCGCGGCGGGCGTGGTTGTCGGTAAACTTGGGACCTCTACCGTTTCGCCAATTGAACTGGAAAACGCCGTGCGCGGGCGCGCCGATACCGGTTTTGGCGTCATGACGGAAGAAGAGCTGAAAGTGGCCGTTGCCGCTGCGCGTAAACGCGGTGAGAAAGTGGTGATGACCAATGGCGTGTTCGACATTCTGCACGCGGGCCATGTCTCTTATCTGGCGAATGCACGCAAGCTGGGCGATCGTCTGATTGTGGCAGTGAACAGCGATGCCTCGACCAAACGTCTGAAGGGCGAAACGCGTCCGGTGAATCCGCTGGAGCAGCGTATGATTGTGCTCGGCGCGCTGGAAGCGGTGGACTGGGTGGTGCCGTTTGAAGAAGACACGCCTCAGCGCCTGATTGCAGGCATTCTGCCGGATCTGCTGGTGAAAGGCGGCGACTATAAACCGGAGCAAATCGCGGGCAGCGAAGAGGTCTGGGCCAACGGCGGTGAAGTGATGGTGCTCAACTTTGAGGACGGGTGTTCAACCACCAACATCATCAAGAAGATCCAGAAAGACAGTCAGTAAAAAAAACGGGCCAGTTGGCCCGTTTTTTTTACCCTCTCCCCGTGGGAGAGGGCTAGGGTGAGGGCACAACAGGCCGCACTTACTCCTGGTCATCCACAGGTGGAATCGCCGGTGCGGGTTTCACTTCCGCTGGCGTATTCCGGTTTTCCAGCTCGGTAAGACGCTGTTCCAGCAGCGCCAGCTTTTCACGGGTGCGCAGCAGAACCTGTGTCTGCACGTCAAACTCTTCGCGGCTCACTAAATCAAGGCGAACCAACTGCGCCTGCAGCGTCTGGCGGATTTTCTTCTCAACGTCATCACCAAATTCACGAATGCCTTTTGGCATGGACTCATGAACCTGACGCGCAATTTGCTCAATTTTCTTCGGGTCAATCATAGTGGCTTCCCTTGATAAGACGGTGTTGATGAACATTGTAGCGCGTCATGCTCCAGGATAAAGCAGATTTGTTTGAAGCTTATGCATTGCCCAGGTTAATCAATAGCGTTATAGTTATCTCGCTTATTCTCAGGGCGGGGCGAAATTCCCCACCGGCGGTAAATCAGCGTCATGCTGAAAGCCCGCGAGCGCTTTGGGTGAACTCTCAAAGGTCAGCAGATCCGGTGTAATTCCGGGGCCGACGGTTAAAGTCCGGATGGGAGAGAGTAACGATCCAGTCGGGCATGGGCCCGCTCACGTTATCTTTTTGCCGCTTATACGGCGCTCCTAAGACTGCCCTGATTCTGGTAACCATAATGTTAATGAGGTTTTTTTACCATGAATCAGACGCTACTTTCCTCTTTTGGCACTTCAACTCAACGTGTTGAACATGCACTGGATGCCCTGCGCGAAGGCCGCGGCGTGATGGTGCTTGACGATGAAAACCGTGAAAACGAAGGCGACATGATTTTCGCCGCCGAAAACATGACCGTTGAGCAGATGGCGCTGACCATCCGTCACGGCAGCGGCATCGTATGCCTGTGTATTACCGAAGACCGCCGTAAGCAGCTCGAGCTGCCGATGATGGTCGAAAACAACACCAGCGCCTTTGGTACCGGCTTTACCGTGACCATCGAAGCCGCGCATGGCGTGACTACCGGTGTCTCCGCGGCTGACCGTCTGACTACTGTCCGTGCAGCAATTGCCGATGACGCAAAGCCATCCGACCTGCACCGTCCTGGCCACGTCTTCCCGCTGCGTGCGCAGGCGGGTGGTGTGCTGACCCGTGGTGGCCACACTGAAGCGACCATCGATCTGGTGACGCTGGCAGGCTTCAAACCTGCAGGCGTACTGTGTGAACTGACCAACGATGACGGCACCATGGCGCGTGCACCAGAGTGCATCACCTTTGCACGCCTGCACAACATGCCGGTCGTGACGATTGAAGATCTGATCGAGTACCGTCAGGCGCACGAGCGTAAAGCCAGCTGAACGGTGCATGAATGAAAAAGCCGGGGAAACCCGGCTTTTTTGTCTCTAGTGGTAGTTAATTTTAAACAGCACGACCGTTTCAAAAGGACCAGAATCGATACCCTTTCTCTCTGCACGTGAAAGCTCAGCGGTGTACGTGGTCTCGAAATGCAGCACCGAACCGGTAAAATCAGCGTACTCATCATACTGATTGAAGGTGTAGGGCTGTGTGCCGTTAAGAATGCGCAGCTTCAGGCCATTACCAATCAGCAACGCCGTATCACTGGCCGTCAGCTCGCTATCGGTATAGAACGACGAGTCGATCTTAAATCCGTCTGAACACTGCGCATCCTGTACTTTACTGGTTTTAACCGAGAACGTTCGCGTACGCGTGCCCTGATTGACGATGTCACGTGCGCTGAAGGTGCCAAAGTCGATCTCTTGATTCTCAGGGTAAATACTGAACGTCGCTCCGCAGTCCAGTACCCTGATGTTTTCCAGCCCGTTAATGTGGTATTTGAGGTTTTTGGCATCAGGAAGCGCATTTACGCCGCCTTTGCCGTCAAACTGCACGACGATGTAATCACCAAGCGTGCTGACGTAGCCCTGAGGCGGTATCGCTTTGAGCTTAACGTACAGCCTGAAGCGTGCCGCAAAGGTTCGTGAGGTATGTACATCCCACGCATTCCCCGAACAGATGTATTTCTCCCAGCCCATCGCTTTTAGCTGTTCGGCCGTGTATTTGCTCAGGCTGTTGTTGTCCAGACACTGACGGGTATCCACGCCGTAGGTTTGCCCGATGGCATCGTAATCTGCACCCTCGTAGGTCACACCGAGCTCGTAGTAAGGATCCGACATTGACGGATAAGGGTTCACCCAGGCGAAGACGTCTTCGTTCTCATGATTTGACGCGGTATTTCTGTCGCAATACACGGGGATTTTGATATCGCTGGATTCCCAAATCTTTTGCCCAACTTTTGCTGTGCTGGGGATTGAGAATTCTGACACCGTTTTGGTTTGCTCCACCGGACCATTTTGTGTGCCAAGGTAGCAGTTCAGCGCCAGCGCCTGCTTAAGGGGGCACATCACCAGCATAAAAAGGAAAAGCTTAGCGAGATGTCGCATTTTGCCCTGCCTTGCGCGGCGTTAGCGTGCATGGTGTTGACCCGGTACAGGTTAAATTGACCTTGCGTAGCGCACCATAATCATCAATATAACCTATGCTGTAGCCCGTTCCTTCTGTTTCACTCAGCGTCAGCGTACTGGTCGCAAACGGGCTAATCATCAGACTGTCGAAGCCTGGCATCATGGTTTTTCCGTTATTGCTCAGCCACGCCAGCGTAATGAAATAGGGCGTTGGGTTTTTCAGGTGCATGGTTTTGCCCGACAGCGTCACCGACAGCTGCATCTCCGTCTCTTCACCTGCTTTTTTACGAATGCTTTCCGGCCGCCAGAACAACTTTATGCGGCTCTGCATTGCCACCTGCATGACGCTGCGCTCCTCTTTCAGGCTCCCGCTTTTGGGCGGCACTTCACGCAGATTGAAATAAAACAGCGTTTCCCGATCCTCAGGCAGCTGTTGCGTCGCGGCCTGTTTCACGATCCGCACCTGTGACGAGGCGCCGGGTTCAATGCGCTGAATAGGCGGCAGGACCATAAAATGGGTGTCCTCTTTGCGCCCGTCCCGATCCTCCACCCAGGCGAGGGCAAGATAGGGAAGCGATTTGCTCTGGTTTTCAATGGTCAGGCTGCTGGCTTTATCGCTTTCGGCAAAGACGATGCGCGTCCTGTCCAGGTTAATTGCCGCCTGCGAGACGCTGGAGCCACAAAACAGGAATGCTGCTAAATAAACGTATGATTTCATAGTGATAAGTTACTGGCAGGGCAGCATCAGCTGCGTGGTGTTGTCAAGAGAGGCTGGCAGGGAGAAATGACACTGCTGATCGTCTCCCCAGGTGACGATAAAGTGCTGTTCAGCTTTTACCGCCCCCAGCCAGATATGTCCGTCCTGGGCGATAATGCCCACCTCTTTGCCTGAATCCTGCTCACGCACCTGGGCGCCGAGAGGCGGCGTGCCGCTGGCGGTACGCACGATCCCGGCAACATCCTGACCCTGACGGGAGGCAATCAGCCGATAACCGATTGCACCCTCGGTCCAGGTGGAGCGAATGACGTGGTTATCGACATCGACACCCTCTGGCAGGTTATTCAGATTGACCTGTACGCTGGCGGGCATATAGCTCGAAAAGGCGGGCAGGACGCCAATACCAAACATGTTGGTGGCATCGCGGGACATATTCAGCGGTATATTGCCGATCCCTTCCGTGCTGACCATCACGCGCGGTTCGTTGCCGTAGCTCCGGCGATGAAGCGACGCCCCGTGGGCGGTTGCGGTAAACGAGCCGTTCCAGCTCGCGCTGACGGAACGGTAGTCATGGGCCTTGTAACTTCCGGACAGGTGCAGATCTCCCATCCCGGCATAGTGCTGATAATTGGCGCTGACTTGCGCCCCGGCGTCAGTTTTTTCGCTCTCGGTACCAGCGGATATCCCCCAGGTATTGTTACTGTCTGAAGAGTCATACCAGGAGAGCGTTTGACGCGTCGTGTCGCTGTTTCTCAGATCGTAATTGAGGCGATGAACCGGATCGAGGGGGATGCTTAAAGAGAAGTAAACCTGCGTGTCATCGCCTTGATCCTGATAATGTGTTTTGCTCCATGAGGCCGTCACGCCAAGATTTTTCCAGCGGCCAAGGTCGAAGTTGTATCCTGCCGTGAGCGTGCCGGTGGTGGAGGGGGCTCTGTCCCACCAGGTCTGGCGCAGCAGACCAAGGTAAAGGTTTAGCGACAGGGCGGGGATGTACTGGCTGGCAGTGATGCTTAGCGTCTGTTTTTCCGTTTCCGCGTGCTCCTGGTCTTTTTCAAGAAAGCGGGCATAGCTGAGAAAGCGGCTGTCGGAGTAGCGGTAGCTGGCAAGCGTGAGCTGACTCCCGGTGGTATCGAAACGCTTGCTGTAGTTGATGCGGTAACTGTATCCCGTCTGCTTTGCTTCCCCCTCGTGCTGGCTGCTGGCCTGGGTGACATCAAATGACAACGCGCCCAGCATATCCATGTTCTGCCCGATACCTGCCGCCAGCGCGCGGTAATCATTACCGCTGTTCAGGATCCCACCGTACAGGGAGGTCCGGGACAGTACGCCCCAGGAGAATTCGCTGCTTAAAAAGGCCTCGCTTTCGACCTGATGCGAGCTGTCCTGACGGGGTTTACCGCCCGCCAGCTTATAGCGAACCTGGCCTTTTCGCGTCAGGAAAGGCACAGAGGCAGCAGAAACCTGAAAGGTGCTGGTGTGACCGTCTTCTTCGGCGACGGTGACGTCCAACGTTCCCTGTACGGACTGGTTGATATCCTGGATAACGAAAGGGCCCGGTGGGACTTTGGTTTGATAGATAATTCTGTCTGCCTGGCTGACGGTCACGGTGGCATTCGTCTGAGCAATACCAGAAATTTGTGGCGCGTAGCCGCGCAGAGACCAGGGAAGCATACGCTCGTCGCTGATAAGTGAGGCTCCGGTGTAGGAAAATCCGTCGAAAATATCCGACTGAAAATCTGACTCACCCAGCGTGAACTTTGAGCCAAGTGCAGGCAGAGGGCGAAAAAGGTAGGCGCGAGAAAGGCGCCCGTCGCTCTGCGACCTCCCATCCGTACGGTTAAGGGCGTACTGATAATCTCCCCGCAGTCGCCAGGCGCCCAGGTTGGCGCCAGCGGTCCCGTAGGTATTGACGTTATCGCTGCTTGCCCCCTCATCTGGCTGATAGCGGCTGGCAAACAGATTGTAATCCAGCAGCACGCCTGAGACACCGTTGTCCCAGGTCGCGGGCGGCATCCAGTTGGTGGAACGGTACTGTAGCCAGGCCTGAGGTAGGGTGACTTCCAGCGTTTGCGTCGCCTGAATAAACTCGAAACGAACCTGCGGAAGCGGGGAAAAGTCGACACAGCCCGCGTTAACCGTCAGCATGCTGCGGTATTTATCGTCCAGACCAAAAGTGTCCGCCAGATCGGACGGAATGCAGACTTCCGTTGTATCGCCTTTTTTATACTAGGCTAACTGCCAGCCGTTAGCGAGTGGCGTATTATTAATTGCAACGTTAACGAAATAATGACCCGGCGCAACGTGGTTCTTATCTTTGAACTGGGATAAATCAACATTGCCGCGCTGATCTTTATCGATAGCGTTAATATTAAATTCAACGGCGGCCAGTGGAAGAGGCGTAAGAAAGCCAGCAATGATGATCGAGAATGCACTGTATTTCATCATTCAGCTCTCAAATAAAATTACGGCAATGGCTGGCAAATATATTGCCAGCCGAAATATAATTAACGGTATGGGCTTATTTATACAACAGGACGTAATTCGCGGTAGATTCGACCTGGCCTGCCGTTGCTGTTTTACCATCAACCACTTCCATCTGCGCTTTGAAGTGCAGCGTCTGGGTCGTTGAACCCGCAGAAAGATCGACAGTTTGTGCCGTACCAAGCGTGATAGGGGACTCCGCATTATCCAGCAGACGAACGCCCACGTTTTGCGCGCCGCCCGCATAGGTGTTGCTCATCAGGCTGGTATCGGTTGCGTCGGTAGCGGTACTGCTGAAGGTTACGTCCACTTTGGTGACGGGCGTTGCGGTTTCATCCGTTGCGTCAAGCTGGCAGTTTTCCAGGTTGATATCAACCGGTACCGCCGTGGACTTTTTATTCACATTCATCACCGCCGTGGTGAACTGGCCAAGTTCAATCTCTTTATCAATACTGTCTGGTGCAATATTGCATGGTGCGTCAATAATAACGCCCTTAAAGGTGATTTTACCGGAGCCCTGATCGCTTGCCAGTGCATTGCCAGAGATAAAAGAGCCTAAAGCAACCGCCAAAAGTGTTTTTGAAATATTTCGCATGAAATATCCTTGTTATGAATAATATTTAAGAGATATTGATGTTTGAGGCGGTTGTATTCTAAAGCTAATTGTAACAATGAGTGATTAAAAAATAATTAAAGACTCTTTAAGTATGCGTTTATTAATTATTGAAGTGAATGGCTTACATAGAAAAAAGAGGGCGAGGGGCTAAATAAGCAGACCAAAAGAAGATGCTGGTCTGCTTTTTGATCAATTATTGATAATTGATTTTGACAATAATGTCTTTACTGAATGGTCCAGGAATAACGGCTTCACCAGGTTTACGGGTTAGCTCCGCCGTATAGTCGTGCGTCAGCGTCGTCTCCGTATCATCAGGATGATAGGTTGCAAAAGGAAGATACTGGTTGTACGTCACGTCACCGTTGGTTTTATCAATGAGACGCATGAGTAAACCATTTCCCATGTCCAGATGCGTATCATCGTAGAGCGTATCGGTGGTGTAAAAGCTGGTCGTTACGTCAAATTGTTCTGAACAGCCAGCAGTGGCATCCCGGATTGTCGAAATGCTAAACGGTGAGGTGACGGCGTTGGCGTTGACTGCGCTCTCCGTAAACTGGCCAAAATTCACAATCTGATTTTCAGGGTAGATCCGGATATCCACACCGCAGTCCAGGAAGTGAATATTTGACAGCCCGGTAATGTCGTAATGCAGGTTTTTTGCATTCGAAAGCGTGTTGATTCCGCCTGAACCGTCAAACGTCAGCACGGTGACGGAGGGAAAGGTATAGTCAAACTGCTCTTTTGGTATCGCTTTTAGCTTTACGTAGAGACGAAAGCGCACGCTAAACGTGACGTTTTTCTGAATTGTGACGCCATTGCAGGCTGCTTCCTTGTAGTCACCCCACTTATCATCCTGCTTATCAAGGCAGGCTCCCGTATCAATTTTGATATCGGGGATATCATAGTCAATACCGTTATAGGTTACGCCAAACGCCAGATAGGGATTGTTGGTTATCAGGCTATCGGTGTTATGAAAACTGTCCAGGATATAGGCATAAACGTGTTCACTCCAGGGATCCTGCGAGACAGGTTTTGTACTGTCGCGGGTGGCGTGATCGCAATATACCGTCACCAGCAAATCGCCGCTTTCCCAAATTTTTTGTCCGGCTGGGGCGTTGGCTGGGACCGTGAACGTCGGGAGCGTTGTTGTGACCAGACTTTGGCCGCCCATTGAATCTTTGTAACAGTCCATCGCCCATGCGGAGGATGAGAACAAACATAAAAGGGCAATCACCGCGAGATATATTTTTTTCATCATTATCCCTTATTCACCGGTTTGCTCTGGCAGGCAGGCTGCACCGCGTTACAACTCACCTTAAACATTTCCAGACCGCCATAATCGCTGATATAGCCGACCTGAAATTCAGCGGGCAGCTTAGCCAGTGACTGGCTGGCCTGACCAAACGGCTCAATCATTACGCTCTCTGCGCCCGGCAATAAGGTTTTACCGTTCAGGCCGATATAGCCCACGGTGATGTAATAGGGGCTGCTGTTTTTAAACTGCAGCGTACCCGAGGCGCGGGATATAACCACCTTATCCAGCGGGACAAACTGGCCCTCCTTCAGCTCAATGGCTTTTGGCCGCCAGAACAGTTTAAGCCAGCTTTGCATGGCAATTTGCATCACGTTCTTCTGCTCGGCTTTGGGGGGGATTTCCCGCATGTTGTAATAAAACAGCGACTCTCGATCGGCTGGAAGTCGGCTGAGGTTTTGCTGCGCCATCAGGCGAACCTGCGCCTGTTCCTCCGGCTCGATACGCAACAGTGGCGGAACAGGAGAGATAAACTCGCGCGTTTTTTTACCCTCTTTATCCTCAATCCACGACTGAGCCAGATAAGGATCGGTTTTACTCTGGTTTATCAGTCTGATCGACACGCTTTTTGCGGAGGCGTTGAAAATGATGCGTGTTCTGTCGGGCGATACGGTGGCCCAGGCAAAGCTGCACGTGCCAAGGAAACAGATAAGTCCTTTTGAAATCATCGTGATGTTCATTTTATTCATCCTGAATTAATGCACTGTTTTACAAGGTAAAAATATAGCGTCACCGTTAAGGTTACTTTGGTTCGGCGGCGTGATTTCACACGCTTTGTCAGACCAGGTGAGACGTAACGTACTGTTTTCCTGAATCCCGCTGAGATAAACGAACCCTTCTTCGGCAACCAGACCGACCTCTTTACCCGTAGCGCTGTCGACGATACTGACGCCCAAAGGAGGGAACTGACCGTTTTCCTGTCGAATAATGCCGACAATCTGGTAACCCGTGGTGGCGTTCAGCTTGCTGTAACCAATGGCACCTTCCGTCAGCGTGGTGCGAATAACGGAGGTTGCTATATCCACGCCATCAGGCAGCGTGTTGCTGTTAACGCGCACCGTGGAGGTGGTGTAGTTGCTGAGTGAGGGGACGACAGCAATACCGAATGCGTTAGTACGCGTGCGCGAACTGTTGACCTCAATTCTGTCAACACCATCGGCATCGATCATCATGCGGGCGTTATTGGCCGGGCTGTAATCATGCAGGGCTACGCCATGCCGCGTGGCGGTGATTGAGCCGTTCCAGCCCGCGCTGATTGAACGGTATTGATTGGGCTGAACGCTTCCTGAAAGATTGAGGCGTCCGTAAGGAGAATAGTGCTGGTATCCGCCGCGCAATGACGGTTCGCCTTCGTGCAAATCGTCTTCCGTCGTAGAGGCCGAGAGATTCCACGTATTGTTGCGATCGGAGGCGTCATAGTAAGAAGCCATATGAGACGCGCTGTCGCCGCCCGATCGCTGGTAGCTGTACATAATGCTACGACTTTGCTCCAGCGGGAGGGTGAAGGCGAAATAGACCTGGTTTTCGTCGCTGTCATCCCAGCGCACGCGGCTTAGCGCCAGCGATGCGGATAAACCTCTTAAATTGCCGATATCAAAATTGCGGCTCAGCGAAAAGGAGTAGTTTGTGTTGCTGCTGTTGTCCCAGTAGGTGTTACGGGTGACGTTGAGATAGGTATTTAATGCCAGCGAATCAAGGTACTGGTTGAAGGAGATAACGTAACTCTCTTTTTCGTTTGTCGTTGAGGTATCTCCGTCCCGGGAGGCGAGATATTCACTCATTGAGACATATTCTTTATCCGAGAATCGATAACCTGCGAAGGTGATCTGGCTGCCGGTCGCCTCAAAACGTTTTGCGTAGTTGGCGCGATAGCTGTACCCACGCTGTGTCTCATTTTTTCCCTGATGGAGCGTGGCCTCGGCGCCCGTCACATCAAAAGAGATCGAGCCGAACGAATCCAGGTTGAAGCCGATACCGGTGGTCATGGCCTGATAATCATCCGCCGTCAGCAGGGTGCCGCCATACAGTGACACATTACTCAGCCAGCCCCACGAGAGTTCACCTGTCCAGAAAAGCGGGTTATTGATGTCGTTATGGCCCGTAGCGGTGGGCTTACCGATGGATGTTTTATAGCGCACCTGGCCTTTTCGGGTCAGGAAGGGGATTGAGGATGAACCCACCTGGAAGGTGGTTTTGCGCCCATCTTCCTCTTCGACTACAACATCCAGCTGTCCCTGGTAGGTTTCACCCAGGTCTGAAATGGTGAACGGGCCCGGCGCGACGGTTGTTTGATAAAGAACGCGGCCAGACTGGGAGACGGTCACTTTGGCATTGGTCTGCGCGATGCCGTTAATTTGTGGTGCATAACCTTGTAAATCAGGCGGCAGCATACTTTCATCACTTTCCAGTGATGCACCGGTAAAGTGGAAGGTATCAAAAATATCTGAGCTTAAATCATATTGCCCCAGCGTCATTTTTGATGACAGCGAAGGGATAGGGCGGTAGAGATAGGTCCGTGCCAGACTGCTGTCGCTGCCTGTAGACTCACCGTGACGAAAGTTTTGGTTATACTGATAATCTGAACGCAGACGCCACGCGCCGAGGTTAAACCCGAGCGTGCCGTAGGCGCTGATATTCTGGCTGTCGTCGCCCCCGTGGGGATCGTACTGGCTGGCATAGAGATTATAATCAAGTAAAGCACCCGCAATGCCTTCATCCCAATATTCCGGCGGCGTCCAGTTCTTCGCCTGATATTTCATCCATGCCTGGGGAACGGTGACGGAAAGCACCATCGTCCCTTTATTAAGGGAAAAGCCCAGTTCCGGGACAGCCGAAAGATCAAGGCAACGTCCGCCCTGAGAATAATGGAGCCGCGAAATAAAATCGGTGCTCAGCCCGAAAGCGGATAACTGCCCGGCATTCACGCAAATTTGCGAACCGCTTTCGTTTTCCGTTGCGATCCACTCCATTGTTGCGGATTGAGGCAACGTGTTTTTATTGACCTGAATGCGGACGAGATAGCTACCCGGCGCGATGTGGCCTTTTTTCTCAAACTGGGAAATATCAATATTACTTCGGTCTTCAACGTCAATCATATCTGTGTTGAATTCAACCGCGGAGACAGGCAACACGAATAAAGCTGAGTAAAGTGTGGCACTCAGCGAATACTTTATAAAAGCAGAGAGGCGGGAGAGTTGATGCGCTGAGTGTTTTAGCATAAATCCGTTTCGCTTTTAAAAAGAAGGCATAAAAGCCGATGAGTCCTTCATCGGCTACGTTTTCAGACGGCAATTAAATTACTTATATTCAAGGATATAGTTCGCCTGGGCCTGAACGTTACCCGGGGTAGCCTGGCTGCCAGCTACCGGTTCCATGCGGGCTTTGAAGTTCAGTTCCTGATAGGCATTTGTGGTAGGGAATGACACTTCAATCGGCGTACCCAGCGTGACTTTATTGCTGCCGCTATCCAGCAAGCGAACGCCCACACCTGTTGCACCGCCGATGTTGCCGTCAAGCGTGTTTTTCATCAGGCTGGTGTCGGTCGAATCGGTACTTGCGGAGGCAAAGGTGACCTTCACTTTGTCGATCGTGGTGGTGGTTTGTCCGGTGGTAGAAGAGAGAATGCAATCCTGCAGGTGGATATTCACGTCAACCGGCAGCGAGTTTTTACCGCTGTTCAGCACGCTATCCGCGACTTCTCCTAATTCAATAGTCTGATTTTCATCTCCCGGGGTGATAGAGCAAGGCGCACTGATAACTTCACCGGTGAACGTGATCTTCCCCGAGCCCTGGTTATCTGCTGCCATAGCAGTAAATGACAGACCAGAAAGCAATGCAGTTGTCGCAACTGCCAGAATAGTCTTGTTAAACATGAAGATATAATCCTTTATCTAAGAGTGGATGGCGCAATAATTTTAATGAATTAATATTGCAACACTTTTATTTCATTAAAGCGGTCGAAATATACCAGTCGCAATATGATTCATCTCGTGAGTATTTCTAAATAGGGAATTTAGAGGCTATTAATAAATCATTTGAAGTTATAAATGGGAAAAATGCTGTTGCTCTACAGCCAGAATGCTCGGTTTAAATAGTGATTAACATCAATCTTTTGAGTTTTTTTAAATACACGAAGCGGTAATTATTTTACGGGGAATAGTTATAAATAATATTTCTTAAGTGAATTCTATGGCGATTAGAAAGTATGGTGCCGGACTTTATATCATTAATACTGATAGTTGGTATTCACTGACATGAAAAGAAATTGCGCTCCCTCAAATAAGGAAGCGCAACCGTTCAGCCAATACCCGCCGTTTGTAACAACACCAGGCTTAATCCCATTACAGACATTCCGCACAACACCCCATAACTCGGATTGTTGTTAGGATCGATCTCTTTCGCCAGCGGCATCAGTTCATCAACCGACAGCGCCACCATAATCCCCGCAACCGCGGCCATAATGGCGGCCATCACCACCGGTGAAACCAGGCTTCCCAGTATCAGCCACGCCAGTACGCCCCCGAGAATTTCTGCCATTCCCGATATCCCGGCCCAGAACACGGCGGTGCGTTTTGATCCCGTGGCGGCATAAACCGGCCCGGCAACGGCCAGCCCTTCAGGAATATTGTGTAAGGCCACCGCCAGGGCGATACCCAGACCCATCTCCAGATTGCTGCTGGCGGTGACATAGGTCGCGACACCCTCCGGGAAGTTGTGCAGGCTGATGCCGAGCGTCAGGAGGATGGCAGTACGTTTAATCTTTTGCGGCACCGGCGCGACGCTTTTTTGCATCAAATCCTGCGGATGTGCATGGGGCAGCATGCGATCGAGGGCAAAATAGCCCAGCAAACCAAAAACAAACATGCCATAACCCAGTACCGGAGACATGCCTTCTGTGCCCAGTGCGGCAGGCAGCATCTCCATCAGAGAGATGAGCAGCATAATGCCGGCAGCAAATCCCAGTGAAAAGGCCAGCACGCGGTTAGACGGCTTTTGACCAAGCACACCGAGGATCGCACCGATAAAGGTGGCGGCACCCGCCAGGATGGTCAGGATCAAGGGGACGGACATGCAATGCTCCTTGTGATAATGATTCTCATTAATACTAATAATTCACGTTGGCCAAAGCGAGAGGGGAACCTCTGTTTTACATATTCCTTACATTCAAATTTCCTGATGATGATCTTCACGCTTATCTGCGTTCATCTTTGTCGTGTTAAGCGTAATGTAGCACCATCAAATTGACACCTTCTGTAAGGATATCACCATGACTTCTTCACGTATGCCAGCACTGTTTTTAGGCCACGGTAGCCCAATGAACGTTCTGGAAGACAACGTCTACACCCGCACATGGCGTCACCTGGGCGAGACGTTGCCGCGTCCGAAGGCGATTGTGGTGGTGTCTGCACACTGGTTCACTCGTGGCACTGGCGTAACTGCCATGGAGGCGCCAAAAACAATCCATGATTTTGGCGGTTTCCCGCAGGCGTTGTACGACACGCACTATCCGGCCCCCGGCTCGCCCGAGCTGGCACAGAAGCTGGTGGATTTGCTGGCACCTGTCCCGGTCGCGCTGGATAAAGAGGCCTGGGGCTTTGACCACGGCTCATGGGGCGTGCTGATAAAAATGTACCCGGACGCCGACATCCCGATGGTGCAGTTGAGTATCGACAGTACTAAACCGGCAGCCTGGCACATGGAGATGGGCCGCAAGCTGGCTACGCTTCGTGATGAAGGCATTATGCTGGTGGCAAGCGGTAACGTGGTACACAACCTGCGTACGGCGCGCTGGCACGGTGAAAATACACCTTACCCATGGGCAACGTCCTTTAACGATTACGTCAAAGACAATTTGACCTGGCAAGGCCCGGTTGAGCAGCATCCGCTGGTGAACTATCTGGATCACGAAGGCGGTTCGCTCTCTAACCCAACGCCGGAACACTTCCTGCCGCTGCTGTACGTTCTGGGCGCGTGGGATGGTCAGGAACCGTTGACAATCCCGGTCGACGGTATTGAGATGGGAAGTTTGAGTATGCTGTCGGTGCAGGTGGGGTAAAAAACATGCCGGGTGGCGACTTCGCCTTACCCGGCCTACATCTCGCGTGTAGGCCCGGTAAGCGTAGCGCCACCGGGCAAGCCTTATTCGACGAAGATGTGCGGATAGAACCGTGACAGATCCTGCGTGATCAGCGCGCGATCTTCGCGGATGCCAATCCCGGCAGGCTGATCGTTGATGAGCCAGCTGCCAATCAGCGTATAGCTGTCGCCAAATTTCGGCAGCTGATAAAACGCCTGGACGATCATCCCTTCTTCGCCGTAAGGCCCTTCAACCGCTTCCAGCGTTTTACCGTTTTCGATAATGGAGACGTTTGCCCCCTCGCGGGAGAAGATTGGCTTCACGACATATTTTTCCATTTGCGGGTAATCATCTTCCGCAAAGTATGCCGGCAGCAGGTTCGGGTGGTTCGGGAACATTTCCCACAGCATCGGCAGCAGGGCTTTGTTGGAGATGATGCTCTTCCACGCCGGTTCCAGCCAGCGCACGCCAGCGTCTTCCAGCTTGGTGGAGAACATCTCACGCAGCATATATTCCCAAGGGTAGAGCTTGAACAGGTTGCTGATCACCTGATCCTGCAGGTCAGTAAACTGACCTTTCTCACCCAGACCGATATCCTCTATATAGAGAAACTCGGTGGCGACTTCCGCTTCGGCAGCACAATCCTGCAGATACTGAACCGTTCCACGATCTTCTTCCGTGTCACGGCAGCAGGCGAGATGCAGCAGGTTGAAACCGTGCTGTTCACGCAGCTCGGCGAAACGCTCAATCAACTTTTCCTGCAGGCTGTTGAACTGGTCGCTCTCTTCCGGCAAGTTTCCGGCGTTCATCTGGTCTTCCAGCCAGATCCACTGGAAGAAGGCCGCTTCATACAGAGAGGTTGGCGTATCGGCGTTATTTTCCAGAAGCTTAGGTTCACCCACGCCGTCCCACGCCAGATCAAGGCGAGAATAGAGCGAGGGCTGGCTGGTTTTCCACGACTGGCGCACAAAGCTCCAGGTGTGCTTCGGAATGCGGAATTTTGCCATCAGCTCGTCGCTGTCGATGACTTTCTCGACGACCTTCAGGCACATCTGATGGAGCTCTGCCGTCACCGCCTCCAGTTTTTCCACCTGGGCGAGCGTCAGTTTGTAATAAGCGTCTTCACACCAGTACGGCTCGCCATACATGGTGTGGAAGTTAAAACCGTATTCGGTCGCTTTTTCGCGCCAGTCCGGGCGCTCGGTGATACTGACTCGTTCCATGATCAGCCGCCCATTGAGCGAGTTGACGTGCCCGTCGCGCTGCGCTGCATGCTGGTCTGTTTCGCCACAGATTCACCGAACCCGCCGCGGGTGATGGTGCTGGTGGTAGCCGGTTTCGGAGCCATCGCCGTTTTCGGTACGGTCACGGTGCGGCCAGGCGTTGCTGCGCCATAGCCTTTGCCGCTGGCATCGGTGTATTGGCCGTAGGCCGGGCTGGCCGGGTTTTTCGAGCTAAACAGCGGCTGCTGCTGGTAACCCGCACCGCCGCCCATCAGGCGGCCCATCATATAGCCGGCCATCAGTGGCATCCAGAAGCTACCGCTGGACTGAGCCTGCGCCTGATTTTCTGGCGCCGTTCCCGCCTGAGCCGGTGTCTGTTGACACTGGCCTTCACCGAACTCTGCCACGCAGTCTTCGCGTGTGGCATATTTCGGTGCGGTACGTTCCGCTTCTTTCAGGGCGTTGTTATAGGCGGTCTTACATTCTGCCGCGTTACCGGTTGCGGCTGAGCAGTCCTCTGCGTTTTGATACAGAGAAACCGTTTCATCGCTTTTCTCACAGCCTGCCAGCATAAAGACAGCGGTAACCGCCAGCGCAACAGGAGTGAGGTGACGCGCGTTCCAGCTTTTGCGGAACGAAGCGTGATTTATGGATTTTGTCCGTTTCATATTTGTCTTCCAGGACCCAGTGGTTATAACGCTCAGGATAGAGGATGAGTGGTTGAAAATGAAGCGAAGAGGGTCGGAATCAGGGGGATCTTTACGTTGGCTTACGTTCGGATGTGATTCAGATGCTCCCTCTCCCTGTGGGAGAGGGCTGGGGTGAAGGCATCAGGCCGCAGTGGGCCTGATGACACTCTTAGTGACGGAACGGATTGCTGCCGGTGTTGGTACGCGCAGCGGCTGGCTGTGCAGCAGGCGCGCTGCTGTTAGCGTTGAAGTTATCAACCGCAGCAACCTGCTCCGGGTTCTCCGGTGCCACGCTGTCCGGCGAGGTTGAGACCGGTTTACCCAGCGCATTGTTCAGCGCCAGCAGATCCTGCTCGTTCAGCGTACCCAGCGCCTGCTTGATGTTCAGCTGGTTAATCAGGTACTGGTAACGTGCGCTGGAGAGCTGCTGTTTCGCGTTATACAGCGTGGTGGTCGCGTCCAGCACGTCAACAATGGTACGGGTACCGACGGAGTAACCAGCTTCCATTGCATCCAGGGAGCTTTGGGCAGACACAACGGCTTGTTTATACGCGTTGATGCTGCTGATAGAAGCGTTCACGTTGTTGAACGACGAACGCACGGTCTGCACCACGTTGCGGTGGGCGCTTTCCAGCTGCTCGCTTGCGCCAACAAAGTTGTACTGTGCCTGTTTCACCTGAGAATTCACCATCCCGCCCTGATACAGCGGCAGTGAGAAGCTCAGGCCGACTTTGTTCTGGCCCTGGTTGCTGTCGTCATACTGGGCGGTGTTGGTTTTAGAACCGCTGTAGCTGGTATCTGACACGCCGGTGGAGGCGCTCAGGCTCAGGGTTGGCAGGTGGCCATCCTGCGCCTGACGAATCTGCTCGCGGGCCAGGTCCTGGCTCAAACGCGCCTGCAGTAAGGTCAGGTTGCGGTTTTCCGCTTCTTTCAGCAGGGCATTCACCGCCTGCGGCTTATCGGTCTTGAAGTTATCTACGTTCAGGGAAGCCAGTTCTGGATAGTAATTACCGGTGACCTGACGCAGAGATTCCAGCGCGTTGTCGAGGTTGTTACGCGCGGTCACTTCGTTGGCCAGTACGCTGTCGTACTGTGAACGGGCGTTCTGCACGTCAGTGATGGCGACCAGGCCCACGTTGAAACGCTGGGTGGTTTGATCTAACTGACGGTAAATTGCCTGTTTCTGCGCTTCAGTGTAGGAGAGCGAGTCAATCGCGCTCAGCACGTTGAAGTACGCAGTCGCCGTGTTCAGGATCAGCGTTTGCTGGTCAGTCTGATAGGTCACATCCTGGATACCCGCGCTCTTTTCCTGCAGGGTCAGGGCGCGCCATTTGGACATATCAAACAGCGTCTGTGTTAATTGCAGTGAGGCGCTGGTAGCATTGGAGTTAACGCCGTTAGCGTCGCGGAAACCGTTGCTGTAGGTATAATCTGCACCTAAACCTAACTGCGGCAGCAGTGGACTACGCGCTTCGTTAATCTTTTCAAACGCAGCATCACGATCGGCCGCTGATTTACGTAAATCAGGGTTGCCCAGACGTGCCTGCTGGTAGACCTGTAACAGGTTTTCCGCCTGGCTCATTGCACTGAAGCCCGTCAGGCTCAGGCCGATAAGGATGGGGAGCAATTTCTTCATTTGCATTCCTTGTTGTGAAGCAGTATTAGCGCTGATCTAATTAAAAATAATTGCCGATTCTAACAGAATCATCCACACCAAAAGGTTGGCGTAATGTGCCATGTGGCGTTAATTTGCACCAATCTACCATATAGCCTTACAAACGGCAGCCAAACAGCCTTGAAATTCATAATTTCATCACCATTGCTACCAGGACTCGACTCATGCAAAAACCAGATAAGTTGCCCGTGACATTCGCCAAAAACGATGTAGAAATTATTGCACGAGAAACGCTTTATAGCGGTTTTTTTTCAATGGAACTTTACCGTTTCAGGCATCGCCTGTTTCACGGTGAGATGAGCGGCGAAATCAGGCGCGAAATTTTTGAGCGCGGGCATGCAGCAGTCTTGCTACCCTTTGACCCAGTGCGTGATGAAGTCGTACTGGTTGAGCAGATTCGCATTGCGGCGTATGACGTCAGTGAAAGCCCGTGGTTGCTGGAGATGGTCGCCGGCATGATCGAAGAGGGCGAGTCGGTTGAAGACGTTGCCCGCCGCGAGGCGCTGGAAGAGGCGGGGCTGATCGTTGGCCGCACAAAACCGGTGCTCAGCTATCTGGCCAGTCCGGGAGGCACCAGCGAGCGCTTGTCCATCATGGTGGGCGAAGTGGACGCCACGACCGCGGATGGGATCCACGGTCTGGCAGATGAAAACGAAGATATTCGGGTTCATGTGGTGAGTCGGGAGCAGGCTTACCAGTGGGTAGAAGAGGGGAAAATCGACAACGCAGCGTCTGTCATCGCCCTGCAATGGCTGCAACTGCATTATCAGACATTACGAAACGAGTGGAAAAAATGAAGCGTTATACACCTGACTTCCCAGAAATGATGCGCCTGTGCGAAACCAATTTCGCACAATTGCGCCGCCTGCTGCCGAGAAACGACGTACCCGGCGAAACGGTAAGCTATCAGGTGAGCAACGCGCAGTATCGATTAACGATAACAGAATCAACGCGCTACACTACGCTGGTGGAAATCGAACAAACGGCACCCAGCATTAGCTACTGGAGCCTGCCGTCAATGACGGTGCGGCTCTACCACGACGCGATGGTCGCTGAAGTGTGTTCAAGTCAGCAGATCTTTCGTTTTAAAGCGCGGTATGATTACCCGAATAAAAAGTTGCATCAACGCGACGAAAAGCATCAAATTAACCAGTTTTTAGCCGACTGGCTAAGATATTGTTTAGCACATGGAGCAATGGCGATTCCGGTTTGTTAGCGTCATAAACCTACCTAAGGACACCATTTGGAAAGCCTGTTGAACCTGACTGTTGCTGGTGGGGCACCAGTCAGGATATTACAAATCACCGATACTCACCTTTTTGCCGAAAAGCATGAAACGCTGCTGGGGGTGAACACCTGGGAGAGTTATCAGGCTGTACTTAGCGCTATTCACGCTGAAAATCGTGCCTGCGATCTGATCGTTGCAACGGGCGATCTGGCGCAGGATCAATCCTCCGCGGCCTACCAGCATTTTGCTGAAGGCATCGCGAGCTTTAGCGTGCCGTGCGTCTGGCTTCCGGGCAACCACGACTTTCAGCCTGCGATGTACAGCTCTCTTCAGGAGGCGGGGATCTCTTCGGCGAAGTGTGTGTTTGCCGGTGAGCAGTGGCAGATCCTGCTGCTCGACAGCCAGGTGTTTGGCGTCCCGCACGGTGAGTTAAGCGAGTTTCAGCTCGACTGGCTGGAGACCAAACTGGCCGCCGAACCGGCGCGACATACGCTGCTTTTGCTTCATCATCATCCGCTTCCGGCGGGCTGTAGCTGGCTCGATCAACACAGCCTGCGCAATTCTGCCGCCCTGGATAGCGTGCTGGTGAAATTCCCGCGCGTGAAGAATCTGCTGTGCGGACACATTCATCAGGAACAGGATCTCGACTGGAATGGCCGCCGTCTGCTGGCGACGCCGTCGACCTGCGTTCAGTTTAAGCCGCACTGCGCGAACTTTACCCTGGATACCATCGCGCCGGGCTGGCGCTGGCTGGAACTGCATGCGGATGGTTCACTGACCACGGAAGTCTGCCGTCTGGCAGGCGCGCAATTCCGCCCCGATACCGCTTCAGAAGGCTATTGATGTCTACGCTCCTCTACCTGCATGGGTTCAACAGCTCGCCGCGATCTGCCAAAGCGACACAGTTACGCCAGTGGCTGAGCGAGCATCATCCGCACGTTGAGATGATTATCCCGCAGCTGCCGCCTTATCCGGCAGAGGCGGCGGAGATGCTGGAATCCATTGTTCTGGAACACGGCGGCGAATCTTTCGGCGTGGTGGGTTCCTCGCTGGGAGGGTATTACGCCACATGGCTCTCGCAATGCTTTATGCTGCCCGCCGTTGTGGTTAACCCGGCGATTCGACCGTTTGAGCTGCTGCGGGACTTTCTTGGCGAAAACGAGAACCCCTACACCGGCCAACAATATGTGCTAGAGTCACGCCATATTTACGATCTCAAAGTTATGCAGGTCGACCCGCTTGAAGCACCGGACCTGATCTGGCTGCTGCAACAAACGGGTGATGAAGTGCTGGATTACCGCCAGGCAGTGGCGTATTACGCCTCCTGCCGCCAGACTATAGAAGAGGGCGGAAACCATGCTTTCACGGGCTTTGAAGATCATTTCACCCAGATTGTCGATTTTCTTGGACTGCACAGCCTCTGACAATCAATGCGAATTGCTAGTTTAAATCATGACGCAAACCTATAACGCTGATGCCATTGAGGTACTCACCGGGCTTGAGCCGGTTCGCCGCCGCCCGGGGATGTACACCGATACGACGCGCCCAAACCATCTGGGCCAGGAAGTTATTGATAACAGTGTCGACGAAGCGCTGGCAGGCCATGCCAAACGCGTCGACGTTATCCTGCATGCCGATCAGTCGCTGGAAGTTATCGACGACGGTCGCGGCATGCCGGTGGATATCCACCCGGAAGAGGGCGTACCGGCCGTTGAGCTGATCCTCTGCCGACTGCATGCGGGCGGTAAGTTCTCCAACAAGAACTACCAGTTCTCCGGTGGTTTGCACGGCGTGGGGATCTCCGTGGTTAACGCCCTGTCTAAGCGCGTGGAAGTAAACGTTCGCCGCGACGGCCAGGTGTATAACATCGCGTTTGAAAACGGCGAGAAAGTGCAGGATCTGCAGGTTGTCGGCACGTGCGGTAAACGCAACACCGGCACCAGCGTCCACTTCTGGCCTGACGAAAGCTTCTTCGACAGCCCACGTTTCTCCGTTTCTCGCCTGACGCACCTGCTGAAAGCCAAAGCGGTGCTGTGCCCTGGCGTGGAAATCACGTTTAAAGATAACGTCAACAATACCGAGCAGAGCTGGTGCTATGCCGACGGCCTGAACGACTACCTGTGCGAAGCGGTAAACGGCCTGCCGACGCTGCCGGAAAAACCGTTCGTCGGTAATTTCACTGGTGACACCGAAGCGGTGGACTGGGCGCTGCTGTGGCTGCCGGAAGGCGGTGAGCTGCTGACCGAAAGTTACGTCAACCTGATCCCAACCATGCTCGGCGGTACGCACGTTAACGGGCTGCGTCAGGGGCTGCTGGATGCGATGCGTGAATTCTGCGAATACCGCAACATTCTGCCGCGCGGCGTGAAGCTGTCGGCGGAAGATATCTGGGATCGCTGCGCCTACGTGCTTTCCGTGAAGATGCAGGATCCGCAGTTTGCCGGGCAAACTAAAGAGCGTCTCTCCTCGCGTCAGTGCGCGGCCTTTGTTTCCGGCGTGGTCAAAGATGCCTTCACCCTGTGGCTGAACCAGAACGTTCAGGCTGCAGAGATGCTGGCGGAAATGGCGATCTCCAGCGCGCAGCGTCGTCTGCGTGCGGCGAAGAAAGTGGTGCGTAAAAAGCTCACCAGCGGTCCTGCGTTGCCGGGCAAGCTGGCGGACTGTACCGCGCAGGATCTTAACCGTACCGAGCTGTTCCTGGTGGAAGGGGACTCGGCAGGCGGATCGGCCAAGCAGGCGCGCGACCGTGAATACCAGGCGATCATGCCGCTTAAAGGTAAAATCCTGAATACCTGGGAAGTCTCGTCTGATGAAGTGCTGGCCTCGCAGGAAGTGCATGATATCTCTGTTGCGATCGGTATCGATCCGGACAGCGAAGATCTTAGCCAACTGCGCTACGGCAAGATCTGTATCCTCGCGGATGCGGACTCCGATGGTCTGCACATCGCCACGCTGTTGTGCGCACTCTTCGTGAAGCACTTCCGCACGCTGGTGAAAAACGGCCACGTCTACGTCGCGCTGCCGCCGCTCTACCGTATCGATCTCGGCAAAGAGGTGTACTACGCGCTGACGGAAGAAGAGAAAGCGGGTGTGCTGGAGCAGCTCAAGCGCAAGAAGGGCAAACCAAACGTTCAGCGCTTTAAAGGGCTGGGCGAGATGAACCCAATGCAACTGCGCGAAACCACGCTGGATCCTAACACTCGTCGTCTGGTTCAACTGACCATCAGCGATGAAGATGAACAGCAAACCAACGCCATGATGGATATGCTGCTGGCCAAAAAACGTTCAGAAGACCGACGCAACTGGCTGCAGGAGAAAGGCGATATGGCGGATATTGAGGCCTGATGCCTCAGCCATAGCAATCGTAGGCCCGGTAAGCGCTAGCGCCACCGGGCTTTTTTACATCAAAACGCCATCTTCACCGTAAACTGCACTTCGCGCGGGTCGCCAATCTGGTTGCCCAGGTTGTTGGTCGCAATGGACGAGGTGTAGTAGGTTTTATCAAACAGGTTCTTCACGTTCACCTGCAGCGTCACCGGATACTGCAGCTTCATTTTGTAGGCCACAAAGGCATCGGCAACAAAGTATCCCGGCAAATAATAATCCGCACCGTTGGTCGCTGAACGACGGCTCACGCCGTGCCCACCGCCGCCAAGCGTCAGGGTATTCCCGCCGATCGCGTTATGAATGTCGTAAGTCAGGAACAGGGAACCGGTATGACGCGGCACGTTCGGCAGGGGCTTACCCGCGTAGTCTGGATCCTCCAGCACTTTGGCATCGGTGTAGCCGTAGCTGGCGATAATATTGGTATTCTCAGTCAGCGATCCGGCAAGATCCACCTCCACACCCTGCGAGCGTACGCGGCCAGCGGTTTTGGCGATGGTTTCACCCCCCACGCTTTCGTTGTACAGCACGTTGCGCTTGTGAATATCAAACAGCGCAATGTTGGCGGTAATGCCATCGAACAGGTCAAATTTAGCCCCCACTTCGTAAGCATTAGACGTTTCCGGCGGCAGGTCACCAATGTAGCTCGCAATGGATGATTGCGGCATAAACGTCTGGGAATAGTTAGCAAACAGCGAGACGGATGGCGTGAGCTTGTAGACCAGCCCCAGCTTCGGCGTCCACTGTTCGTCGCGGCTGTCGGTATTCACATTGAACGGGCGGCCCTTGCCCGCATACTGGGTGTAATACTGGTAACGCAGCCCGGCAACGGCAATCCATTTATCGGTGAGATACAGGGCGTCCTGCGCGTAGGCGGAGTAGCTTTCCTGTTTGAGCGTCTGGTCGCTATCAGCGGCGGAGACGGTGGTGCATTTGCTGAGATTGCCGTAGGTCGGATGGTAGATGTTGAAATCTTTAACGTTCTTACAGCGCATCATGTCCGTACGCAGCAGATCGTAATTCTCATACGACACACCGGTCAGGATCTCATTGTAAAAGCCCGCGATATCCACGTTCCCCTGCAGATCCGCACGCGTACTGTGCATACGCTGAGTCGAGCCCTGGGTTGCATCCACGCGGCGGGTCAGGTTACCCGTTTTGGCGTCATAGGCCATCACGCGCGCCTGGTTATCGCTGTATTTATCCTGGCTAAAGCTGTAGTCAAACTTCGCGGTCCACTGGCTGTTAAGACGGTATTCGGCGTTAAGCTGCGCCAGATCGGACTGCCCGTCGGTAACGTTAAACGGCTCGTCAAAGCGGGTTTTACGATCTACGTTTACCGGTTGTTTGGTGCTGAGATCGAAAATGGTTCCTCGATCGAACGGCGTCTTATAGTCGCGATGTGAATAGAGCACGGTCACGGTGGCATCATCACCAAACCAGGTCAACGACGGGGCGATAAAGGTGCTGCGCTCGTTGCCAAAATTACGCCAGTAATCTTCATCCTGATACTCGCCCGTCAGGCGATACGCCAGCCGTGTGCCGTCAATCGGGCCGGTGACATCAATCTGCCCGGTGCCGCCGCCAAAGCTTGAGGAGGTAGCGGAAATTGAGCCGCCGAAGCGGGTTTCCGGGCGTTTGGTAACCACGTTGATCAGGCCGCCAGGATCGAGAATGCCATACAGCGTTGAGGCCGGCCCTTTCAGCACCTCCACGCGCTCGGTCGCGGCATTAAAGCTGCGCGGCAGCACGGTGCGCAGACCGTTGGTCATTATTGACCCGTCGCGGTTCGCGCCAAATCCCCGGCGCACAAACGCATCCTGCGTACCGCCCAGGGTGTTGGTCTGCACCACGTTGCTGACGTTATAAAGGGCTTCATCAAGCGAAGTAGCGTGTTGATCTTCCAGCACTTTATCACTGACGGTATTCACCACCTGCGGAATATCCAGCATTGGCATGTTGGTTAGCGTGGCGGTAGAGGTGTTAAGCGGCTGATAGCCGTTTGTGGCCTCAGCCACGGCATGGGGATCGGCGGTGACGGTCAGCGTTTCGCCGTCGTTAGCCGTTGCGGTGTCGGCTGCCTGCACCAGCGGTGCCATAAACAGCAGTGAAAAGAGCGCGCGCCCTTTTACCCCAGAGAGAGAAGGTGTGAACGTAGCCATTACATCTGTTTTCCCAAAAGATCCCGCGCATGAAGGGCGCGGAAGAATGTATGAGTCATTGCCCTTAATTGTCTGCTCGTTAGCCGCGTGGCATCGAACATGTAATTGAGAATCATTCAATCATGCGGCAATGTAGTAGTAAATGGAAAAAAGCAAAAATCGGCTACAGCCTGAAACCTCCCGTCCTGATATAAGTAGATTCCATATAATTCATTGAAAACGCTAAAATAAAAACTAAAACCGCCGCTGTAGTACCTGTTATTTAACCCTGGCTTTATCAGGGTGTTTATCCCCTTGACTACTACATGGCGCAGCGGCAAACTCTCAAAAGAGAATGAGTTTTATTTTTATTTGTTCGATTTTTATTAAGTTGGCATTCACGTGGCGCACAACACCCATAAACCGGGGCTGGTTCTGGAGAACCTCTCCGCGGGCTACCAGAAAAAAATCATCGTCGATGATATCTCCCTTGCGATCCCCCGGCAGAAAATGACCGTGCTGGTAGGGGCGAACGGCTGTGGAAAATCCACGCTGCTGAGCACTATCGCGCGTCTGCTGCAACCGCTTGGCGGGGCCGCACTGCTTGATGGCAAAGCCATTCACGAGCAACCAACCAGAGCGGTAGCCCGCCAGCTGGGGATCCTGCCGCAATCTCCGCTGCTGCCGGAAGGGCTGACCGTGTTTGAGCTGGTATCACGCGGCCGTTTTCCCTGGCAAAATTTTATGCGCCAGTGGAGCGATGAAGACGAGCAGGCCGTTGAAGAGGCTCTGCACCTGACCGGTACGGCAGAGTTTGCACATCAGCCCGTCGAAAGCCTCTCCGGCGGCCAGCGCCAGCGCTGCTGGATCGCAATGGCCCTGGCCCAGCAAACGCCCTATATCCTGCTGGATGAACCGACAACCTTTCTCGATCTTCGCTATCAGGTGGAGATCCTCGAGCTGCTGCATACCCTGACCCGCCAGCATGACCGTACGGTGGTGGTGGTGCTCCACGATCTCAACTTCGCCGTTAACTATGGCGATTCCCTGGTCTTTTTACGCCAGGGCAAAGTCGAGGGGGTATTGCATGAAGGCGACGTCTGCACGCCGGAACTCATCAAAGCGGTGTTTGATGTCGATGTCCATATGTCGGTTAATCCCCTGACCGGTAAGCCGTTCTTTATGCCATTCCGCCAGGCGGCGGAAAAATTATGATGCGAACGTCACTGGCTTTCCTGCTGTTTGCCTTGCTGCTGGTGATGGGCGCGATTGCCCACCTGGGTATCGGTGCGCGTGTCATTGCTCCCCAGACGGTGGTGCAGGCCTTGCTTCATTTCGACCCGCGCAATTTCGATCACAACGTGATTGTCAGATTACGCCTGATACGGCTGGCTGCCGCCATGGTCACCGGGGCGGCGCTGGGCGTGGCGGGCGTGTTGTTACAGTCGGTGATCCGTAACCCGCTGGGCGAGCCGCATATTCTGGGGCTTAACGCGGGGGCGGCGCTGGCCGTGGTGCTGACCAGCGCGCTCGGGTTTACCTTGCCGTTTGGCCGCCCGCTGATTGCCGCTGTGGGTGCCGCCGCGCTGTTTATGCTGGTGTTGACGTTCTCCTCTTCAGGGCGAACCGGCCTCACGCCAATGAAAATTACCTTATGCGGCGTGGCGATGTCGGCGTTTGCGTCGTCGATTACCGCCACGGTGCTGATTCTGGATGAACAGACGCTGCTTGCCATGCGCACCTGGCTGGCGGGAGATCTTGCCGGGCTTAACGCGGAAATCGTTCGCAGCGCATCCTGGGTTGCCGCTGTGGGGGTCGCTCTGGCGCTCTGGCTGTCGCCATCGCTCAATATGCTGGCCCTGGGCGACCAGATGGCGCAGGGGCTGGGCGTGTCGCTGCTCAAAACTCGCCTTTTGGCTCTGCTGGCGATTGCGCTGCTTTGCGGCGCAGCCGTCTCCATTGCCGGGCCGATTGGTTTTATTGGCCTGGTCGTGCCGCAGCTTATCCGCCGTCTGGTGTCGGTGGACTTACGCGTGATGGTGCCGCTTTCTGCCCTGTGCGGGGCACTGGTGTTACTGCTGGCGGATATCGCGGCCCGTACGCTGTTTACGCCGTATGAGCTGGCGACCGGGATCATGACCGCGCTGGTGGGTGCTCCTCTCTTTATCCTGATGGCATCAAGGATGTTCAAATGAGCCGGGCCGGACTGCGTGCATGGCGTGTCGGGCCGTTTTCCGGGCAGGTACGCCCGGCGGCAGTGGCGCGCGTTACGCTTATCGCTCTAATGGGCATTCTCCTGCTGGGGTTTGGCCTGACGCACGGTTCGCTTCCCATTCCCACTTCCGCCATCGGGCGCGCGCTGTTCTCCGGAGAACCCCTGGAGGCGGATGCGCGCTATATCGTGATGGATATCCGCCTGCCACGGCTGCTGATGGCCATTTTAAGCGGCGCGATGCTGGGCATGGCGGGGGCGGCGATGCAGTCCATCACCCGCAATGGCCTGGCCGATCCGGGGCTTATTGGCGTGAAAGAAGGCTGCAGCGCGGCGGTGCTGCTGCTGATTTTTCAGTTCCCGGCGCTGGGGCTGGCCTGGCGTCCGCTGGTCGGGATGGCCGGTGGTCTCATTACCGCGCTGCTGGTGGTGGCGCTGGCCCGCGATATCTCGCGTCCGCGTTTTATTCTGATTGGGATTGGCGTGTCATGGGCTTTCTCTGCGGCAATGGGGATCTTTATGACCACCGCCGACGTGCGCGATGTGCAGACGGCGATGCTGTGGCTGGCGGGGAGCCTGCACGCGGCAAACTGGACGCTGGTCGGTATCGCCGCAGCCTGGGCGGCCCCGGCGTTTGCGCTGCTGCTCTTTACTGCCCGCGCGGCTGACGTGGCATTGCTGGGTAACCACGCCGCAACGGGGCTCGGGGTTCGCACCGCACGATTAGCGCTACTGCGCGTTCTCGCGCCGGTGGTGTTCACGGCGGCCTGTGTCTCCTGCGTGGGGAGTATTGGTTTTGTGGGGCTGATTGCGCCGCATATGGCGCGTCTGGTGATGCGCGGTGGGCAAACCGCGTTGTTGATGGGCAGTGCCGTGCTGGGGGCGCTGCTGGTGCTGCTGGCGGATACCGTCGGGCGGCTGGCATTCCTGCCGTTGCAGTTACCGGCGGGGATTGTGATTTCACTGATTGGCGGACCGTTTTTCCTGCTGCTGCTCTGGCAGCGTCGGGACAGATTTTAGAGGACTAAGATGCGCGTACTTGTTTCGATGCTGTTGCTGATAGGGTTTGCGGTGGGTGCGGCGGAGCCGACGCAGACGTTCACTGACGATCTGGGGCGTAAGGTGGAGGTGCCGCTTCACCCGAAGCGGATCGTCTCGCTGCACGACCTGGATATCACCATTCCACTGATTGAGCTTGGCGTACCGCCCGTCGCCAGCCACGGCCGCACGCGCCCGGACGGCAGCCATTTTCTGCGCGCCAGCGGCATGCTGACGGGGGTGGATTTCGATAATTCCGACATCAAATTCATCGGCACGGCGGATATCGACATTGAAGCCATTGCCGCCGCCAAACCCGATCTGATCATCACTGAGCCGACCCGCAACACGCCGGTGGAACAGCTGGAAAAGATTGCCCCGACGGTGAGTATCGACCATCTCGACGGCGGTGCACCGGAGATCTACCGCAAGCTGGCGCAGCTCACCGGTACGCAGGCGCGGCTGAAAATCCTGGAGCGCCGCTATCAGGAGCAAATCAAGGCGCTGAAGGCGACCATCGATACGCGCAAAATCACCGTGTCGGTGATTCAGGCTAACCAGGGAAAAATCAATGCCATGCACAGCTATCACTCTTTAGGCCGCGTGCTGCGTGACGCCGGATTTACCTTCCCGCCGCTGATTGAGAGTATCCCGGAAGGGGGACGGATTGACGTCAGCGCCGAACGTCTGCCGGAGCTGGACGCCGATTTTGTCTTTGCCACCTGGCGCGGCGACACCGGGGGTAAACCGCAGGACGAGCTGGCGGCGATGGAGGCGGTGATGCCGGGCTGGTGCCAGTTCCTGAACGCCTGTCGGACCGGCCACTACGTGCTGATTTCACGCGAAGAGGCCATTTCGAACTCCTTCGCCTCTTTAGGGCTGATGGCCGCGCAGGTACAGTCGCAGATTGCCGGGCGGCCATTGCCGGAGGTATCACCGTGATCCGTAAAGAGAAAGGGCGCGTGGATATTTACGGGGAGCGCTTTCGCGCACGTGCGCATCACCTGACGCCGCGTCTGCTGCAGGTGGCGCGCTACATCAACGAGAACCGGGAAGCGGTGATGGAGCAGACGGCAATGGAGATCGCCACGCTGCTAAAAACCTCGGACGCCACCGTGGTCCGCGCGATCCAGGCGCTGGGTTTTGCCGGGCTGCGCGATCTGAAGCAGACGCTGGAGCAGTGGTTTGGTCCGGTGGTGACATCCAGCGAAAAAATCTCCTCGACGGTTAACACGCTCACCAGCGACGTTAACGCGAGCATCGATTTTGTGCTGGAAGGGCATCAGCACACCTGTGAGGTCTTGTCGCAACCGCACAACCGTTATGCGATGGCGCAGGCGGTGTCGCTGCTGGCACAGGCCAGGCAGGTGGCGATCTTCGGCATTGGTGCCTCCGGCATTCTGGCCGAGTACACCGCCAGATTATTCAGCCGGATGGGGCTCCCCGCTATGCCGCTCAACCGCACCGGGATAGGCCTTGCCGAACAGTTGATTGCGCTCCAGCGCGGCGATGTGCTGGTGATGATGGCGCAAAAATCTGCACACCGGGAAGGACAAACCACGTTGCGGGAAGCCAAACGTCTGGGGATCCCGACGATTTTGCTGACCAACGCTCTGGACTCACGTTTCAGCAAAGAGGCCAGCGTGGTGATCCATGTGCCGCGCGGCGGAGAAAAGGGCAAAATCCCGCTGCACGGTACGGTGCTGCTGTGCCTGGAGATGATTATTTTGTCCGTCGCCTCCACCGAGCCGCAGCGCACCATCAAATCCATGAAGCGCATCAACGAGTTTCATCGTGGGTTAAAGCCAGGGAAGAAGAGCGGTTAAAGCATGCCGGGCGCTCACGCCGTTCATCGGTCAGCATGGTTCTTCCGGTACTGCAACGGCGTCTCGCCAATTCCCTTCTTAAACGCGCTGATAAACCACGTCACGTCGGAAAATCCCACCTGGGTGGCAATCTCGCGTACGCTCGCCTCGCTGTGCAGCAGGCGCTCGCAGGCCTTGCGCAGCCTTAGCGTATTCAGGTAATCATGGATCTTCTCGCCCGTTTCCGCATGGAATTTTCGCGATACGTAGCTGCGGGATTTCCCCAGCGTTTCTGCCAGTGCATCCAGGCGAAATTTCTCCTGGTAATGTTCGTCCAGCCAGAACATCACCTGGCTGGCGAGCCCAAGGCTGCTGCCCGGCGCACTGGCATTATCGTCCGGGAGCATGGCGAATAATCCAATCAACAGCGCGGCTATTCCCTCGCGGGTTAAAGGCGACGGGTAACAGCCGAGCAGATGATCGACATGGTGATGACAGTGCGCCAGATCGGCGACCCACGCTCCGGCGCCGCGGGCGGAAAGTTTCTGCAGCCGCTGCTGCGTGTGGGGAAAATCGCGCAGGGCTGTGAGCACCGCGTGAGGGTCGAGATGAATAATGGTACGTCGGTAAATCGCTTCTGCCTGCTCATCCACCCTCACTTTATGCAGGGTAAACGGCGGAAAGAAAAACAGCCGCCCGGGGCGCATGGTGTAGTGACGGTTATCGACAATGGCGACGCCAAATCCTTCTTCTACATACAGAATCTCCAGACACTGATGCCAGTGATGGTAACGCACGGTATTGGCAAACAGACGGCTGAATGACACGACGGTGTCATTTAAGGTGATCAGTTCCAGCCGGTCGGAGGTGGGCGTGTCGCGCATAGTGCAATAAAACTCAATTTTCTGCCGTTATCTTCTCGTTATAAACCACCTTTTTAAATTTTCTCAACTGGAGGTTTATTTAGCCTTCACGGCTGTGACGTGGCTAACATTTATCCCCCTTGCGGATTCACTATCCTTCGTCGCAGTTGATGACGAGGGCGAGCGTATGTCTAAAAAATCAAATCCATTGTCTTCGCGCCAGGAGGTAGTGGCGTCGTTACATGACCTGCTGGGCGCGCTGGATAAGTCCTTTCCGCAGGATTGTTCCCGGTTCTCGCTGGGAGAAACCTGTGCGCACTACCCCACGGAGATTGCGCAGATGGAAGGGCTATCCCGTGCGCTGTGGGGGCTGTTTCCGCTGATGGCGGGCGGCGGGGACGAGCCGTTTAGTGAGAAGTTCCTGACCGCCATTAAGCTCGGCACCGATCCGCAGAGCCCGGGCTATTGGGGGGAAACCGGCCCGTACGACCAGCGTCTGGTGGAGATGGCGGCTTACGGCCTGGGGCTGGCGCTGCTGGGGGATAAGCTCACCCGCCGCTTCAGCGAACGTGAGGTAATGAACCTGCACACGTGGCTCAACCAGATCACCGATGCGCAGATGCCGGACAGCAACTGGAACTACTTTGCAATTATGGTGCAGCTTGGTTTCAAATGTGCCGGGCTGCCGTATGATCCGCGCGCCATCGACCGTCGGTTTGCGATGATGGAGGCGTATTATCTGGGTGACGGCTGGTATTCTGACGGTCCGGGCCGCCCGAAGGATTACTACATCTCAATGGCGTTCCACTTCTACGGCCTGATTTATGCCACCCTCAGCGGTGATGAAAAAAGGGCGGAGGTGTTACGTGAGCGTGCCCGTCAGTTCGCCGAAGATTTTATTTACTGGTCTGCCGCCGACGGCGCGTCGGTACCGTTTGGCCGGAGCCTCACCTATCGCTTCGCGATGGTCGCTTTCTGGAGCGCCGTGGCCTTTTCCGGGCTGAATGTCTTCTCGCCGGGCATCGTGAAGGGCATTGTGCTGCGCCATCTTCGCTGGTGGCAGCGGCAGCCGATGACCGATCGCGACGGTATTTTGACCCTCGGTTTTACATATCCCAACCTGGTGATGTGCGAGGATTATAACGCCCCCGGCTCGCCGTACTGGGCGCTGAAAACGTACCTGATGCTGGCCTTGCCGGAGTCACACCCGTTCTGGCAGGCAGAAGAGCAGCCGCTCCCCTCGCTGGCGGAAAAACGTGTGATCCACCCAGCGCAGCACATCCTGATGCATGCGGATTACTCACAGCACGTCACGATGCTCACTGCCGGTCAGCTTGAGCTGAATAACTACGTCAACACCGAAGCCAAATACACCAAATTTGCGTACTCAAGCCGCTTTGGCTTCACCCTTGAACGGGGACGCTTTGGCCTGAAACATGCCGCCTGCGACTCGATGTTACTGCTGGCGGAGGGGGATAACTACTTCCGCGGGCGTCGTGAATGCGCGGAGGTGCGGGTGGATGAGAACTACCTCTATTCACGCTGGTCACCCTGGCATGATGTCCATGTCGAAACCTGGCAAATTCCCTTTGGCGAGTGGCACGTGCGTCTGCACCGCATTAACAGCGCTCGCACCCTTCAGGCAGTGGAGGGCGGTTTTGCGGTGATGAAAACCGAACACCACATTCATGAGCGTGGCTGTTACCTGACGGCCAGCAACGGCAGCAGCGTGATTGTCGATCTCTCCCCGGCCATTGCCCGGGAGCCAGACAGCATCGTCACGCCGCCGAACAGCAGCATTATGTTCCCGGAATGCGCATCCATTCCGCTGTTAAAAACCGATCTCCCTCAGGGAGAGAGCTGGCTCTGTTGCGCCGTCGTGGCCAGCGAGAAACCCCCCGCGGCATTGGCACCTGAACTGAAGATGACCCCTGACCAGGTCGCGATCCGCGAACCCGGAGGCGAACGAAAGCTGTCGTTCACATTATAAAAAATCTGACCCTACACGTCGGCGAGGATGATATGAAAAGTGCATCTACAACGAACAGAACCGAATATTACAAAATCAGCAGCTTTATATTTCTCTATTTCTTTACCTGGTCCGCCAGTATTGGGCTATTAGCCATCTGGCTCGGCCAAAAGGCGAATCTCAGCGGCTCGGTAATTGGCACTGTCTTTGCGGTCAACGGTGTCTTCTCAGTCATTCTTAAACCGATCTACGGCTATATTCTCGATAAGATCGGCATGAGTAAATACCTGCTCTATTTTGTGGTTGCCATGTCCGCGCTGATGGCGCCGTTCTTTATTTATGTTTATCAGCCGCTGCTGATGTCCAATACTCTGGTAGGGATCATCATTGGCGCGCTCTATTTAAGCTTTGCCTGGTACGCGGGCGTGGCGGCGTGTGAATCCTATTCTGACCGCTTTAGCCGTTTAAACGGTATGGAGTTCGGGCAAATTCGCATGTGGGGATCGCTTGGCTGGGCCGTGGCGTCCTCGTTCTCCGGTCTGCTGTTTAATCTCTCTCCGGCGTATAACTTTATTTTGGGCAGCGTCGCATCCATCATCATGCTGATCGTCCTTGTGAGCCTGAAAGTGAACACTAACTCCGCTCACGCCAGCGAGGTGCTGACCAAAGAGAAAATCGCCCCTGCGGATGTCTATGCCCTGCTGCGTAACCGCAAGTTCTGGGCGTTCTGCCTGTATGTGGCGGGCGTGGCGTGGATGATGTTTATTGCCGAGCAGCAGTTCTCACGCTATTTCGTCACGTTCTTTGATGATATTCACCAGGGTAACGCGGTGTTCGGTTATCTGGGAACCGTACAGTCGGGTATGGAATTTGTGATGTATATGGTGATCCCGCTGTTGGTGAATAGTATTGGTGCCAAGCGTGGGCTGTTAATTGTCGGGCTGGTGGTTGGTGCGCGACTGATTATTTCCGGCCTGTGCGATTCCCATCTGTTAATTTCCGTACTGAAACCGCTGTATGGCCTGGAAATATGTCTGCTGCTGGTATCGGTCTTTAAATATATTGCTGAGCATTTCGATAAACGCGTTAACGCCACCATGTATCTGCTGGGCTATCAGGCCATGCTCTACGTGGGCAACGTGGTTGTCTCTTCGCCTGCCGGCTATCTGTATGACCGCATCGGCTTTGAGCACACCTATATCATTATGGGAGCCACGGCGCTGACCTTTACGTTTATCTCTGCCTTTACGTTATCCGCCTGCCAGAGCAAATGGCGCGGTACCCGCTTGCTGAACGCAGCAGAACCCTCATCCCGGTAATTTAAAGGACTCGAAACATGTTAAGTCGTATCAAAGAGGAACACCTGCAGGCTATTCCTGTCCCCGTTGAATCGCGGACATTACGTGATGAACTCAGCTCTGCCCGCAGCCACGTGCTTGAGCTGATTAGCCGTCATTTGGTGGCGTTTGGTGACCGATTCCCGGCAGAAACCTGCCAGAACGGGGTTTATCAGCTGACGGAGAATGTGGAGTGGACCACCAGCTTCTGGACCGGTCAGCTATGGCTGGCGTGGGAGATGAGCGGTGAGACAACGTTCCGCGAGATGGCTGAAAAACACGTGCGCTCGTTTGGCCTGCGCATCGCCGGGCGTAATGATACCAACACTCATGATTTGGGGTTCCTGTATACGCTCTCCTGCGTGGCGGCCTGGCGACTGACCGGCAACCGCGAGGCGCGCGGGTTCGCCCTGCTGGCGGCTGAAGCCCTGCTGGAGCGCTTTCACCCGAAGGCGAAGATTATTCAGGCCTGGGGCGATCTGTCAGACCCGGAGCAGGCCGGGCGGATGATTATCGACTGCAACATGAATCTGCCGCTGCTCTACTGGGCGACGGAACAAACCGGCGACGTGCGCTTTGCTGACGCCGCAAAAGCCCACGTGATGCAGGCCGCCAGGTACCTGATTCGTGAAGATGCCTCGACGTTCCACACCTACTACATGGATGTGGTTACCGGCGCGCCTCGTTACGGCAACACGCAGCAAGGATACGCGGACGACTCCTGCTGGTCCCGCGGGCAGGCGTGGGGGATCTACGGTTTTATGCTGAGCTATCTCTATACCGGCGATAAGACGATGATTGTGCTGTCAAAACGCCTGGCAAACTACTTTCTTAATCGTCTGCCGGAGGATTATGTCTGCCACTGGGATCTGGCGCTGCTGGGGACAGATGCGCTGCGGGATTCCTCCTCGGCGGCCATTGCCGTCTGCGGGCTGCTGGAACTGGTAAAACAGTTGCCGGTCACGGATCCGGATCGTGAACGTTATCTGGACTGGGCTAAAGGGATTATGTCGTCACTGACAAAGTACTATCTGATGGGCAAAGACGAGAAGGGGAACGGGCTGCTTAAGCACGCTGTCTATCACCTGGCGAGCAACAAAGGCGTGGATGAGTGTGCGAGCTGGGGCGATTACTTCTACGTTGAGGCGCTGGTGCGGTTCACCCAGAGCTGGAAGCCGTACTGGTAAAAGGTCGGGGGCGCGCCCCCGACGTGTGGGTTACGCCTTAGGAATACGCAGCGTCTGGCCGGGATAAATCTTGTCCGGGCTGGAGAGCATCGGGCGGTTCGCCTCAAAAATCTTGTTGTACTGGTTGGCATCCCCGTACACGGTTTTGGAGATGGCGCTGAGGGTGTCGCCTGATTTCACCGTATAGTAGGTGGCTTCATCTTTGGCATCAGTGGCGGTGATGTTGTTTTCCACCTCGCTGACGCCCGCAATATTGCCGACGGCGACCTGGATTTTTTCTTTCTGCTCTTGGGTCAGCCCGTCGCCCGTTACGCTGGCTTTACCGTCGGTAACGTTGACCTGCACTTTATCCGCGCCGGGAATGTTGAGTTTCTTGAGATGCTCGGTGATTTTGTCGCTCTGGCCTTTATGATCGGTCAGGTTGTCCCACAGCTTTTCGCCTGCTTCTTTTACGAAGTTAAAAAGTCCCATTCCATCCTCCTGTTAATCATGAAGTCAGAATAAGCATAGCAGGTCAGAGATATTTCCCTCTCCGAAAGGAGAGGGAAGGCAGGTTTTACACCCCTTGCTCCAGAATACGGATGTGGGTTTCCAGCACGTCACCTTTTACCGCATCGCTCCACGCTTTCATGTGTGCTGTCTGCAGGTGCGCTTCGAGATGCGCCACGGTTTCCCACTGCTCAACCATGATGATGGAGTCCGGCGCGGTGGCCTGGAAGCTGGCGTTGGTTGCGGCGTCAACCATCGGCGCATAGCCGTGGCAGCCTTCTTCTTGCAGTACGGTTGGGATAATTTTCGCGAACTGATCCAGCACCGCCTGGCGGTGATGTTGGCCAGGACGCGTACGGATTTCAGCAATAACGGTAAGCATAATTAACTCCTTCTAATTCCAGGTTACCAGTTAAGCAAAAATTTCAGCCAGATGCTTGCGATATTCTGCGATATAGCGCGGGACGTCAGGCATTTTAATCACGTCGTTGACGATAAAGGTCGGCAGCGGGTCCATGCCGAGGAACTGGTTAGCCTTGTGGAACGGCAGGTATGCGCCGTCTACCCCTACGCCTTCAAAGAACTGATCTTTATCGGTGAACGCGTCCAGCGGGGCGTTCCAGGTCAGGGAGAGCATATATTTCTTGCCCTGAATCAGGCCGCCAGAGCCATATTTTTTAGACGCGTCTGAACGGGTACGGCCGTCGCTGGCATACAGTGAACCGTGGCCCTCAGTGAACACGTCATCCATGTATTTTTTCACGGTCCACGGTGCGCCCATCCACCAGCCCGGCATCTGCCAGATAACCACGTCAGCCCACAGGAAGTTCTGCACTTCGGCTTTCACGTCGTAATGGCTGTCTGCGCGCACAACCTTAACATCATGCCCGGCGTCGCGCAGGAAGCCGTCCGCGACCTCGGTCAGGGTGTCATTCAACTGGCCTTTAGAGTGGGCGAATTCTTTCGCACCGTTGATAATCAGAATGTTGCTCATTATTTGTCCTCGTCGATGAGAGTATGGCGAGTATTCTACGCGCGAGGGCGATACGGTAAAATGAGCAAAATGTGCAAAGTCTTTTGCGTTAAATGCAATAATCCCTTACCAGCACACCTTCACATCAACGCCGCCTTCCGCAGCATTATCCAGTGAAACGCGCATACCGTGCAGGGCAGCAATGCGTTTTACAATTGATAACCCCAGCCCGCTGCCCGTGGCATCCTGGCCGGGTGGACGATAAAAACGCTCGCCAATACGGGCCAACGCCTCGGGGGCGATCCCCGGTCCGTTGTCGCGTACGGAGAAGCAACGGGCGTCCAGCGTAACGTCAACCACGCTGCCGTGCGGGCTGTAACGCACGGCGTTATCCAGCAGGTTACGCACCAGCAGGCTCAACAGCAGCGGCTGACCCGTGCGTTCAGCCTGCGGGGCGTTGATGTTCAGGCGAACATCGATACCCGCCTGCTGCGCCGGATGCCAGATGTCCAGAACCGCTGATTGCAGCAAATCGGCCATCTTTATCGGTTCGACATCGTCGAGATTTTCCAGAGAGTCCAGACGCGAGAGAGTGAGGAGTTGATCCACCAGCCGGGATGCCCGGTCGATCCCCGCGTGGAGCTGCGAGAGCGCTTTTTCCTGCGCCTGCGGGTCGTCCAGAGAGAGTTGCGCCACGTCGGTTTGCACCTTCAGCGCCGCCAGCGGGCTACGTAATTCGTGGGCGGCATCGGAGGTAAAGCGGCGCTCGCGGCTCATCATCTCCTGGGTTCGGGTAAAGAGGTGGTTCAGGGAGTCCAGAAGGGGGCGCACTTCTGATGGCACGCCCTGTGTCGGCAGGGTGTCGGTGGCATCCGGCGAGCGCAGGCGCAACGTCTGAGCCAGTTTTTTCAATGGCTTAAGCTCCCGGCTCAGCAGGACAATCAGCAACAGCAGCATCACCGGTAGCGCCACCAGCCACGGCGTCAGCTGCGAGCTGACCACATCCAGCGCCATCTCCTGCCGGTATTCCCACTCCTGACCGACCACCACGCGGTACTTCCCGTCCGGCGAGGTCAGCCATAAGAAACGCCAGTCATCGTTGTCGTCTTTGAGCCTGCCGTCATCAAACCCATCGCGGCGATAGTGATACGGGATGTCGCGGCCGTTTTCCCCGTCATTGAGGATCATCGTGCCGTCGGTAGCGTAAATGGCGAAGGCCAGAGCATCGTCGTCCAGGCGACCGTGCTTCACTTTTTTGGGGATCTCGCGCATCCGCTCCGGAGCGCGGATCTCATCCAGATCCATCGTCAGCAGCCGTTTAGCAAACAGCATCTGCTGGGTATCAAACAGCTTATCGAGCTTGTGGGTCGTCTGCTGCCAGGCGACAAGGCTTGCGGCAAACCAGGCCGTCAGCGACAGCAGCAGAAAAAGAAGCGTCAGACGGAGTTTCAGGCTCAGTTTCATGCGTCACCCAGGGTATAGCCGATGCCATGAACCGTGCGGATAAACTCGCTGCCCAGCTTACGCCGCAGATGATGGACGTGAACTTCCACGGCGTTACTGGAGACGTCATCGTCCCACGTATAGAGCTTCTCTTCGATCGCTTTACGCGGCAGGACGCGGCCCGCATTGCGCATCAGTAACTCCAGCAGGGCGAACTCTTTGGGCTTGAGGGCCAGCGTTTCCCCCTCCAGCGTGGCGACGAGGCTTGTCGGGTCGAGCGTCACTTTGCCATGACGCAGCTCGCTGCGCGTCTGACCGTGGCTGCGACGCACCAGCGCCTCAAGGCGGGCGGCCACTTCGATCAGCGCGAAGGGTTTGCAGAGATAATCATCGGCCCCCAGGCGTAACCCCTCGACGCGCTGATTCAGCGCATCCCGCGCGGTCAGGATAAGCACCGGCTCGCTGCGCCCGCTTTCGCGCCAGGCGCGCAGGATCGCCAGACCGTCGATCTCCGGTAGCGTCAGGTCAAGCACTACCGCATCGTAAGGGGCAGAACAGAGCGCCGCCTGGCCGGTTTTTCCGTCGGTGAACCAGTCCACGCTGAAGCCCATTTTGCTTAAGCCCGCTTTGATGCCATCACCTATCAGCTTGTCGTCTTCTACCAGTAATATGCGCATATCCCCTCCTTGATGGCGTCAGTAAACCCTCTGGATCCGCCTGCTGTACAGTAAAAAAATATAAATTTTCCCCTTAAGAAGTTGTTAAGGATTACCCTGTTTAATGGATTGCGACACCACATTAAAGGGAGAGATGAATATGAAAAAATTCGCTGCAATGGCTGCTATCATGATGATGACCACCGCACCGGTCTTCGCTGCTCAGGGCGGTTTTACGGGCCCATCAGCTACCCAACCCCAGACTCAGACGCAGGCAGGCGGTTTTGTTGATAACAACGCCAACCTGACCACGGCCGCGAAAGTCAAAGACCTTAAGGACGACGCCTGGGTGAAGCTGCGTGGGAACATCACCGAACGCCTGTCCGATGACCGCTACACCTTCCGCGACGAGACTGGCACGGTGGTGGTTGAGATTGATCATAAGCGCTGGAACGGTGTGACCGTGTCCCCGCAAGATAAAGTCGAGCTGCAGGGTAAGGTCGATAAAGACTGGAACGAATTTGAAATCGATGTGAAGCAGGTTATCAAGCTGACGAAATAACCCAGAAAGGGCCGCTTATCCGGCCCTTTTTCTTTGTGACTCAACTCGCCAGATAGGGTAGTATCTGCGGCAATATTGCCTGAAACCCATCGGTTTCTGAGTTGAGGAATCACACGTAATGAGCGATATGGCAGAGCGCCTCGCGCTACATGAATTCACGGAAAACGCCTACCTGAACTACTCCATGTACGTCATCATGGACAGGGCATTGCCGTTTATCGGGGATGGCCTGAAGCCCGTTCAGCGTCGCATCGTCTATGCGATGTCCGAGCTGGGGCTGAACGCCACCGCCAAGTTCAAGAAATCCGCCCGTACCGTCGGTGACGTACTGGGTAAATACCATCCGCACGGCGACAGCGCCTGCTATGAAGCGATGGTGCTGATGGCCCAGCCGTTCTCTTATCGTTACCCGCTGGTGGACGGTCAGGGCAACTGGGGGGCACCGGACGATCCGAAATCCTTCGCGGCGATGCGTTATACCGAATCCCGCCTGTCTAAATATGCCGAAGTGCTGCTGGGCGAACTCGGCCAGGGGACGGTGGACTGGGTGCCAAACTTCGACGGCACGCTGCAGGAGCCGAAAATGCTGCCTGCGCGTCTGCCGAATATCCTGCTGAACGGCACCACCGGTATCGCGGTCGGTATGGCGACGGACATCCCGCCACACAACCTGCGTGAAGTGGCGAAAGCCGCCATCACCCTGATTGAACAGCCGAAAACCTCGCTGGACGAGCTGCTGGATATCGTTCAGGGGCCGGACTTCCCGACCGAAGCTGAGATCATCACCTCGCGTGCGGAAATCCGCAAAATCTACCAGAACGGCCGTGGCTCCGTACGCATGCGCGCCGTGTGGACCAAAGAGGACGGCGCCGTGGTGATCACCGCGCTGCCGCATCAGGTCTCTGGCGCCAAGGTGCTGGAGCAGATCGCCTCCCAGATGCGCAATAAAAAGCTGCCGATGGTGGACGACCTGCGCGATGAATCCGACCACGAAAACCCAACCCGTCTGGTGATCGTGCCGCGCTCTAACCGCGTGGACATGGAGCAGGTGATGAACCACCTGTTCGCCACCACCGACCTGGAAAAAAGCTACCGCATCAACCTGAACATGATCGGTCTGGACGGACGCCCGGCGGTGAAAAACCTGCTGGAGATCCTCTCCGAATGGCTGACCTTCCGTCGCGATACGGTGCGCCGTCGTCTGAACCACCGTCTGGAGAAAGTGCTTAAGCGCCTGCATATCCTCGAAGGTTTGCTGGTCGCGTTCCTCAATATCGATGAAGTCATTGAGATCATCCGTACCGAGGACGAGCCGAAGCCCGCGTTAATGTCGCGCTTTGGTATCAGTGAAACCCAGGCTGAAGCGATCCTCGAACTGAAGCTGCGCCATCTCGCTAAGCTGGAAGAGATGAAGATCCGCGGTGAGCAGAACGAGCTGGAAAAAGAGCGCGATCAGCTGCAGGCGATCCTTGCGTCCGAACGCAAAATGAACACCCTGCTGAAGAAAGAGTTGCAGGCCGATGCCGATGCCTTCGGCGACGACCGCCGTTCTCCGCTGCATGAGCGCGAAGAAGCGAAGGCGATGAACGAGCATGACATGCAGCCTTCAGAGCCGGTCACCATCGTCCTGTCCCAGAGCGGCTGGGTGCGTAGCGCCAAAGGCCATGATATCGATGCGCCGGGGCTGAGCTACAAAGCGGGCGACAGCTTCAAGGCGGCCGTGAAAGGCAAGAGCAACCAGCCGGTGGCGTTTATTGACTCCACGGGCCGCAGTTACGCCATCGATCCGATCACGCTGCCTTCCGCGCGCGGTCAGGGCGAACCGCTGACCGGCAAGCTGACGCTGCCGCCTGGGGCGACGGTTGACCACATGCTGATGGAAGCCGACGACCAGAAACTGCTGTTGGCCTCTGATGCGGGTTACGGCTTTATCTGTACCTTTAACGATCTCGTGTCACGTAACCGTGCCGGTAAAGCCATGATCAGCCTGCCGGATAACGCGCACGTTATGCCGCCGCTGGTGGTCGAGAACGAGAGCGACATGCTGCTGGCCATTACATCTGCCGGGCGCATGCTGATGTTCCCGGTCAGCGACCTGCCGGAGTTGTCAAAAGGGAAGGGCAATAAGATCATCAACATCCTGTCGGCGGAAGCCGCGAAAGGTGAAGATGGCCTGGCGCATCTCTTCATTCTGCCGCCGCAGAGCACGCTGACCATTCATGTCGGCAAGCGTAAAATCAAGCTGCGTCCGGAAGAGTTGCAGAAGGTGGTCGGCGAGCGCGGACGCCGCGGTTCGCTGATGCGCGGCCTGCAGCGTATCGACCGCGTGGAGATCGATTCTCCTGCACGCAGCAGCGCGGGCGACAGCGAAGAGTAACGCGTTTCGATCCCCCTCTGTTCCGGAGGGGGATATCCAATAAAATTTCCCGTAAAACCGTTGTTAATTCGTGCGTTGCGATTAACAATACGCGCTCGTAATAAAGTCCTTACCTGGCCACAGGTGAAGTATAATTGTCAGCTGTCAGGGCTTCAGAGGTCGCTATGCTATACATTGTTCGTCTTATTCTTACCGTTATCTACTGCATTCTGGTCTGTGTTTTCGGCTGCATTTATTGCCTGTTCAGCCCGCGTAACCCGAAGCATGTCGCCACCTTCGGCCACATGTTTGGTCGTCTTGCGCCGCTGTTTGGCCTGAAGGTTGAAAAGCGTCTGCCGGAAGGGGCAGAGAATTTTGGTAACGCCATCTATATCGCAAACCATCAAAATAACTACGATATGGTGACTGCCTCTAACATCGTGCTGCCGCCGACCGTGACGGTGGGTAAGAAGAGCCTGCTGTGGATCCCCTTTTTCGGCCAGCTCTACTGGCTGACGGGTAACCTGCTGATTGACCGTAATAACCGCGCAAAAGCGCACGGTACCATTGCGGAAGTGGTGAACCACTTCAAAAAGCGCCGCATTTCTATCTGGATGTTCCCGGAAGGCACGCGCAGCCGCGGTCGCGGTCTGCTGCCGTTTAAAACTGGGGCGTTTCATGCCGCAATTGCGGCGGGCGTTCCAATTATTCCCGTGTGTGTTTCCAATACATCGAATAAGATTAATCTTAACCGCCTGAATAACGGGCTGGTGATTGTCGAGATGCTGCCGCCGGTTGATACCAGCAAATACGGTAAAGATCAGGTGCGCGAGCTGGCAGCGCACTGCCGTGAACTGATGGTTCAGCATATTGCTCAGCTCGACAAAGAAGTCGCAGAGAGAGAAGCCGCCGGGAAGATCTAATCCGGCGTTAAAAGGGAAAACGAATTCCCGCGTTGTTAGTCGTTTCAGATGGAGCTTATATGTCACTCAGTCGGCGTCAGTTTATTCAGGCTTCAGGGATCGCCCTTTGTGCGGGTGCGATGCCGCTGACAGCCAGCGCCGCCGGGCAGCAACAGCCGCTGCCCATTCCGCCGTTGATTGAATCCCGTCGCGGGCAGCCGCTATTCCTGACGCTACAGCGAAGCCACTGGTCGTTTACCCAGGGAACCCGCGCGCCGGTCTGGGGCATTAACGGGCGCTACCTTGGGCCGACCATCCGCGTGTGGAATGGCGATGACGTAAAGCTCATCTACAGCAACCGCACGCCTGAAAATGTGGCGATGACCATCAGCGGGTTGCAGGTTCCCGGCCCGTTGATTGGCGGGGCCGCGCGCATGATGTCGCCTAACGCCGACTGGGCTCCCGTACTGCCAATCCGTCAGAGCGCGGCGACGCTGTGGTATCACGCTAATACCCCTAACCGCACTGCCCAGCAGGTTTATAACGGCCTGGCCGGGATGTGGCTGATAGAAGACGAAGTCAGTAAATCTCTGCCCATTCCAAACCACTACGGCGTGGATGATTTCCCGGTCATTATCCAGGACAAGCGTCTGGATAACTTTGGCACACCGGAATACAGCGAGCCGGGTAGCGGTGGCTTTGTTGGCGACACGCTGCTGGTCAACGGCGCGCAAAGTCCGTATGTCGAAGTCTCGCGCGGCTGGGTTCGCCTGCGTCTGCTGAACGCCTCTAACTCGCGCCGCTATCTGTTGCAGATGAGCGATGGCCGCCCGCTGCATGTGATCTCTGGCGACCAGGGCTTTTTACCGGCGCCGGTGTCCGTTAAACAGCTGGCGCTTGCCCCGGGTGAACGCCGTGAAATCCTCGTGGATATGACCAACGGCGATGAAGTCTCGGTGACCTGCGGCGAAGCGGCGAGCATTGTGGATCGCATTCGTGGCTTCTTTGAGCCGTCGAGCATTCTGGTCTCCACGCTGGTGCTGACCCTGCGCCCAACCGGCCTGCTGCCGCTGGTGACCGACAGCCTGCCCATGCGCCTGCTGCCGCAGGAGATCATGAGCGGTTCGCCGGTACGCAGCCGTGATATCAGCCTCGGCGACGACCCGGGCATCAACGGCGCGCTGTGGGACGTTAACCGTATCGACATTACCGCCCAGCAGGGCACCTGGGAGCGCTGGACCGTTCGCTCCGACATGCCGCAGTCGTTCCATATTGAAGGTGTGTCATTCCTGATCCGCAACGTGAACGGCGCGATGCCGTTCCCGGAAGACAGGGGCTGGAAAGACACCGTCTGGGTGGATGGTCAGGTTGAACTGCTTGTCTACTACGGCCAGCCTTCCTGGCCGCACTTCCCGTTCCTGTTCCACAGCCAGACGCTGGAGATGATGGACAGGGGCTCCGTAGGGCAAATGCTGGTTAACCCGGCGCCGTAAGCACATCATTCCCGGTGCGCCGGGAATGCGTTATGCCCGCCAGAAAAAGCGCGAGCACAGGATCAACACCGGATAAATTTCCAGACGTCCTAAGATCATCGCCGCGCACATCAACAGCTTGGCTTCTTCCTTTAACGTCCCGAAGGTTGATGCCGTTTCGCCAAAGCCCAGACCCATATTGTTGATACAGGCAGCCACCGTCGCAAATGATGTAAACAGGTCATAGCCCATCAGATTGAGCGCCCAGACGAAAAAGCCTGTGATCATCACGTAGAGAAAGAAGAAGCTCCATACTGAACGCAGGACGCGCTCATTCACCACGCTGTTGCCAACCTTGATGGTCAGCAGCGCCCGCGGATGCGCCAGCTGATTCATCTCCTGAATACTCTGCTTGAACATCATCAGAAAACGCAGGGCCTTAATCCCACCGCAGGTCGAACCCACGCAGCCACCAAAGAAGCTGGCGCTCAGCAGCAGGAATATAGTGTGGGCAGGCCAGTGGGCGTAATCGGCCGTTGAAAGGCCGTTATCGGTCATCATTGAGCTTGCCAGGAAGAAGGCGTGCACCAGGCTGTCGAGAGGGTTATACATTCCCGCGTGCCAGACCTGCCAGGCGGTAATGGCGATAAGCACCGCGGCAGCGGCCAGAAAGAATCTCACCTCCGGGCTGCGGCGAATCGGCTTCAGCGTGCGTCTGACAAGGGCGACATACCAGAGGGTAAAGTTAAACGCCGAAAGCAGCGAAAAGGTGCCGGCGACAAGCTCAATCGCGTGGCTGTCATAAAAACCGATGCTCTCGCTGCGGGTTGAAAAGCCGCCCAGGGATACGGTGGAGAGCCCGTGACAAACGGCATCAAAAAAGGGCATCCCCGCCAGCCAGTACGCCAGCGTGCAGGTTATCCCCAGCGCCAGATAGGTGACCCACAGGGTGCGTGCGGTATCGGCGAGCCGGGGCGTCAGACGCTCCTCTTTAAACGGGCCGGGCATTTCTGACTGGTAAAGCTTCATGCCACCGATGCCCAGCAGCGGCAGGACCGCGACGGCCAGCACGATGACGCCCAGCCCGCCAATGAAATTGAGCTGCGCGCGATAATAGAGGTACGATTTGGGCAGGGCGCTGACGTCGCCGATCACCGTTGCGCCCGTGGTGGTGATCCCGGAAACGCCTTCAAAAAGTGCGTCAGCAAAGGAGAGTTGCAGACCATCGTCCATCCAGAGCGGCATGGCGCTGATTAATGAGAACAGCAGCCAGAACAGGACGATAATCACGAATCCGTCGCGGGTGCGTAGCTGTATACCGGCGTGACGGGTTGCCCGCCAGGCCAGGCCGCCGAGGCTGAAAAAAGTCAAAAAGGTGGTCAAAAAAGCAAAATAGGTTCGCTCTTTATTCAGCAGAGCGATAACCATCGGCGGCAGCATAGACAGGCTGTACAGAAGAACCAGAAACCCGCAGAGATGAAGCACAACCCGCAGCTGGGAGACATGTAACGAATCGTTGAACTTCACAACAGAACTCCGCGCAAGAACCTGTTCCGGGGGAAAATCACCGGAAGTTTGAGTGAATATTATGAGCCAAAATAATCAGGGCGCTGTATTTTAACGACTTCTGTGAATATCTGTCTGCCTCTTGCATCCTTTTCTTCAAATCTGGCGGATGAACAGCGTATAATCCGGCTCCTTTTGTCTATTTTTTCTTCGGAAGCATTATGAGCGCAATTTCCCTGATCCAGCCGGATCGTGACCTTTTCTCGTGGCCCCAGTACTGGGCGGCCTGCTTTGGACCGGCGCCGTTCCTGCCGATGTCCCGGGAAGAGATGGACCAACTGGGCTGGGATAGCTGCGATATCATTCTGGTCACGGGCGATGCCTACGTTGACCACCCGAGCTTCGGTATGGCCATCTGCGGCCGCATGCTTGAAGCGCAGGGCTTCCGCGTGGGGATCATCTCCCAGCCAGACTGGAACAGCAAAGACGACTTTATGCGTCTGGGTAAACCGAACCTGTTCTTCGGCGTGACCGCCGGCAACATGGACTCGATGATCAACCGCTATACCGCCGACCGTAAGCTGCGCCATGACGATGCGTACACACCGGATAACGTGGCGGGCAAACGCCCTGACCGCGCCACGCTGGTCTACACCCAGCGCTGTAAAGAAGCCTGGAAAGATGTGCCGGTGATCCTGGGCGGCATCGAGGCGAGCCTGCGTCGTACCGCGCACTATGATTACTGGTCTGATACCGTGCGCCGCTCGGTGCTGGTGGACTCCAAAGCCGACATGCTGATTTACGGTAACGGCGAGCGTCCACTGGTAGAAGTGGCGCACCGTCTGTCGCAGGGCGAGCCGGTGAGCAGCATCCGCGACGTGCGCAACACCGCCATCATGGTGAAAGAAGCGCTGCCGGGCTGGCGCGGGGTGGATTCCCGCATCATCGATATGCCGGGCAAAATCGATCCTATCCCGCACCCGTATGGCGAAGATCTGCCGTGCGCCGATAACAAACCGGTTGAGCCAAAGAAAGCGGAAGCGAAGGCTATCGTCGTGCAGCCGCCGCGCCCGAAACCGTGGGAAAAGACCTATGTGCTGCTGCCGTCCTACGAGAAGGTGAAAGCCGATAAGGTGCTCTACGCCCACGCGTCCCGTATTCTGCACCATGAAACCAACCCCGGCTGTGCGCGTGCGTTGATGCAGAAGCACGGCGAGCGTTTTATCTGGATCAACCCACCGGCGATCCCGCTCTCCACCGAAGAGATGGACAGCGTCTTTGCGCTGCCGTACAAACGCGTGCCGCACCCGGCGTACGGCAACGCCCGTATCCCGGCGTATGAGATGATCCGCTTCTCGATCAACATCATGCGCGGCTGCTTCGGCGGCTGTTCCTTTACTCTTGTTTTTATGTATTTAGAGTTAAACTCTACTTTTCTATTTTTAGAATTCAAGCTATTCATCGTAATTGAGAGATATCCTTTTAATGTTCAGCAAGCCTGTTAAAAGCACTTTATCTGAACCGCGTTTTGCCTAAATCCTGCTCAATATATACTCTCCCTGAGTTCTGAAATCCTCAAATTCCCCAATCTTAAAGCATTGATACATAGATGATGTCAGATAATGCGCAATCATCTCACCGCCAATATGGATCCGTTCCGGGTGTGGGTATGTCGCCTGTATAGCCCTTTGTTCATTCATCATTACAGGAATTGTCTGCAACAAATCCCCATCCAAGATTTGGCACTCAGGTTTTACTCCTGTTCCGTATTGTAATTGCTCTGATTCGAAATCATGGACTGAGCGATAGGCGAACGAAACGATATTTCCTGTTTCCTCGCAAATTGCGAACTGATAAACACTGGTTGTCACCGTTGAAGAAGAGGGAATTGCATGGTCATGCTTGTATTGTTTCCACAGCCTCCTTAGACAGGCCGATGTATGATAATTGAGATTTTGTATACCTGATACGACCATTCTGGTTGATGCTTCAAGCAACCAGGTGTTAGAAAATCCACCTGCCCCCGTTCCTGCTATGATGGTTCTTAGCTGGGGGATGTAACCTGCTTTGGAAACAAAAGATAACGGCTCCCCATTATCGGTGACGGCAAGGGTATCTGTTACAATCAGTGCTTGTGCTTCGTCTGTATAAAATATCAGTGATGACATATTTTCCTCATCCAGAAAAGACATTACATGAATCACAGAACAGGTCACTACAACCACGTGAAAGGGAGTCAGACCATTTTCCAGAGGTAAATATATTCTTGTGTTTGGACGCGTTGCGGTTCTCTGTAAAAAATATATAGCACAAACAAAAGTCCCCGCAGGGATAAATATAGTTATATGCGCTTTTTCTGCTGGCTTTTACAATTGAAAGTGACAGGTAAACGAAATGTGTTACAGGTTTCTTTTGCTTTTCGTTGGGTTCTGTATATGCGAATTTACCCTGTGTGTTATTTTTGCAATGGACTCAGGCTGTATTCAATCAATTAAGGTTTACTTCTGGCATTAAGATGTATCCGTTGCCTGTTTTTTAAGGGCACGGTTTGTGCCGGGAAATGAAAATCACATCTTAAGTTCTTCACTCAAAGGATTTGTGATGTTTATCACGTATGGTCCGGGTAACGTGTTGAGGTCAATGTATTGCATCGTGATGGTGTCGTTACATCTTTTACTTTCCTCCTGATTTGCATATTCACTCCCGGCAACCTGGTTGTTTGTTTTTTCTTCTTCCGGATTTATAGTGTAGGCATGAGGTGGCGTTTCAGGGCGACAGACTGTGAGGATAATCACTAACATTCATGCGCGTTATGGGCGTGTCAGCAAACTGGATGCAACAGAGCCGAAACTGAAATTTGAACCCGGATTTCTGTATGCTGAAATACCTTATATTAGCGGCATCCAGAATCGAAAACTGAGCCGATATGTACACTTTTATCTTATGGATAAAGCTATCCTGCAGGCCAGGGATTTAAAGCCTTTAGCCCGGGCATTTTTACGCTGGATAAGGTGGCTGGAGGATAACGGACTTGACCCTTTCACCCCGGGAACGTTGAAATACCAAAGCCCTACATATGGCTTCAGGGAGTATCTTCTGGGGGCCGTAAGGCAGGGGCGCATCGCCTCATCCACCGCGGCGGTGTACATCAGCGTTATCCGACGGTTTTACGTATTTCTGGGCAAGTGTGGTGAGCTGGCTGCCAGCTCATTTTTTACGTTGGTCGAAAAAGTCGTTGACGGGCGACGCAAGGTGATAAGTTCGGATCTTGCCATCAGGATAACCAGCACAACAAAAAGGACAATCAACCCACTGAATGATGCAGAGGTTCATATCCTGGATGAGGCACTGAAATCTGAGTCCGGGTTGTTCAGTTTAATGATTGTGCTGATGAAAAATTGTGGGCTACGGCTGGATGAAATGCTGACCCTGCCGTCGTCACTCTTTACTGAAGAGTACCTTGCCAGTGTCCCTGTATCTGAGTTGACCATCAGGGGGCTTCATATTGGTCCGAGATGCGGAGTTCATACGAAGTTTGGGATGACGCGAGAACTCTTCATCACCAGACGATTGTACGAGCAGGTTCTGGATTATCTGGCGGATGAGGAGTATGAAAAGAAGATCCAAAAATGGCGTGCACGACAGGGTGGGGAAGGGCGGCACGAGCCTTTATTTTTAATGGCAAACGGGAAACGGATGTCTGAAAAAGCCTTTTACTCCCGCTGGTACAGTTTTCGCCATCGCCTGGCCCGGTCTGCTCCGGGAAATGTGTTCAGACATAAACCCCATGATTTGCGGGCAACGTTTGCGACCCATTTTTTACGCTCGGCACTGAGTTGCTATCCCGATCAGGCCGCAAATGCGCTGGGTACAGTAAAATACTGGATGGGCCATAAAAGCGAAAATACGACGATGAAATACATCGTCTTTCTTCAGCAAAACCAGATTTCTGATGCAGTCGCCGGGGTCATGGACGCATTGATTGACGGTGCTGCAGGTCGCGATGGAGCCATATATGAGCCGGAGTGAAACGCAGATAACGTGGATGGCCGAAAATGTGCTGTCATGGGAGACGGTCAGCGGACACATCACTCAGCGGGATCTGAACCGATATTATTTACTTGACGTTTATCTTCAGGCTCATTTTTCAGATTATGTGTTGCTCCCCGGATGGTTTAGTGAACATTCGCATCTTGCCCGCCCTGAAAAACGCGATTTTATTGCCTCTCTGAAACGATTTCTTCTGTCTTACCGTCCCGCCGGAAGGTTAACCATTTTCCGTTATCTCAATATGTTTTTTATATGGCAGTCAGTCAATCAGTATGACTATGGCACGGCTGAAGGCGTTGAAATGTATATTAAACATCTCATGAACGATATTCGTCGGCGAAAAATTTCAGTCAGGATGGCAAGACACTACTTGTCCGTGGTCAACCGGTTTTTGCTTACGGGCGGGCAGATTCAGAGGCGGTATGAATATGAATTCTTACCGAAAGGAACGTATCAGCAGCAGGGAAGGGATAGCTATACCAGGAATGAACTTTCCGAGATCCTGAGGCAGTTGTCATCCATGAATGAGTTCCTTGCGGGATGTATCCGGGAGCATATCGCTAAATCGGAAAAAGGGGTGCGGCATTTCTCACCGTCTTTGCTGGCACCTGTTTATGAAGCGTATTTCCGGTATCCGGGAGAGAACGGGGTCAGCAGGGCAGAGATCATCATCAGGGACGTTCTGGAAAATTACTTTCTTACTTCTTTTTTTCTGTTCTGTTACCACACATGGGGAAACACCTCTCAGGTTCTGGGTCTGACGCGGGATGATATACATCTGGATGAAAAGGGTATCAGCACTGATTATGTTTATAAGGGGAGAGCGAATAAGTATATACGTCTGACGATAGGTAAATCGGAGTATGTGACCAAACGTGCGGGCTATTACTGGTTTCTGTCTTTTATCAGGCTCAGGGACGACATCGTTAACTATCTGGTTTCCGCAGATAACTTCCCTCCGGTACAGGCGCTGTTTCTGAGTGAGCCGCAGGTGAAATTCCGTAAGCTTTATTCTCTTAATCCCAGTCATCTGACTAAATTTTCTAACTCTGAGGGGGCGTGGGCCACGATGCGGCAGCTTAATCCCTCGCTTCCATCAATTACCGTTTCTGGCTTGCGCAAAACGTCTGAGCAGTATACGGACAGAACATTAAAGAATGGTCTGATTACGGCGGAAAAAGCACAGCATAACTGGGGCACTTACAGGCGGAATTATGCTGCAGGTAACCCACAGGGGGCGAAGGAAAACTTCAGTGCTGCACTTGATACGCTTATGAATCAGGGGATTGCGACACGTGCGTTATCCGAGCGGGTAAAAGTTGCTGATGAGCTGGGGATCGATCTGCGTGGAAGCGATGAGGGTGTGGATCTTTTATTGAATGGCCTGGGATGTCGATCGCAGGAGCCGCCTACAGATATTGAATTGCGCTTTATAAAAAAGCAAAAACGATTTGGCCGGACACCAAAGGCTTGTGCGGATTTTTCTCATTGTGTCGAATGTTCAAAAAGTTGCGTTGTGGAAACGCTGGAGTCTGTATGGCTCCTGCTGTCATTCAGGCATGCTATCGAGTATGGAAAACCGTTGTACATCGGTTCGGTCAATGCTGTGGAGCGTTATGAAACGTTACTCCTGAAGATTGATTTACGGCTTGGGCTGGTAGATGAGGCGACCCTGAAAAAAGCGCGCGTTAAACTTCAGCGAGAAGGTGTGGCTCCGGTATGGCAGATTTGAAGAAAAAAGAGGTAAGCCGTAGTCGAATGGCGGAGTTTCCTGCCGGAACGCCGCTTCGTTCAGGGGATGAGTTTCCGACTGAGGATATCATCTGTGAGGCACTAGAAAACAAAAGCTTTGAACGTCTGAATAACTGCCTGGTTATCGCCAGCTCAGATGAACATGATATGCGTTTTATCAATGAGGAGACGCTGAATATTTATTTCAGGGATGATGTCTGGACCAATCGCTATGTCAGAACCCATATTGGTGAAACGTTAAGAACCGTTAATTTTTCAGGCATACGGGATCCTGAACTGCGTCTTGAAGCCAAAATCATCTCAGCCAGCCTGCTCTGGATTGTCGGCAGGACCGCGAAGACGCAGTCACTGATCCGGAAATGTGCAAACATTGTGGCGGGAGCCCGTATTATTGAGTCTATGGGGTATCGCAGTCTGTTTCAGCTTCGTTTTCCGCTTGTCCGGAATGCTTTCATTGTAAAGATGAAGGAGGAGGATGAGCACGGCAGGAAGCGTTCTGAAAGAACATTACGTAATTACTTTATGGACCTGGCGGATATCTCGCTGACAGGTCATACCCGTCTTCGAAAATACGGTTACTTTCCTGATATTAGCTTCGACAGTTACAACAGTGTGGATGATTCAAACCAGACATATTGTATGCCTTTCAGTCTTATGATGTCTGTCTGGGAAGGGCTGATTACTGAACTGGATGCTGAAATCAGTGATTTCGATTTTGACGGGTTTTCCCGGCTGTGCGCTATCATAAACGGTTTTTATGATTCGCCTTACTATACGTCGATGCTGGAAGCCCGTAAAAGAGGGACAGCAAAAAGCATACCGGATTACCGGGCCGCGTATTACTACAATATTGTTGCCGGGGAAATTCGGGCGCTTTTCGCGACACTTGGCCCCGGGATGCAGGGCTGGTTCTCGGTACATAAAAATAAGCGCTGGAGATCTGATTTTATTGGCGTTGATCACATAAAGCTGAACACCTGGCATTTTGAGCTGACGTTAAAAGTCATGAATGTGATACAGGCCATGTCGGGGATGAGACACAGCGAAGTGCTTGGCGTGATGCACGGTTCACTGATTTATGATGGTGATATCCTGGGACTTCGTTCGGTGTTGCATAAGTTCGCCCCGGAAGGTGGAAGTCACGAAGACTGGGTTGTTTGTCGCTATGTGGAAAAGCCTTTTCAGCATTTACGCAGAATTAATCAAATCATGACAGGCCTGGACGGGAAGACGCTGGACAATGTTCCATTGTCTTTAAATATCAGGTCGTGGTTCTCGGAGCAAAAACTCTCTTTTATGGGGACGCAGCGCCAGACTGAGTGGGCAAAGAAATTTGTGAAAAGACACCATCTGTTCATCCGACGTGACCATATTGATGAGTTCAGGCTTTTAAATCCAAACATACGTGATGATGAACGCGTTGCGATGGAGATTCGGGAGGGGGCTTTCTGGCCATTGCGAACCCATCAGTTTCGCCGTTCACTTGCTGTACACCTCAGGCGTCTTGATCTGATTTCTACTAATGATCTTATCCGGCAGTTTAAGCACTTAATCAGAGGCATGACGGAGTGGTATATGTCCGGTGCACTCAACGCTTCGCATTTTAGCCGGGCGATCCCTCAGGCATTCGCTGCCGAGATTGAAAGGGTTGATACCGAACTCTCAGCTTCCAGGGCTGTTTCTTATCAGCATGAAGGCCTGCTTTATGGCGAAGGCGGGAAGTTACTGATGTCCCAGAGAGGTGGGCACTTACATCAGATGACGTTTCCTACACTGAAAAAAGCGATGAGCATGGCTAAACGAGGCGGGCAAAAACTGGTATCTCTTGGAAACGGTTTTTATTGCATGAATGGCCATGACTGCGAGTTTAAGGCGGTTGTTCAGTCAGCGTCCTGCAATCCGGGATGTGAGAACATGCTGGCCGGAGCTGATTCTGTTCCCGTGTGGAAACGCAGGATGGCTCATTATGACAACCTTCTGGAGATTGCCGTGCGAAATAATGCTCCTCAGGCTGACAGGGATTTTCTGATGCTTGAGAGAGATTTTTATGCAGATGCTGTCCGCTTTTTTGAAAAGGATGAATAGAGCATGACGAACGAACAGTCGGGGGTTAAAAAAACACAGGCAAGAGCAGAGCAGGCCCTGAGGGAACTGATGTTATCAGGGGAGCGTATCAGCCAGTATGCTGTGGAAAAACGAGCGGGGCTGGCAAACGGCACCCTGAATTATAACTGTCCTGAGTACAGGCAGGTCAGGGAGGCTATCCGCAGTCTGAAAAAAACGTGCCAGGGCACCGCGCCGGTTGATGAGCAGGGCATTGAGCAGCAGATCAAGCTGAAAGAAAAGTATCGCCGTCAGAGAAATGAGCTGAGGGAAGAAATCAAAAAGATGATGGCTGAAAATGTAGAGCTGTTACATAACCTTATACTTTTACAGCAGTATGTCAGGGAGCTTGAACGCAACACCGGGAGGGAGAAAGGGGACGTCATTCCGTTCTCGGGTGGTGTCAGGGACTGAGGCTATACTGAACGGAAGGACGCGAGGTGAATCGCCACGCGTTTAACAGACACCTCAGAGTCATTTATGGACTGACCCCGCCCCGGTAGACGATCCTGCCCTATAGTTTGAGCATAGGAGGAGCGTATGGGCACACCACGATTTACACCTGAATTTAAGGAAGAAGCCGTCCGTCAGATAACAGAACGCGGTTATTCCGTTGCCGAAGTATCCGACCGTCTGGGCGTTTCTGCACACAGCCTCTACAAGTGGCTACGGGCTATCAAACCTGATAACAGCGAACAGCATGCCCGGGATTTACTGGAAGCCAAAAGCGAGATCCTGAAACTCCGGGCGCAGCTAAAACGCACCGAAGAAGAACGGGATATCCTGAAAAAGGCCGCGCGGTACTTTGCAAGGGAGCCCGACTGAAGTACCGCTTTATCAATGAACACCGCACTGTATGGGGTGTGATGACGATGTGTCGGGTACTGAATGTCGCCCGGGCCGGGTTCTATGCGTGGCTGCACAACCCGGTCTCGGCGCGTGATAAAGATAACCAGCGTCTGCTGATGCTTATCCGCGACTCATATTCACTGAGCGGAGGCGTATACGGTTACCGGCGGGTTCATGGCGACCTGAACGAAATCGGGGAAACCTGCGGCAAAAACCGGGTGGGTCGTATTATGCAACAAAACCGGATCAAAGCCGTACGCGGCTATAAAGCGCCGCGTCGTATCGCCGGCCGGCCTTCAGTGGTTGCCCCTAATCGCGTGCAACGGCAGTTTACTGTTGTCCGGGCCAATCAGGTCTGGGTCACAGATATTACTTATATCCGCACCTGGCAGGGCTGGCTGTATCTGGCGGTGGTTATCGATCTCTTCGCCCGTAATGTGGTCGGCTGGTCGATGAAGCCCACTCTCTCACGCGAACTGGCACTCGACGCGCTGATGATGGCCGTCTGGCGGCGAAAACCGGACGGCGAGGTCATCGTGCACTCAGACCAGGGCAGCCAGTACGGCAGTGACGACTGGCAGCGCTTCTGCCGGGCTAATAACCTGGCCCCGAGCATGAGCAGGCGTGGCAACTGCTGGGATAATGCGGTGGCCGAATCGTTCTTCAGTTCGCTGAAAAAAGAGCGGATCAGAAAACGCATCTATAAAACCCGGGATCTGGCCCGGGCCGATATCTTCGATTACATTGAAGTGTTCTACAACCGGGCCCGGCGCCACAGTCACCTCGGCGGCCTCAGTCCGGAGGCCTTCGAACAGGCCTCATCGTGAGGACAGAATTTGTCTACGGGCGTGGGGTCAGTCCACTAGGGTTACCTAATTCACCTATGTCTACTTCTGGCACAATGCAGAAATGAGATAGATTTACTTTATCCGCTTCTCGCTCAAAGCTGTCCGTAATCCCCTGCCTGCTTAAAAAAACCGGATTAACGTGTGATGTTTTTACGTTTTCCAGGCAGCCTTCATCGGTAAGTACCTGTCTTACAGACTTCAATGCACTTAGTTAAGAAACATCCTAATCGTCCTTTCGCCGATCGCGAGATCTGTTATGGCAGCTAAACTCGATTGATACCCCAATCCGCCGGGCAGCATTTCCTTTCCGCACGCAAGAAGGAGAAGATCATGAAAGCAGTAATTTACAACGGTCCTTATGATGTAAAAGTAAAAGACGTACCGGATGCGAAAATTGTCCGCCCCACGGATGTACTCGTCCGCATCACCACCACCAACATTTGTGGGTCGGACTTGCACATGTATGAGGGCCGGACCAGCTTTGAACAGGGACGGATTCTGGGTCACGAAAACCTGGGTGAAGTGGTCGAAATTGGCTCAGGCGTTGAACGTATTAAGGTGGGCGACTATGTTTGTCTGCCGTTTAACGTGGGATGTGGTTTTTGCGAAAACTGTGAAAAAGGTCTGACCGGCTTTTGTCTCACTACCAATCCGGGTTCGGCAGGCGCAGCTTATGGTTTTGCTGAAATGGGTCCCTGGGAGGGGGGGCAGGCGGAACTGCTTCGGGTGCCATTTGCCGACTTTAACTGCCTTGTTCTTCCCCCTGATGCGGCAGAAAAAGAAGATGATTATGTGATGCTCTCTGACATTTTTCCTACCGGCTGGCATGCAACAGAACTTGCCGGATTGAAGCCTGGTGAAAGCGTGGCCATTTATGGCGCGGGGCCGGTCGGTTTGATGGCAGCTCATTCGGCGATCATTAAAGGTGCTTCACAGGTGTTTGTGGTTGATACGCACACAGACCGGTTGGCTCTGGCTGAAAAAATGGGGGCGACGGGCATCAATGCTACTGGCGATGAAGCTGTACAAAAAATTCTCGACCTGACGGATGGACGCGGTACGGATTGTGGCTGCGAATGTGTTGGCTATCAGTGCTGTAACAAACATGGCCATGAAGATAACTCTGTCACCATGAACAGTCTTGTTGCGTCGACGAAAGCAACCGGGGGAATTGGTGTGGTTGGCGTCTTTATTCCTCAGGATCCGGGGGCTGAATCGGAGCTTGCCAGAGAGGGTAAGATGCCATTTGATTTTGGGAGTTTCTGGTTTAAAGGACAGGCAATCCGTACCGGCCAGGCGAACGTTAAGGCCTATAACCGTCAGCTGTCTCGCCTCATCCATCACGATAAAGCCAGTCCGGGCAAAATAATTTCTCATCGTCTTTCGCTTGAAGAGGCTCCTGCCGGATATAAGCACTTCGATGAGCGGGATGAAGGATGGACGAAGGTTATCCTTAAGCCTTAAATAGAGTTATCCGGTATGAGAAAGCAAAAACCGGGAAAGAATGTATGACTTTTGACAGGGTGCAATAAAATATCCTGTCAGGGCGTTATTATTCATACTTTCAGCTGCCAGGTGATGCTGCCAACTTACTGATTTAGTGTATGATGGTGTTTTTGAGGTGCTCCAGTGGCTTCTGTTTCTATCAGCTGTCCCTCCTGTTCAGCTACTGACGGGGTGGTGCGTAACGGCAAAAGCACCGCCGGACATCAGCGCTATC
>NZ_JAQZRK010000040.1:0-42283 GCF_028737495.1 Enterobacter cloacae complex sp. 2022EL-00981
GATTACATCGAAATGTTTTATAACAGTAAGCGTCGGCATGGTTCTAGCGAACAGATGTCACCGACAGAATATGAAAACCAGTATTATCAACGGCTCGGAAGTGTCTAGATTATCCGTGGCGATTCACATATCAACCCCACAAAGCCCGACAGAATGGCGTCACGTATGCGTGAAGTGACTTCTGCTTCAGACCACGTAACCACATTGCTACTATATGGTGCGTTGGTACGCATGGCTGTCATGGGGAGTCGTTTATCAGTTTAAGCAGTGGCCGGTAAAGCAATGGAGAGAAATTACAATGGATGCAGCATTACTTAACATGATGCACTCAGGTGGAAGAAATAAAGCCTGGGCGGAAACTATGGTGAATATGGAAGCCAGGAAGCTGGTAAATACAGCCAACACTCTGTCGGCTTTTCATCTCAGCGATAGTCTGACTCGAATGAAATTTATTCAGGAAATTCGTGACCTCATAGAACAACAGTTTACATTAGCTCGTCGGGCTAAATCAGATGAAGAATGCATGGAATGCGTTAAAGTTCTGAGAGAAGAAAACTGTAACCTCCTGGAACAAGCTCGTTTATTACGAACGAGGGCAGCCAAACTTTACGCTAAAGTCGAGTTCATCCGAGAGAATAACAAAATTGTTGGATATGTGATCTCGGCAGTTAGTGTTGTGCTGGCCGGTGCTGAAATAGCTGCGGGGCTTACCCTCATTGGCACTATGACCCCTCTCGGGGTTCTTGCTGGTGCGATACTGGTTACTGACGGGGCAAACAGCATCAGTAAAGAAGTGGCTCGCTACGCAACTCACAACACTACCAGTGAAGGGCTGGTCGCGAATGCCGCGATGTCTACAGCTGAGTTTATGGGCTTTAGTCGTGAGAATGGGTTAGGCGTCTACAAATCAATCTCACTGGCCGCTAATGCGTACACCATTTTTGGCTTGTTACGGCGACCTGGTACCTGGCGACTGTTTCGATATCTGCCTGCTGACTATTACCGAAAGGTAAGCACACTGAGCCGCCCGCAGCTAACAATGAAAATAGCGGGTTATGGCGTGAAAGCTAAGATTGTTTTTGATCTGTTGTCCGTCAGCGATCCGTCCCAGAATTAGTCTGCATTTTACGATAACGCCAGGATTTGTAGCCAAGTTTTGCTGGCGTTATATACCAGATAAAAGGTAGTACAATCAATAACGTGAGCGCAAGTGTCAGACTTGTATCCTTAGATGCAAGTAAAAGAGTTAAAGCCAGTATGATGAAGGCAATAATAGTTATCCACTTCATTGCCTTAAAACGATTGGCCAGATCATGAGTTACGCTATCAAACGAACCACCGTAATTCTCAATATTGTTTTTTAGCTTTTGAAGATCTCGTTTGCTAAAACCTGATTTTAAAAGTGCTTCTTCGCTGGTCATTCTGTTATCAGTCCCATAACTCACTGAACCTGGGACGAAGTTTAACTTAATTTGACGGATAAATCGCTACCTGACGATATTCGTCAAATTTATATTTATATCAACTAGTTGAACATATCTTAGAGTATACGCTCGAAAACTGACATCTACCTGGTACAAGAAACGTGCAGGACACCGCGAGCTAGCTGGCCTTACAGCCTGGCGACCGGGAGCAGGCAGTGAAGCTCAACGCTGCTGTCTATTCCCCTATCCACGACTCCCCGACCACTGTGTCAGCAACGCATGCAGTTTAGCCGGCTCCAGAGGCTTACGTAGCACCATGTACCCTTCCTGCTCCGCCTCCAGCAGAACCGGCGAATTAAATTCGCCGCTGACCATCGCGCCACTCATGTCCGGCAGACGTTCAAATAGCGCTTTCAGGATGTCGAAGCCGCTTTCGCCGGATCGCAGACGCTGGTCGCACAGCACGGCGAACGGCGTGAAGCCATCGTCGATGATAGCAAACGCTTCTTCAGCGGAGGCCGCACAGCGCACGTTGATTCCCCAGATGCTCATCAGGCTCTCCCAGGCAGACGTCACCAGCGGGTCGTCATCAACCACCAGACAGGAACCGTGCAGCGGCGCATAGCGTACCGGCGTGGCGATGTTGTCATAGGCGGGTGGCATCTCCGGCGCGATCTCTTCGCCAGCATATTGGGTAAAGCACATCCAGAAGCGTGAACCTTTACCTTCAATGGATTGCATCCCGTACTTCACCTTCATCAGCTTGGCACAGCGGGCAACGACGGCCAGACCCAGCCCGTGTCCTGCACTGTCGATCTTCCAGGCCAGTTCGGGGCGATAGTAAGGTGAGAAGATTTTACCTTTCTCGTCATCGGCAATACCGACACCTGTGTCCCACACCTCCACCATACACCTGTCACCACGTGGTCGGATGGCGACCAGCACGCCGCCCTGTAACGTGTAGCGGAGGGCATTTTGAATCAGGTTAATCAGCGATTGTCGCACCAGCAGCGGATCGCCCATCACGTAGATGCGGCGTTTAGGCCGCCAGGTGCGCAGCCTGAGTGCACGGCTGTTGGCCTCTTCGCGAAACAGCGTGATCACCGAGTCGAGCAGCGCGCCGATGTCCACTCTGGCAGGGGCAGTAAGCACATTCCCGGATTCAATCTTGCTGAGGTCAAGGAGGGAATTGAACATCAAATGCACCGAGCGGACGCTCTGCTGCAGATCAAGAAGCTGGGGCGTGAGGCTGTCGTCCTGGTTTCGGTGGATAATCGCTTCGATCAGAAACCCCATGGCGTGTACCGGTTGGCGCAGGTCGTGGCTGGCGGTCGTCAGGAACTGATTTTTATCCAGCAGCGCCTGCTCAGCTTCCTCTTTGGCCTGGCGAAACTGTTCTGCCAGGCGTGAGCTTTTTTCCTCAAGCAGCGCCTGCTGAATAAAGAACGCGTGCGATGTTAATGCATGGCGGTAAATGGCGAAGCCGTACAGCAGGTTCAACATCAGCACAATGAACATCAGATCGTCCAGCCGCCAGATAATGCCAAGATTCAGTACCCCCCAGGAGGCGAAGAAAAAGCATGTAAAGGTGCTGATGACCGGCGTCAGATGCGTCGCATTGGCGGCAACGATGGCGGCAATACTGATATTGAGGAGCAGGAAAAAGTCAAAGTTCTGCGTCTGCGGCGTAATTAAATAGAGAGATGAAATCCCCAGCCCGTGAATAAAAGCGATCTTATTTATACGCGGCAGCCAGCGGCGCAGGACGTCCGCTTCATCATGCTCTTTCGCTTCGCGCTGGTAGCGTCGGTGCAATATTCGGATCGCCACGGCACATAGCAGGTAAATAATTATCCAGGTAATGGTTGGGCCGAGTTCATCGCCCAGCAAATTAATCCAGATGGCGAAAGGAATACCGACGAAAGGGACAGCGCTGAAACTGAACACCAGCCGCAAAAAGGTATTATTTAGCAAACGGATCTGCGCGGGAGGAGAGATGCCAGCGTTCTGTAAGCTCTGTAAAAATCTCATTCCGATGGTTCCCGTTTGCCATGCAGAAGCGTGATGGCTTCGACCCGACTGTTAACGCCTATCTTTTTCAATATATTGCTGATGTGCTCTTTGACTGTAGGCTCAGAAATAGAAAGTTGCGCGGCAATTCTTTTATTTGGCAGGCCACGCATAATCATATTTAACACGTCTATTTGTCGCGGCGTTAAGTTAAATTTACTTAACTTCTCATTATTCGACTCAACGGAAAATTCGTTTCCCTCAGGAAACCAGGTGAGATTATCAGTGAGGGCAAAAACGGCCCGTGAAAACATTTCAGGTGGCTCGCTTTTCAATACGAAACCGTGCCCCCCGGCGGCGTGAACTTTCTGCCAGATATCGTTATTGTCATCCCCACTAACCACCAGGAGCCTTACCTGTGGGTAAAGTTGTTTTACTTCTTTGAGTAATTTCAACGCGGTACCGGACGAGAGCCAAAAATCGATTACCAGCAAACGTGGCGGGCCATTATCCCTAATTTGACGGTAGCAATCATCCTCATTCGTCACCACACTCGCCTGCTTAAATCGGCAATGTGTAATCAGAAAATTGGCGATACCGCTTGCTACCAATGGATGGTCATCAACGACCAACGCATAATTCTGCCCCAAAGGATCCTCCTTTTACCTTCGCATATTAGAGAGTACGGATGAATTATTATCTACCCACCCTACTTTAGGAGGGTTTTTTCGATTAGGAAAGGGAAATATATTATTCGCAGATTTGAGTAATAGAAAACATAAATACAATCAGCGAAATTAACTGATTGGATATAAAGGATAATTTATGAAAAAACCACTACTCTTTTTAACCGTTACGTTGATGCTAGCCGGTTGTTCTACGCTAAAAACCGATCAGGCCATTCCACTTCTGCAGGCGGAAACCGCTAAAATGCTGGGGCTGGGCTCATCGGATGAAATAACCGTGACCAATGTTAATGGCGCCCAACCGGATGCACTGGGAGGGCAAAAGCTGTCTTATCGCGCTACGACGGAAAAAGGGCGTATTTTCGATTGCTCATCGATGATGATGCCAGGGATTTTAGGATCCGCCCCGACGCTGAGCGCGCCAACCTGTACACCTGTGGTCACCCATAAATAATTAACTTCACATCAAAAGGCGTACACATATTACGCCTTTTACTTTTTCTGTCGTATCGCATTTTTCATATAAAACCGATTTTCCAGACATCACGCTAATGAGTACGGAGATACCCTGTGAATAACTCTACATCGCATTCTTTAGCGGTAAAGACGCCGCTTTCCAGGCTTTACCTCGCTCTATTTTCCGCGCCGCTGTTACTGCTTTCACCTGCCGATTTCGCGCGTGCAGCCGATGCCATTTTTGATGGCGACTCACGTATTACCGAAACGCTGGGTTACACCGGAGACGTTTACGTTGGACGCAATCAACGCGGAAACCTGCTGATCGATAATGGCAAAATCACCGCCTATAACATCAATATCGGTCGGCTGTTCGACGGCCAAATTTATGAAAGCGTGGTCACAGTCCGTGGGCCAAACGCTGAGCTTAACGCGGTGAACGATCAGTACGTCCTGCGCGGCGACCTGAATCTTGGGCTCGGCACCCTGCGAGTCGAAGAGGGCGCGCTGGCGAGCGCAAAAGAGATCGTTGTCGGCACCACCCGCGGCTACGACAGCCACCTTATCGCCACGGGCGCCGGATCTCGCGTAACCAGTAATTTCCTTAGCGTAGGTACCGATCTGGGCGCACGCTCCACGCTGGCGATTGAGGACGGCGCCGCGCTCAATACCACCTACGATGCACGCATCGGCAATGGTACCGGGCCGGATGAAACCGACACGCTGATCCCAAAAGCCACCGTCACGGGGAGCGGCTCACAGTGGAATGTTGGCCGTACGCTGACGCTGAATGGCGACCTGGACGTGCTGAACGGCGGAGCGGTTAACGTGGGCGGCGTGCAGGTGGCGGGCGTCTCCGGGGCAGGGAAAACCGCCGAGCTGGTTATTGCGGGCAAAGACTCGCGCTTTACCAGCGACAGCAGCGTTAGCGTGGGCGATTATGGCAATGGCGTGCTGTCGGTTATTGACGGCGGTTCATTTTCCGCAGGCAGCAATGCGCTGATTGTAGGGACATCGGGCTCCGGTTCGAACCGGGGGGCGCTCATCATCGGCAGCCGCGGCAACATGGACACCGGCACGGGTATCACTGAGCCAACGCTTGGTACGGCAGGCGGCGCGGGTACCCTCGATGCGAAGACAGCAATCAGCCTGCGCGGCGGGCTGTTCGGCAGCTATGTCTACTTCAACCATACCGACGAAAACTACGTCTTCAGCAACAAGATGAGTGGCGAAGGTGAGGTGATCAATACCTCCGGGCAGACAACGCTGAACGGCGATCTTTCAGCGCTTCAGGCGAACGTGACCGCACGCGGTGGCAAAGTCATTATTGCCAGCAACATCAACACCCAGCCAGAAGACGATATTTTTGAGATTCAGACCCTTAGCGCCGAGAACGGCGGTACGCTGATCCTCAACGCGACGGCGGGTTCAGACGTCAGCAATGGGCTGGGTTACAGCAGCGCCGCGTCAATCAAGGCCGGCGGAACGCTGGGCGGCAACGGTACGCTGGGCCAGACCGAGATCCTGTCCGGTGGGCATATCTCACCAGGGGATGGCGATATCGGCACGCTGACGCTGAAACGCTATCTGAATTTTGTGGGCGAGTCTTTTTATGACGTTGATATCGCGGGAGATGGCCGCAGCGACCAACTGCTGGTATCGGGCAAAACCACCATCAGCGATCTGGCTAAAGTACAGGTCACCGCGCTGGATCCGCAAACCAGCTATAAAACGGGACAAAGCTATCGCATTTTAACTTCCGACGGGGGCATTGACGGTCAGTTCGCCGGAGCAATATCCAAATCCGCCTTCCTGGACGTGGCGCTCAAGCAGAGCACTAACGCCGTCGATCTGACCATCGCGCAGAAAGAGACCGGCGGCGAAAACCCGGGCGGTGAGAATCCAGGAGGAGAAAACCCTGGAGGCGAAAACCCGGGCGGTGAGAATCCGGGCGGTGAAAACCCCGGCGGAGAAAATCCTGGCAGCGGCAAGCCAGGGATTTTCCAGACCGTGGCCAGGAGCAGCAACCAGTGGAATACCGCCGGGGCGCTCTCCACGCTGACGCAAAGCGGCCCGTCGCTGGCGCTGTATAACTCGCTACTGGTGCTGAGCGCACCGGAAGCGCGCGAGGCGTTTAACCAGCTGTCCGGAGAAGTTTATCCGTCAATGCAATCCAACCTGATAGCCGGCAGCACGCAGGTGTTTAACGTGTTAAACCAGCGTATGCAGCGCGCGTTTGATAACGACAGCCTGCCGATACCACCGTTAGCGATGTCGCTGGTGCAGCAGCCGGAGCCGCAAAACAATGGCGTCTGGGGCCAGACCTTCAGCTCCTGGAGCCGAAACAGCGGCGACGGTAACGTGGGCAAGCTGGACGGCAACACCACCGGTTTCCTGCTGGGGGCAGATCGTAAGCTGGCGGATCATAACGTACGTGTCGGTGGTTACTTCGGCTACAGCCGCGGTGATTACGACGTCGACAGCCGTCGTTCCTCAACAGATACCGACAACTATCACCTCGGCCTGTATGCAGCGGGTCAACAGGATGCGTTCTCCCTTCGCGGCGCACTGGGTTACACCTGGCACAAGATCGAAGGCGAGCGCAATGTTGATTTCAGCGGCTTCTCGGATCGGCTGAAGTCTGATTACGACGCCAACTCGCTGCTGGCGTTCACCGAAGCGGGTTACCGTTTCGGCCAGCCAGAGATGAATGTCGAGCCCTTTGTTAACCTCTCCTGGATTCGACTGCATACCGACAGTTTCAGGGAAGACGGCGGTGCCGCCGCGCTGAGCGTTCACAATGAAACCATGAACACCTTCTATTCCACGCTCGGGGTGCGTGGTGTGACCGGATTGCCGAAGAACGTTAACCTCTACGGTTCGTTGGGCTGGCAGCACGCCTATGGCGATAAGAATACCTCTTCGCGTATGGCATTTGCGGGCAGCGACGCGTTCATTACCCAGGGTCAGGCCGTGGATGAGGACGTGATGGTGGGTGATATCGGCGTGAGCGTACAACTGTCGCGTGCAGCGACGCTGGATGTGGGCTATCAGGGGCAATATGGTGCCGATACCCGCGTCAACTCGGTTAACGCTAATCTGCGCTGGTCGTTCTGATTGATATCAATGCTGAAGTGCCGGGTTGCGCTACGTCGACCCGGCCTTCGTGGCGGTTTTTTCTTTTGGTTTATAACCCAATCAGGGATCGTTCCCATCTCCATCCAGCAGTTTGTTTTTAAAGATAAACAAACATGCCTCGTTAAAATTCTCCGCCCCCAGTCGTTCAGAGAGTGCCGTTCGCGTCCGGTAAAGACTTTTAATCGAGGTGTCCAGTTCCTCCGCCACCTCTTCCATCGACATGCCCGCCCTGAGCAACCGCAGCATAATCGCTTCATGGGTACTCAACCGTAAGTTAAGCAGCCATTTGGTCGTCAGGCGCCTGCCTTTCATATTCAGCACCAGATTAAACAACGACGCCATGTCAGCCACCGGAAGCGCAGTATTCATAAACATCCTCATGCTGAGCTGATTCTCCTCCCGGTGCCGCATATCGAGCATGACGCAGCCGATTGTTTTTCTCGTTCTGGCCGGATGGCGTATCAGATAATCATACAGACGGAGCGGTGAACGGCTATCAATCAGCACAGAATATTCATCTGCACTGTTATCAAATATCTTTCTGTCAATCGAGTCCAGCAGGATAATATCCGGAAAAAATATCCTCATTCCTCTGACGAGGTAGCGATCCTGTGTCACTAACACTATTGAAGTTGCCACTAACCATCCCTTTTAGATTAAAGCAAGAACGACCCTTCAGAAAGAAGACGCCTTCGTTTTATAGCGCTTTTACATGAACGATAAATGTATTCTGGCTTTGATCATCCCTCGACACGCACATTGATTTGTAAGACTTCCCATAGACTATCACTCAATGTCTGCTATTAATTATAAGTAAAAAACAATCGCAGAAAAGTCACCTCTCAAGATATTAAGAATTTTTGTCACGAAACTTCCCAAACATGCACCAGAAAGTACTTTAATTTATGCACCAAAGCCGCATTAAAAATATAAACAAAAACGTCACAATAAAAATAAATACATTATATATCAACGCATTACAAATATAGGCTCCGTTAAAAATAATCATAAAAATCACCCGGATACAGAATTATCTCAAAACAACAACCCAGCTTTTCAACATATTTATCCGTCAACATATCAGGTGTACATTACCTTTCACCGGTCCATAACGATAAGGATCCATAATTACCTTTAAGTAAGTACCTCATAACGTAACTGCATTCACATTTTACGCTCTCATTTATGGCCTTTAACGCTACGTATAAAGGCGGCCGTGTTGCGCAATGGATTTATGATAAACAAATGGCAAATAGATATGGAAAGATCACTTCGCTTCAATACTTTATTCTTTTACCGCGTTCCAAAATTATTGTGTCTGCTATTACTGTTTCCCATTCTGGTTCAGGCTGCCGAATCCGTATATGAACAACAGATTCAGCAGGCGCGTAATGGTAATTACACTTCGTTTCTCCATTACCTGCAGCGTTATCAACAACAGCATGCTCTGACGCCAGAACAAGTGGCAGACTGGTTGCAGGTTGCCTCCTGGGCGGGACGCGATGATGAGGTTATTGAGGTGTGGTTGCGCTATCACGTTTATATGCCCCTGCCCGCCCGGGGAGTGGCCGCAGCCGCGCAATCCAGGAGAAATCAAAAGCAGTGGCAACCTGCGCTCGCACTCTGGAAGCAGGCCTGTAGCCTTGCACCGGAGAATGACGACTACCGTATCGGGTATATCAAAACCCTTGCCGATGCCCGCATGGATCGGCTGGCCCTGCAGGAAGCGCAAAAACGGGTAACAACCCACCCCAGCCAGATAAACCTTGAGACGCTCGCCTATGTGTACTTACGCCAGGGGAAAAGCTGGGATCGTCTATTAGCGGACACCCGCGCCCTGAAGAGCGCCCCCGAGAATCACGTACTGCTCAGGGCGCTCGTCGACGCCCTGAACGATAACCGGGTCAGTACGCCTGCCCTGCGGCTGTCACAGGGGATTTCTCTGCCGCCCGCACAACGGCGCCAGCTTGAACTTAACGCCGCCGCCGAACAGGTACGCCTTGCCGATGCGCCTGGGCGGACGGAAAAAGAGCGCCTGCGTCTCGCGCAAGCCGCACTGAATCGCTATGACGCCCTGCTTGCCCGCTGGCAACACGAACCGCAGGCGGCAGAAGATATCATTCGCGCCCGCGTCGACCGTCTTGGCGCGCTATATGCGCATGGTGATTACCCGCAGGCGATCGCTGAATATCGTGCGCTGACGTCAGCTCACCATCCGGTGCCGGGCTGGGCAATCGGCTGGGTGATCTCTGCGTATCTTCAGGAGCAAAACGCCGATGCAGCCCTGGCACTCCTGCAAAAGTATCCTGACTATGCGCGTAACCCACAGGATGAAGAACATCAGCTTTTCTATGCATATCTGGACACCGGACAGTATCAGGCCGCCCGTCACTATCTTGCGCAGATGACCCGCAACGTTCCCTGGGCTCGCTACGATTACGGCTCGCCAACCGCCCAGCCCAACGATCAATGGCTTATCGGCCAGTCGCTCACGTTTCAGTATTTGCTGGCAACCCATGCCCTGCCGCAAGCAGAAGCCGTGGCGCACCGTCTGGCTGCCACGGCACCCGGCAACCAGGGGCTACAGATTGATTATGCCGCCCTGCTTCAGGCTCGTGGCCTGCCACGGGCGGCAGAGCAAAAGCTCAAAATGGCGGAGGTACTGGAGCCGTCAAATACAGAGCTGGAGCAGCAGCAGGCTTACGTCGCGATGGATCTGCAGGAGTGGCGACAAATGGAACTCCTGACCGACGACGTGCTCGCCCGTGCGCCACGTGACCGCAGCGTCCAGCGCCTGGACAGGCTCAGAAATGTGCATCATATGTCTGAACTGCGTCTGAATGCAGGCAAGGGATTGCACTCCGACAACCCGGTCAGCGGGACTCACGATCTGAACTGGGACGCCACGCTCTATGGCCCACCAGTCGCTGATAACTGGCGACTGTTTGGCGGCACCCGCTTTGCCGAGGGCAATTTTGACGAAGGCAAAGGCACCAGCCGCCATCTGGTCGGCGGCGTCGAATGGCGGTCCCGGGATATCTGGCTTGAAGCGGAGCTCTCCGGCAACCGTTATCACGGCACCCACACGCCTGGCGCTCGCCTCTCCGGTCAGTACAGCCTGAACGATCGCTGGCAATCTGGCGGCAGCCTTGAACGTCTGTCACGCACCACGCCGTTGCGGGCATTACGCAATGGGATCCGTGCAGACCGCGCAGAAGGCTGGGTGCGCTGGTATCAGAACGAACGTCGTAAGTACCAGCTCAGCGCCGCCATCAGCCATTTTTCCGACCATAACCGCCGACAGGAGTACACCCTCACCGGCAAGGAGCGGCTCTGGCAAACGCCGACCCTGACGCTGGATCTTGAACCAGGCATCTCCGCCAGCGCGAATAGCCAGCGGGATACGCTCTATTACAACCCCGAGCGGGATCTGTCCGCGACGGCTGCGTTGTCCGTCGATCATCAGCTGTACCGCTATTACGACACCCTCTGGAGCCAGCAACTGGTCGCCGGAGCCGGAGGATACTGGCAGAAAAATCAGTCTGATGGCGCCATCACCCTGCTCGGCTACGGGCAACGCGTTCAATGGAACAACGTCGTGGATACCGGCGTGATGTTGAACTGGGATAAGCGCCCTTACGACGGCAAACGAGAAAGCAATCTCGCCGTCACTTTCGATGCGACTTTACGGTTTTAAGGATGAATATGTTGACCATTCGTTTTCCTGTGGGCCTGCTCATCATCGGCTGGTTATGCCTCAGCGCGAGCGTCTGCGCCCAGGCCATTTCGTTTATTTCGCCCAACGAGAGACCTCAGCCGGAAGCCAGTAAACCCTGGCCGAAGAATCACTTTCTCGTGCTGGCCTATCACGATGTGGAAGATGACGCCGCCGATCAGCGCTATCTCTCCGTGCGGACCAGCGCCTTAAACGAGCAGATAAGCTGGCTTGTGCATAACGGGTATAACGCCATCAGCGTGCAGGATATTCTGGATGCCCACGACGGTAAAAAAACGCTGCCGCCAAAGGCCTTTCTGCTCAGTTTTGATGACGGCTACAGCAGCTTTTATACCCGCGTCTGGCCGTTGATCCAGGCCTGGAATGTGCCCGCGCTGTGGGCCCCGGTAGGCAGTTGGGTGGATACGCCAGCACATCAAAACGTGAATTTTGGCGGTTTGATGACACCCCGGGACCGTTTCGCGACGTGGGATATGGTGCGCGAGTTAAGCCAGTCCCCGCTGATTGAGATCGGCTCGCATACCTGGGCTTCGCATTACGGTATACCGGCCAATCCACAGGGAAGCCGCGAACCGGCTATTGCCAGCCGCTTTTACGATAACGCGACAGGGCGTTACGAAACTGACCAGCAGTTCAGCCAGCGCATCGGCGATGACGTGCGGAAAGTCACCGAAAAAATCGCGCAGGTGACGGGCAAAGCGCCGCGTGCCTGGGTGTGGCCCTACGGTGCAGCCAACGGCACGTCGCTCGCCATTGCCAGACAGCAGGGTTATCAGCTGGCCTTTACCCTTGAGGACGGGCTGGCAGATGTGCGTCACCTGGACAACATCCCGCGCCTGTTAATCTCCGGGAATCCCTCGCTTAAAGCCTTTGCCAGCAGCATCGCGCAGATTCAGGAGACCGACCCTGTGCGCGTGATGCATGTCGATCTGGATTACGTTTATGACCCCGACCCGGCTCAGCAGACCAAAAACATCAACACGCTGATCCAGCGGGTCTACGACATGAAAATCAGCCATGTTTTCCTGCAGGCATTTTCCGATCCCCTCGGCAACGGTACGATTAACGCGCTCTACTTCCCCAACCGTCGGCTGCCCGTGCGTGCCGATCTCTTTAACTTTGTCGCCTGGCAACTGCAAACCCGCGCGGGCGTAAAAGTCTACGCGTGGATGCCGGTTCTCTCGTTCGATCTCTCCCCTGCACTGCCGCGCGTGCAGCGTCGGGATCGGCAAACGGGCCAGGTACGCGTCGCCACCGAGCCCTATACCCGGCTTTCGCCGTGGGATCCGCAGGTTCGACAGCAGGTGACCGAAATCTATGAAGATCTGGCCCGCTATGCCAGCTTCAATGGGATCTTGTTCCATGACGATGCGGTGCTGACGGATCAGGATGATGCCGGGCAGCAGACAACGCGCCAGAAAAGCCAGACGCTAATCGGGTTTACCCACGCCCTGAGCCTGGCGGTGAAGCATATCCGCGGTCCGCAGATAAAAACCGCGCGCAATATGTTCGCCCTGCCGATCCTCGACCCGGCGAGCGAGGCGTGGTTTGCGCAGAATCTTGATGACTTCCTGGCGGAGTATGACTGGACGGTGCCAATGGCCATGCCGCTGATGGAGTCCGTCCCGACTGACGAGAGCAACGCCTGGCTAACGCGTCTGGTTAAGACCGTCGCCGAACGCCCGGGTGCACTGAATAAAACCATTTTTGAGCTGCAGACCCGTGACTGGGCGCAGACACCGCAACGCGCCGTACCCGACAGTCGTCTGGCGGAGTGGATGCGCGTGCTCCAGCTTAACGGCAGCAAACATTACGGTTACTACCCCGACGATTTCATCCATAACCAACCTGATCTTTCCCGTATCAGGCCTGAATTCTCTTCGTACTGGTATCCTGACAATGACTGATCGCCTTATCGCCTTCTCAATTTTATGCCTGGTATTTGGGTTGCCATTAGGCGTGGCCGCCCTCTTTACTGGCGAACTGATTCTGGATTTTGTCTTCTTCTGGCCCCTGTTCATGTCCGTATTCTGGATCACCGGGGGGCTCTATTTCTGGTTTCAGCTTGAACGACACTGGTCATGGAACAGAAAAACGCCCGCCCCGACGTTAGAGGGCGATCCGTTAATCTCGATCCTCATTCCCTGTTTCAATGAGGAACGCAACGCCCGGGAGACGATCGGTGCCGCGCTGGCCCAGCGTTACCCGAATATCGAGGTCATCGCCATCAACGATGGTTCTTCGGATAACACCGCGCAGGTGCTGCAACAGCTGGCGCAGGAGCAGCCGCGTCTGCGCGTCATTCATCTGGCGGAGAATCAGGGGAAAGCCGTGGCGCTGAAAGCGGGCGCAGCGGCGGCCCGGGGAGACCTTCTGGTCTGTATTGATGGCGATGCCCTGCTCGATCGCGATACCGCCGCTTATCTGGTTGCCCCGCTGATCCACTACCCCCACGTGGGCGCCGTGACCGGGAACCCGCGTATTCGCACGCGCTCCACGTTGATTGGCCGCATTCAGGTGGGCGAATTCTCCTCCATCATAGGACTCATCAAACGCACGCAGCGGATCTATGGCCGGGTCTTTACCGTCTCTGGCGTCATCGCGGCCTTTCGCCGTCAGGCGCTGGCGGACGTGGGATACTGGAGCCCGGATATGATCACCGAAGATATCGACATCAGCTGGAAGCTTCAGCTTCGCCACTGGGATATTTTTTTCGAGCCGCGCGCGCTGTGCTGGATCCTGATGCCGGAGACGCTAAAAGGGCTGTGGAAACAGCGCCTGCGCTGGGCTCAGGGCGGCGCGGAGGTGTTTCTGGTCAATCTTCGCAAGATCGTGCGCTGGGAGCATCATCGCATGTGGCCGCTGTTTTTAGAGTACGCCCTGTCAACGCTGTGGGCGTTCGCGTATGCGGTGACGGTGCTGTTATTTATCATAAGCACCCTCACGCCGCTCCCGGCAAACCTGACCGTCACGAGCCTGTTCCCGCCGGAATTCACCGGGCTCCTGCTGGGGGTGATGTGCCTGCTGCAGTTCCTCGTCAGTTTGTATATCGAGCGACGCTATGAACGTAACGTGGCGAGTTCGCTTTTCTGGATCATCTGGTTTCCGATGGTGTACTGGATGATCGGCCTGTTCACTACCCTCGTCGCCTTCCCAAAGGTCATGCTTAAACGCCAGCGCTCACGCGCGCGCTGGATCAGTCCGGACAGAGGTAAAGGGAGTATTCAATGAACGAAAACACGTTAATCCTGACTGAACATCGGCTGGTGCCCCGGCTGTTTGATGCAGCGTTAACCCTGCTGGCCTGGGGAGGATTTCTCTTTTTCCTCTATGCCAACCTGTGGATGCAGATAACCAACGAGAGCGACTACCGCTGGGGCGTGATTATTGCCTCCTTTAAGACGGTGCTGATCTATTTACTGATCGCCGCGCTAAACGGCTGGCTGCTGATCCTGTGGTATCAATATAATCGCCGCCGCGCGCATGCAAGACGACATCGCCGCCCTGCAACGCTTAAGCACGACGAGCTGGCCCGCAGCTTTAACGTGACGCCGCAAATCATCTCAGAGATGAGCCAGTACAATTTGCTGACGGTCTATCATGACCAGATCGGTCGCATCATTGATTTGAAAATCAGTCAGCAGGACGAGGAATAAACCTCAGGCATCCGCAGGTTCTCCCTGCGGATGCTGTTTCTGCGGGTCACTCTCAGCGCTTATACGGTGGCTGCATAGCGTCACAGGCGAGCTGACGTTTGCGTTGATATTGCGCCAGTAACGCTCTCTGACTTTTATCTTTATTATCGTAAAAAAGCGCGCCGCCTTCGTTAAACACCTCGTAACACGCCAGGATCAACTGAGTAATGTACTCAATCCTTTTCAGGGTCAGTGGCGTACAGCTTTGCCCATGTAAATCATCCTCGACATCCAGAACGTGTGAGCGAAACGCCTCAATGGTGAAACCGCGTTGCAGGCTTTGATTATCACGTAGTGCCTGTTGCCAGCTGGCAATAATCGCATCCAGCCAGACGAGTACCGCCGCATCCGCGCCTTGCGACGCCAGTTTTTCTCTTTTATGGCGATAATGCTTCAGGGCCACTTTTTTCAGGGCACGATACTGCGACAGTTGCACTGCTTCAGGCTGATTTTCTTCGAGCAGCCTTCCGAAGAAAAAGCGGGTTTCAAAACGCTCGCAGGCGTGAAAGAGGGGATCCTGCAGGCCATTGCTGTTGTAGCTGTGCAGTGGCTGGAAAGGATACATATACCCGAAATCGAATAACCAGAGATGTCCGTTATCCATAAGAAGATTGCCGGGACACAGATCCCACTCCATTAGACCGGCCTCTTCGCATGCCATTAGCGTTGATAAAACCTGTTCAAAAAGATCTTCATCGACCTTTACTGGTGAGTGGCCCGGCAACCAGGGCGAGAGAATAATCCCCTGGCGAAAGTTGGCATAAATCGTCGGTACGATGTGATCGAATCGTCCCGCCCACAACGGATCGTTTTTAAGCCGGGTGAAATCAGCTCGTCTCTGCACTTCATTGAGGAACGAGGTCTGGCCATCGGTATTTCGTACCAGCGCCTCGTGTCGTTTCTGCTTGAGGGTGTAGTGTCTGCCATCAATACACAGATGCAGGACCTGAGCGGTAAGGCCGCCATCAAAGCATTCAACGACGCAGGGATCGGAAGACGAAAGCTGCATTAATTTCTCAGGGGACATCGGGCAATGGCGGCTGTCACCGACGACAATATTCTCTGCTGAGTCAATAAAAGAGAGCTGGGCTTGCTGGCGGGCATGGGTGAAAGTGTTCATACGCTGTCCATCAGGTTGAGGGTCATCATCAGCCTGGCCTGGCCGCAGCCAGAAATCTTCCTCCATGAGGCAGGATTTGAGGGAGGAACCTGAGGGTGGAGAGAGACAAAGAAAAGCCTCCGCAAGCGATCCTTGCGAAGGCTCGGTTACTGCCCGGTTACTTATCCTTGACCACAATCAGCGGTTCAATATCGCTCTCTTTTTTCACCACCAGCGTTTCATCCCCACGCAGGCAGGTTCCGCCGTAATTCCCGCCCACGGTAAAGGTACAGACCTGAATATATTTGCCGTCCACCTTCGGCAAACACCACAGCTGCTGGTAGATATTCTTGCGATCGACAAACTTGCCGCTGGATTTATCCAGCAGTTCATCCTGGGCGCTGATCAGATCGATATTACTGCCGCAACGGCCGGCAATGGGTTTGACGGCATAACCGGTCTGCTTCAGCAGCGCGTTAACCTCAAAATCGGTATCGAGCAGGTAGCGGTGGTTCGGGAACAACTGCCACAGCACCGGCAGGATCGCCTTATTGCCTGGGATCACCGTCCACAGCGGTTCAAACACCAGCACTTCCGGGCGCAGCAGGACGTCAATCAGCCGCACCTCGCCTGCCAGGTGGCCGGTGCGGATTGGCACGGCAGCGTATTCGGTTTCGCTGACCTCCCGAATCTGCTCGATTGCCGTCTCCCACGCCCAGGTTTTCCATACGCAGTTGACGTGGCGACCTTCGTCGTCGATTAACTGCCCGGCAGCATCCCAGCTCAGCGCGCCCAGACCGTGCAGAATTTTGGTCTCAAACCCGGCCTGCAGCAGCGAGCGCTGAATGAAGAGCGCGTGATAATCCTCTTCGACATCATTGTCCTGCATGATGTGCACAAACGGACGCGCATGGCTGTGTTTCCACGCGCCGGTCAACTCCTCCAGCAGACCTTCTGCCGGGTTGTGCCCATTGCCGCGATAACCGTTTTTGACCCACTCTTCCAGAATTAAGCCGCCCTCGGTGTGGCAGGAGGCGGAATCAGCGTTGTACTCGTAAACCTTAATGCCGCGCTCATCCATACAGAAATCCATACGACCGGTGATCATATGGTGGCGACGCCACTGCCAGGAGAGACGCAGGCGCGGCCAGAGGATTTTAGGGATGTCGAAAAGCGCCAGTAAGTTATCATCTTTCAGCACTTTGTCGGTGGCATGCAGGTACATCAGATGCAGTTCATTGGTCGCTTTAATCAGCTCCTGCTCGGCGCTTTCGGTAATCGTGAAATAGTGGCAGGGATCGTTATTAATAACGTGGCCGTTGGCGCGGATGTAGGCCTGCTGCAGGGCGTCATTTTCGTTGAGCCATTTTCCGTCGTATTGACGTTTATTCTTCAACCGCGCACCGCTGATTTTCAGCAGTTCGCCGTCAGGTTCGGGCTGGGGAATGCTATGCTCCGTGTCGTCCGTCTGGATCATCCAGCCAAGGATTTCGGTATCGCTGAAGGTGTCATGAAGCGTGTAACAGCCGTTCTGAACGGTCATGGGTAGTTCGCGGGTCCACTGCTGTCCGAGCGGAAGCGGGGAGTGAATAACATTCTGCTCGGCAATGCGGACCTTGCCATCTAAAAGCTGGGTGATTACTGCGACATGGCCGGTTTCATGGAACTCGCCGCCCTTTTGCCAGATGAGCAGCGCCCCGGCCTGCGGCGCGCGTTTCGAGCCGTTGGCAAAAGCCTGTAACGGCAGAATATTATCGTTCACCACCTGGCGCAAAAAACGCAGGGAGAAGATCTCCCACGCCATCCCGACATCGGTAAACACAAAGCCATAGTTGAGGAACAGAAAACGGCGGGCGAACTCCACACACTGCCACTTGTGGCCCATGTATTCGTTGCCGATATAGCTGCGGAAATCCGCGTCTTGCGGGTACTTACGCGGGTCCAGACTGCCGTAATTTGAAGAGTAAATCGCCACGCCACCGGGCGCATAGCCTAACAACGTCCCGAATGGCGCATCACTGCTTAACTTTCCTTTACGCATGTATCCAACCTAAAACAGGCAGGCGGCAATTTTTTGGAAGGGTTGTCGTCGTCTGCACGTTGTAATTAACCTGACAGAGGTGGGGTTATCATACACCTCCCCTGACCTTTGCGCTCAGTTCGTTAAACGGTCTATTCATCTCCTGCTACACTGCCTCAACACATCACAAAAAAGGCAGGCCAACATGTCAGACGAAAATACCTATCAGCCACCCAAAGTGTGGGAATGGAAAAAGAACGGCGGCGGGGCGTTCGCCAACATCAACCGTCCTGTTTCTGGTGCCACACATGAGAAAGATCTGCCCGTCGGTTCGCACCCGCTGCAGCTTTACTCCCTGGGCACGCCGAACGGCCAGAAAGTGACGATCATGCTCGAAGAGCTGCTGGCGCTGGGCGTAACGGGCGCGGAGTACGACGCGTGGCTGATCCGCATCGGTGAAGGCGATCAGTTCTCCAGTGGCTTTGTTGAGGTGAACCCGAACTCGAAAATACCGGCGCTTCGTGACCACTCCACCACCCCGCCAACGCGCGTATTTGAATCCGGAAACATCCTGCTCTATCTGGCAGAGAAGTTCGGGCATTTCCTGCCCAAAGATCCGGCTGGCCGCACGGAAACCCTGAACTGGCTGTTCTGGCTGCAGGGCGCGGCCCCGTTCCTCGGTGGCGGTTTCGGCCATTTCTACAACTATGCGCCGGTGAAGATCGAGTACGCGATTGACCGCTTCACGATGGAAGCCAAGCGCCTGTTCGACGTACTGGATAAACAGCTCGCCCGCGGCCGTTACGTGGCGGGTGAAGAATACACCATCGCCGATATGGCGGTCTGGCCGTGGTTTGGCTGCGTGGCGCTGGGCAGCGTCTACAACGCCGCCGAGTTCCTGGACGCAGAGAAGTACACCAACGTCCAGCGCTGGGCAAAAGACGTAGCGAACCGCCCTGCCGTGAAGCGCGGACGGATTGTGAATCGCACCAACGGTGAGCTTAACGAGCAACTCCACGAACGCCACGCGGCGAGCGACTTCGAGACCAAAACCGAAGACAAGCGTCAGGCGTGATGCACGGCCGGGCGGGTAACCGCCCGGCCAGGCAAATCCTTGCCCAGGGCATGATTAGCTTAAGGGTTGGGCCGGTATTACTGGCACTATGCGGACGTTTTTCTCCAGCCAGACGGCGAGAAGCGACGTTACAACCGACAGCAGTCACAAAGGATTTGTTATGAAAGCAATCAATACAGCGCTGGTGATCAGCATCCTCCTTTTTTCTACCTCAGGTATGGCGATGGATAAAACCGCCGCCGGTGCGGTAGCAGGCGCGGCGATTGGGGCGGCCACAGGTAAAGATCTGAAATCCACCGTAGGCGGCGCGGTCGTGGGTGCAGGCACGGGTGCGATGTTCAAAAACGGTGACAAAGGTAAAGCCGCACGTAAAGGCGGTGCCGTGGGCGCTGTTGTTGGTGCAGGTGCCGCTGCCGTGACGGGCAACAGCGTGCTGAAAGGTGCCGCTGTCGGTGCGGGTTCAGGCGCGCTGATTGGTGAAGCGACGCACTGATAACCGCCGTGGTTCTGCTTTTCGAGCCGGTAGGTTGAGTTTAATGACAAACCCCGCTATCAAAAAATGAACCGCCTGTTTTGCCGGGTGGCGCTACGCTGACCCGGCCTACAATCGACAACAATATCAATAAATTGGCACTGTTCGTTGTAGGCCCGTGCAAGCGTAGCGCCGCCGGGCGAGGGGCACATCTCGCACGATATCAGCAGCCTGAACCCAGCGCTTACGCTGGGTTTCTTGTTTTCTCTGGTCAGGCAACCAACCGCAACATTATGCCGTGAGACGGAACTTCTGCACCGAACGCTGAAGCTCTTCGGTCTGCCGCTCAAGTGCCGCTGCCGCGGCGGAGACCTGCTCCACCAGCGAGGCATTTTGCTGGGTTACACCGTCCATCTGCGTAATGGCAACCCCGACCTGGGAAATGCCTTTGCTTTGCTCCTCAGAGGCTGACGCAATCTGCTTCATGATGGTGGTCACTTCCGTTACATCGCGCAGAATCGCTTCCATGGTGGTCCCCGTGTCGTTCACCAGTTGAGCCCCCTGCTCGACGCGAGCGACGGAATCGGCAATCAGCCCTTCAATCTCTTTCGCCGCGTTGGCGCTGCGGCTGGCCAGATTACGCACCTCACCTGCCACCACGGCAAAGCCACGGCCTTGCTCACCCGCTCGCGCCGCTTCCACTGCTGCGTTGAGCGCCAGAATATTGGTCTGGAAGGCGATACTGTTAATCACGGTGGTGATTTCAGCAATTTTCTTCGAGCTGTCGGAAATACCGCTCATGGTGGTCACCACCTCCTCCACCAGCGAGCCACCGCGGCTGGCCGTGGTCGATGCCACATCCGCCAGCTGGCTTGCCTGACGTGCGCTTTCGGCGTTCAGCTTCACGGTGGCAGTGAGTTGCTCCATGCTGGCTGCTGTCTCTTCCAGCGCGGCAGCCTGCTCTTCGGTACGGGAGGAGAGATCGTTGTTACCGCTGGAGATCTCGGTCGCCCCGCGCCAGATATTTTCACTGCCCGCGCGGATCGTGCTGACCGCCTCGCGCAGGCTGTCCTGCATGGCACTCAGCAACGGCACCAGCTGCCCCACACAGTTACGACCAAACGGTTCAATGGGCTGGCTGAGATCGCCCTGCGCAATCTGGCGGAACTGCTGACGAATTCGGTCCAGCGGTTTCACCAGCATCGCCACCAGGTAACGGTCGCTAAAGAGCAGGATCAGCAGACCAATCACGGTGGCGGCAATAATCACCGTGCGGGTCATGCTGGTCAGGCCATCCACCACTACGCGGGTACTGTCGAGGGTCTTCGCAGCGGCGTTATTGAACTCCTCAGCGGCCGCACCAAACGCACGGCTCAGCTGTGGCGTGACGTTATTAGCCTGCTGGCGATAACCATCCAGCGCGCCCAGCTTCGCCTGCTGCATTTGTGGCGTAACGCCCTGCTCGAGCAGCGCCTGCCAGGTGCCGATCACCCGGGAGGAGACCTGTTCATCCATCGGACCCGGAGAGATCGCTTTCATCTCGGCCAGTTTTTTGCCCATGTTATCCAGCGCCTGCTGGGCGGAGGCCAGATCCGGCGTACCGCCGGCGGCTTTGACTTCCATCGCGCGGCTCAGTCGGGTAACGAAGCGGAAATACTGATCGTTGCCCTGGCTGAGTATGGTCATCTGTTTCACCAGCTGGCGATCGACTTCATTGCCATCCGAAACGCGAGAGAGGGACCAGGTGCTGTAGAGTCCAACGCCTGCCCACATTAAACAAAAGATCCCCAGGATCGTCAGCATGACGAAACGGATCGTGAAATTACGGAGCATGTTCATAAGTGTTCCTTGCCGTGAGGGTGAGTTCGCCCAGAGGCGAGTACTACTCTCGTTATCGGCAGGAACCGCGGAAATTATAACCTTTTGTAACTATTTTTCGTTAGCGTGGCTTCACAGGTACCACAGCACCGATTAACGCTTAGAGGCCTTTCCCGCCGCGACATCGCTTCACGAGCAGATTTATGGTTTGATAATCAAAGAATGAAAACGCTGTTTCGAAAATTCATCGATAAGAAAGGAGACATCATGTCCTGGCACCCTAACCCCGGCCGTTATGAAAATATGCAGTACCGCTACTGTGGCAAAAGCGGGCTGCGCCTGCCTGCGCTGTCGCTCGGCCTTTGGCACAGTTTCGGCCACGTTCAGCCGCTCGACATCCAGCGTGCGCTGCTGCGTAAAGCCTTCGACCTCGGTATAACCCATTTCGATCTTGCCAATAACTACGGCCCGCCTGCGGGGAGCGCGGAAGAGAACTTTGGTCGCCTGCTGCGGGAGGATTTTGCCGCCTGTCGCGACGAGCTGATTATCTCCACCAAAGCGGGTTACGACATGTGGCCGGGACCGTATGGCTCGGGCGGCTCGCGCAAATATCTGCTCGCCAGCCTCGACCAGAGCCTGAAGCGTATGGGTCTGGAATATGTGGATATTTTCTATTCCCATCGCGTGGATGAGAACACGCCGATGGAAGAGACCGCTGCCGCGCTGGCCCATGCGGTGCAGAGCGGTAAAGCGCTGTATGTCGGAATTTCGTCCTATTCAACGGCGCGCACGCAGAAAATGGCTGACCTGCTTCGCGAATGGAAAATTCCACTGCTCATCCATCAGCCGTCGTACAACCTGCTTAATCGCTGGGTGGATAAAACCGGCCTGCTGGAGACGCTAAAGCAAAACGGTACTGGCTGTATTGCGTTTACCCCACTGGCGCAGGGGTTGCTGACCGGAAAATACCTCAACGGTATTCCTGAAGGTTCGCGGATGCAGCGCGAGGGGAATAAAGTGCGCGGGCTGACGCAGAAGATGCTGACCGAAGCCAATCTGAACAGTCTGCGCTTGCTCAATGAGATGGCACAGGCACGTGGTCAGACAATGGCGCAGATGGCGCTAAGCTGGCTGCTGAAAGATGAGCGCGTAACGTCCGTGCTGATTGGCGCGAGCCGCCCGGAACAGCTGGAAGAGAACGTTCAGGCGCTGAAAAACCTGCGCTTTAGCGAAGAGGAGCTGATACGCATTGATAAGCATGTTGCGGATGGAGAGTTGAATCTGTGGCAGGCGTCGTCGGATAAATAGTGCGGTCTGTTGCCCTCTCCCACAGGGAGAGGGTGGTTAAGAAGGAAATTACTTCTTGCTGATCTTATCCAGATACCCCATCACAAACGCCGAAAGCACAAACGTGAGATGGATAATGACATACCACATCAGTTTGTTGTCCGGGACATTCTTTGCGTCCATGAACACGCGTAACAGGTGAATGGAGGAGATCGCCACAATCGAGGCGGCCACTTTATTCTTCAGCGACGTGGCATCCATTTTGCCCAGCCAGCTCAGCTTTTCTTTACGCGCGTCGATATCAAGCTGGGAGACAAAATTCTCATAGCCAGAGAACATCACCATCACCAGTAAGCCCCCTACCAGCGTCATATCCACCAGTGACAGCAGAACCAGAATCAAATCTGCTTCGGCAATGGAAAAGATGTTCGGCAGAACATGCAAGATTTCCTGGAAGAACTTAATCGTGAGCGCAATCAGCGCCAGCGAAAGGCCAAAATAGACGGGTGCCAGTATCCAGCGCGAGGCGTACATAGCGTTTTCAAAGAAGCGTTCCATAAAGTCCTGTCTGCAAACGAAACCAGCACTCAGTATATCGCAACGGCGCTGACTGTTTGCAACAACTAACCATTACACGTTGTCAGGATCCACCTCAGGGCGCGCATACTCCGGCCAGACCAGCACCACCAGTTCCGGATAGGCTTCCAGGCTGAACTCGCGAAAGCACTGACGCAGGTTTAATACGTCTAAATCGGAATACGAGACCTTCTCACCATTCAGACAGCGCTTTTTGATATTGTCGTAATATTTATAGACCGCTGAATTCAGGTCACTGCAGCGACGCTGCGCTTCAAACAGGCCCGGCGTGTCATTAATTTCCGACATTTTCATCCGCTTTATTGTCGCGTGCAAAAAGTCGATATATTCATGGTTCACCCGCCAGTACCAAACCGGCGTCACCGAGTTCATCAAAACAGAGAAATGGTCTTCACCTTCCTCTTTAGTCATCAGTTCAGGCTGTGGGGTTTCACTGGTGTCTTTCGACTCTTTCGTTTTATTGAACTCCTGCATCAATAAAAGAACACCAGCGGTCAGTAATAGTAATGTAATGACCGTAAAAAATATGCTGTTCATGGGTTGGCTCCATTTTTTTTGATTTTAAAATTGCCTCATGATATTGTCAACGAATCTCACGCCTTTACCTTCCCCACCTTGTTGAAATTAAAGGAAATTAAAAAATGTTGCCCGACTATCTCGTCCCGGCTAAGTACCACATCACGCCTGTGGAACAGCAACCGACGGAAGCAGAAAAAGAGGCTAATTTCACTCAGGGAAAAAGAAAGCTCGCTGATTTTGAGCCTGACATATTAATTGGTGTTTCCCGTAGCGGCAAATCACGTAATATGTTGCTGGAAGAGCACGATCGTCATATAAAGGATCGCTTATTTCGCGCCATCAAAATTGAAGCCTTTGTCCACCTGTTGAATGACCTGCAGGCAGAAGGCGAAATAGATGCCCAGAAACTAAGTCAAATAATGGCCGAAAAGACCAAAGAAATAAATGAAGCGGGCAATGAAATTTGGCTTAATCTAATTACGCGAGAAAAAAACAACCCAATTTTTTATAACCTGGGGGAAGATTAATGTGAAAGACGTTAAAGATAACGATGTCTATTTGACTTTAGATGAGAAAAAAAGTGACGAATTTATCTTAAAGCAAAATCTCGAGGCTTTGCGTAACACCAAAAACGCCGAGATGACGCGTATTACCCAGGATCTGGTTTCCATTCCGGCGACGCTGGTGCGCCTGAAATGGCAGAACCGCCGCGAGATTTATCCCTTACAGGTCAAGGAAGAGATTTACGGCGCCGTGATGAATGCCATCATCGAACAACGGCCCGAGCTGAAAGAGAAGCTTCTGGGGCGTCTGGAGGCCAATTATCAGTATCTGCTGGCCAGAGAAACCGCAACCCTGCGCCTGACGCGCAAACTGTCCGACGGCGAGTATCGTACCTCAAACGTCACCAGCGTCGCGCTTGACGAGGACGCGCTGGCAGCCCTCTCTCCCGCGTCGACGGATAACAAACACGAATAACCCGACAGGCATAAAAAAAGCCGGCTTTCGCCAGCTTCTTCGTTATTTCGCGGCCGCTTTCTCTTCGCCGACCAGCCCAATCTTCAGATAACCCGCCTGATGCAGCGTATCCATGACCTTCATCATGGTCTCGTAATCAACGGTTTTATCCGCACGGAAGAAGACCGTCGTGTCTTTCTTACCGCCAGTGAGCTGATCCAGCGCCGGGATGACAGAGTCAGCCGTCACCGGGTCGTTCCCAAGGAACATCGATTTATCTGCTTTCACCGACAGATAGATGGGCTTTTCCGGGCGCGGCTGCGGCTGGCTGGACGAGGCCGGCAGGTTTACCTTCACGTCGACCGTCGCCAGCGGCGCAGCAACCATGAAGATAATCAGCAGAACCAGCATAACGTCGATAAACGGCGTCACGTTGATTTCATGCATTTCGCCGTTATCGTCCATATTTTCATTAAGACGCATTGCCATAATTCATTAACCTACGCGCAGTTTGGAGGCCGCGTGCACCGGTTTAGCGGCACTGGCATTCAGATCAAGATCGCGGCTTTGCAGCAGCAGAACCTGCGCGGCGACGTCACCGAGGGTGGCTTTATAGCTACCAATCATGCGCGCGAAGACGTTATAGATAACCACCGCAGGGATCGCCGCAACCAGACCGATAGCGGTCGCCAGCAGCGCTTCGGCGATACCCGGTGCAACTACCGCCAGGTTCGTCGTTTGGGTTTGCGCAATCCCGATAAAGCTGTTCATGATGCCCCAGACCGTACCGAACAGCCCCACGAACGGCGAGATGGCCCCGATGGTCGCCAGATATCCATTGCCCCGGCCCATATGACGGCCCACGGCGGCGACGCGACGCTCCAGACGGAAGCCGGTACGTTCTTTAATACCTTCGTTATCTTCACTGCCTGCGGAGAGTTCCAGCTCGTTTTGCGCTTCGTTAACTAACAGGGTGGTCAGGCTTTTCGCGTGGAAGGATGAGGTCATATCAGACGCCTGATCCAGAGAGCGGGCTTCAGCCAGCTGCTGTTGCTCACGCTTGAGGCGGCGCTTCTGAGAAATCAGCTCGGCGCTCTTGCCAAAGAAGATAGCCCACGTGATCACGGACGCCAGAATCAGGCCGATCATCACAATCTTAACCACGATGTCAGCATGATGATACATGCCCCAAACGGAGAGATCCGTCTGCATCAAATTATTACCCACTCTGTATCTCCAGGACGCAAATCACAAAATCTGAACGTAATAATATCAAAACATCGTCGAATTGATAGTCGTTCTCATTACTATTTACATAGTGCCGCAATTTTCGCTCATATTCCTTGCGCTTACGCAGTAAAAATTTCTTATGCGGTTTTTTGCTAATATTTTCTGCTTATTCGATAAGCATCCGGGTGTAGATTTTCACTTTCGTGGTAGTCTGGACGTCCAGACGTATAAAAACAGGGTTAGCGAACATGACCAAGAAGCATCTTGATACCACGCTGGTACAGGCCGGGCGCAGCAAGAAATATACTCAGGGTTCGGTGAACAGCGTGATCCAACGGGCCTCCTCGCTGGTGTTTGATACCGTAGAGGACAAAAAAATCGCCACGCGTAACCGCGCCAAAGGCGGACTGTTTTACGGACGTCGTGGCACGCTAACCCACTTCTCACTGCAGGAAGCCATGTGCGAGCTGGAAGGCGGCGCAGGCTGCGCGCTGTTTCCGTGCGGTGCGGCGGCAGTCGCCAACACCATTCTGGCGTTCGTGGAACAGGGCGACCATATTCTGATGACCAACACCGCCTATGAACCGAGCCAGGATTTCTGCACCAAAATCCTCTCCCGACTCGGCGTAACCACGGGCTGGTTCGATCCGCTGATTGGCGAAGGCATCGCAGAGCTTATTCAGCCCAACACGCGCATCGTGTTCCTGGAATCTCCGGGTTCGATCACCATGGAAGTACACGACGTGCCGGCCATCGTGAAAGCCGTGCGCAGCAAAGCGCCAGAGGCGATTATCATGATCGACAACACCTGGGCGGCAGGCGTGCTGTTTAAAGCGCTGGAATTCGACATTGATATCTCCATTCAGGCGGCGACCAAATATCTGATTGGCCACTCAGACGGGATGATCGGCACGGCCGTTTCTAACGCCCGCTGCTGGGATCAGCTGCGGGAAAATGCCTACCTGATGGGGCAGATGGTCGATGCCGATACCGCCTACATGACCAGCCGCGGCATTCGCACGCTGGGGGTGCGCCTGCGTCAGCATCACGAAAGCAGCCTGAAGATAGCTGAGTGGCTGGCGCAGCACCCGCAGGTTGAGCGCGTCAACCATCCGGCACTGCCGGGCAGTAAAGGGCATGAATTCTGGCAACGAGACTTTACGGGCAGCAGCGGTTTGTTCTCATTCGTTCTAAAAAAACGGCTGAATAATGACGAGCTGGCAAGCTATCTGGATAATTTTACCCTCTTCAGCATGGCCTACTCCTGGGGCGGGTTTGAATCCCTGATCCTGCCTAATCAGCCGGAGCAGATTGCGGCCCTGCGCCCTGGCGGTGAAGTGGACTTCAGCGGCACCCTGATTCGCTTGCATATCGGTTTAGAAAACGCGGACGATTTAATTGCCGATTTAGCAGCAGGGTTTGCGCGTATCGTGTAGAGTGCTGGCAAACATGTACTCCATGGATGCTTTTGTGGACACCGCCACCAGAAAAGTCTGCATTAGTTGCGCCCGCGATCAACCCCATCGGGCAAATAAGGGAGTACAATAGTGCTATATCTGTTGTTCCACAGGAAAGTCCATGGCTGTTATTCAAGATATTATCGCGGCGCTCTGGCAACACGACTTCGCCGCACTGACCGATCCTCACGTTGTAGGTATCGTCTATTTCGTGATGTTCGCGACCCTGTTTCTGGAAAATGGATTACTGCCAGCCTCATTTTTACCCGGTGATAGCCTCCTTTTGCTTGCGGGGGCGTTAATCGGTAAAGGTGTCATGGACTTCGCGCCGACCATGGTGATCCTCACCTCCGCGGCAAGCCTGGGCTGCTGGCTGAGCTATCTGCAGGGCCGCTGGCTCGGCAATACGCGCGTCGTGAAGAGCTGGCTGGCGCAGCTACCGCATAAATACCATCAGCGTGCGACCTGCATGTTTGACAGGCATGGCCTGCTGGCCTTGCTGGCCGGGCGTTTTCTGGCCTTTGTTCGCACCCTGCTGCCCACCATGGCAGGCATTTCCGGCCTGTCGAACCGCCGCTTCCAGTTCTTCAACTGGCTGAGCGCGTTGTTATGGGTGGGTGTCGTTACCACTCTCGGCTATGCGCTGAACATGATCCCGTTTGTGAAGCACCATGAAGACCAGGTAATGACCTTCCTGATGGTGCTGCCGATGTTCCTGCTGGTGGCTGGACTGGTGGGAACGATTGCGGTGGTGATTAAGAAGAAGTACTGCAGTGCATAAATAAAAGCCGGGTGGCGCTATCGCTTACCCGGCCTACGTTTGCCGTCAGACTCCCTGCATGGTTCGGATGCGTGACGCATCTTCCCCCGGCGTGACGCCGAAGTAGCGCTTAAACTCCCGACTAAACTGCGACGCACTCTCATATCCGACCCGCATCGCCGCCGCGCTGGCCTTCATGCCGTCGTGGATCATCAGCATCCGCGCCTTATGCAGACGGTAGGTTTTGAGGTATTGCAGCGGCGAGGTGCTGGTCACCGACTTAAAGTTGTGGTGAAACGCCGAGACGCTCATGTTCGCTTCCGCCGCCAGCTGGTCAACGCTGAGGTTTTCCGTGTACTGGCTTTCGATGCGCTTGAGTACGCGGCTTATCAGGCTGAAGTGGGTCTGCCGACTGACCAGCGCCAATAGTGCCCCGCCACCCGGCCCCAGCAGCACATGATAGAGAATTTCGCGGATGATTTGCTTACCCAGAATACGCGCATCCAGCGGTCTCTCCATCACGTCCAGCAGACGCTCAATGGCACAGAGGATCTCCTCTGACAGCGTGGCTGAGTTAATGCCGCTCGCCGCCATCGACGGCTGGAAAAGCTCGTCTTCGCCAATGTCCATCAGCAGCTCCTGAAGCTGAAGAATATCGACATTTACGCGGATCCCCGCCAGCGGTACCTCCTCTGTCGCGAAGGTTTCACATTCGAAGGGTAAAGGTACTGTCAGCAGCAGATATTCATTGGTGTCATAACGGAACACGCGTTCATTGATATAACCAATTTTATGGCCGGAAAAGAGAAAAACGATGCCCGGCTGATACATCACCGGCGTCCGCGTTCCCGGCTGCGTCCCGTAGAGCAGGCGAATATCCGGCAGCAGTTCGCCTGGGTTATTTTGCTTATCAATCAGTCTCTTAATCTGCGAAGTGAGCTGAAGACAGATGGCTTCACGGTTCATTTAGCGTTACTCCGGGTACGGTTTGCGACCCTCACAGTCTGCGCATTTTCCTGACGTTTCTCCAGTGCTCTGTAGAAATGGGCAAGACATCGGCAGGAATGTGCATTGAGAGGATATCCCCGGGCAGCCACAATGTGCAGCATCAGGTAGCCATCCGCGCCGCCACGATTTTTCACCCACGATAGGGAACGAGCCATGAATAATTTTAATCTCCACACCCCAACCCGCATCCTGTTTGGTAAAGGCGCTATCGCCGATCTGCGTGCACAGATCCCCGCTGACGCCCGCGTGCTGATCACCTACGGTGGCGGCAGCGTGAAAAAAACCGGCGTGCTGGATCAGGTTTACAGCGCACTGGAAGGTCTGGACGTACGCGAGTTTGGCGGTATCGAGCCAAACCCTTCTTATGAAACGCTGATGAACGCGGTGAAAATCGCCCGCGAAGAAAACATCACCTTCCTGCTGGCTGTCGGCGGGGGTTCCGTGCTGGACGGCACGAAGTTCATCGCCGCGGCAGCACACTACGCCGACGGTATCGACCCATGGCATATCCTGGAAACCCGCGGCAGCGACATTAAAAGCGCGATCCCGATGGGCTCCGTGCTGACCCTGCCAGCCACCGGTTCTGAATCCAACAAAGGCGCGGTGATCTCCCGTAAAACCACCGGAGACAAACAGGCCTTTATGAACGAGCACGTTCAGCCCGTATTCGCGATCCTCGATCCGGTGTACACCTACACCCTGCCCGCGCGTCAGGTCGCGAACGGCGTGGTCGACGCCTTTGTTCACACCGTTGAGCAGTACGTGACTAATCCGGTGGATGCCAAAATTCAGGATCGTTTTGCGGAAGGCATTCTGCTGACGCTGGTCGAAGAGGGTCCGAAGGCGCTGAAAGAGCCAGAAAACTACGACGTGCGTGCCAACGTGATGTGGGCTGCAACGCAGGCGCTGAACGGCCTGATTGGCGCAGGCGTGCCGCAGGACTGGGCAACCCACATGCTGGGCCATGAACTGACGGCGATGCACGGTCTGGATCACGCCCAGACGCTGGCGGTGGTTCTGCCGGCCCTGTGGAACGAAAAACGTGATACCAAACGCGCCAAACTGCTGCAGTACGCGGAACGCGTCTGGAACATCACCGAAGGTTCTGACGACGCGCGTATCGATGCGGCAATCGAAGCGACCCGCAACTTCTTTGAAGGCCTGGGCGTGCCGACGCGTCTGTCCGGCTATGGTCTGGATGGCAGCTCTATCCCTGCCCTGCTGGCTAAACTTGAAGAACACGGCATGACTCAGCTGGGCGAACACGGCGACATTACGCTGGACGTTAGCCGTAGTATCTACGAGGCGGCGCGCTAAGCGTTTTTGGCATCCTGCCTTTCGTTTTTTGACATTTCGTCCAGACTTAATGCACACCCCATCGCCGGAGTCCCCCTCCGGCGATGCGCACCTGAAGGAGGAAAAATGGCAAACCAAACCGTAATCAAGCTGCAGGACGGCAACGTGATGCCCCAGTTGGGGCTAGGTGTATGGAAAGCCGGTAACGACGAGGTCGTCTCCGCCATTCATAAAGCACTGGAAGTCGGCTATCGGTCCATTGATACCGCCGCCGCCTACAAAAACGAGGACGGCGTGGGGAAAGCACTGGCCAGCGCCGGTATGTCCCGCGACGACCTTTTTATCACCACCAAACTGTGGAACGACGACCAAAAGCGCCCGCGCGAAGCGCTGCAGGAGAGCCTGGATAAACTCCAGCTCGATTTCGTCGATCTGTATCTGATGCACTGGCCGGTTCCGGCTATCGACCATTATGTTGATGCCTGGAAAGGGATGATTGAACTGCAAAAAGAGGGGCTGGTGAAAAGCATCGGCGTCTGTAACTTCCAGGTTCATCACCTGCAGCGTCTGATTGACGAAACGGGCGTTGTGCCGGTGATTAATCAGATTGAACTGCACCCGCTGATGCAGCAGCGCCAGCTTCACGCCTGGAACGCCACGCACAAAATCCAGACCGAGTCCTGGAGCCCGCTGGCTCAGGGCGGTGAAGGGGTATTCGACCAGAAAATTATTCGCGATCTGGCGGATAAATATGGCAAAACTCCGGCGCAGATTGTTATTCGCTGGCATCTGGACAACGGCCTGGTGGTGATCCCGAAATCGGTCACGCCATCGCGCATCGCCGAAAACTTCGACGTCTGGGATTTCCGCCTGGATAAAGATGAGCTGGGCGAGATTGCGAAACTGGATCAGGGCAAGCGTTTAGGGCCCGATCCGGATCAGTTTGGCGGGTAGTAAAAAGCCGGGTGGCGGCTGCGCCTTACCCGGCCTACGATCTGAGTTGTAGGCCCGGTAAGCGAAGCGCCACCGGGCAATGAGACTAGCCGCTCTTACGTTTCACATTCTTTTTCGTTCCCGCGCTACCGTTCGAACGCTGATGCACAATTGGCGTATGCTTGGTCAGCGCCGGGCGCGTATGGCGGTTCTGGCGACGCGCTTCGCGCATCTCATCCAGCGTTGGTGCCGGCACCAGACAGTCGCGACGCGAGCCAATCAGATGCTTTTTCCCCATCTCTTCCAGCGCCTGGCGGATCAGCGGCCAGTTAGCCGGATCGTGGTAGCGCAGCAGCGCTTTGTGCAGACGACGCTGTTTATCCCCTTTCGGCACCACCACATCTTCACTCTTGTAACCAATTTTACTCAGCGGGTTTTTGCCGGTGTAGTACATGGTTGTGGAGTTGGCGAGCGGTGACGGATAGAAGTTCTGCACCTGATCCAGACGGAAGCGACGCTGTTTCAGCCACAGCGCCAGGTTCACCATGTCTTCATCGCGCGTACCCGGGTGGGCGGAGATGAAGTACGGGATCAGGTACTGCTCTTTCCCTGCCTGCTTTGAGTAGGTATCGAACAGCTGTTTAAAGCGATCGTAGCTGCCCATCCCCGGCTTCATCATTTTCGACAGCGGGCCTTCTTCGGTGTGCTCCGGCGCAATCTTCAGATAGCCACCGACGTGGTGCGTCGCCAGCTCTTTGATGTAGGGCGGATCTTCCACAGCGATGTCGTAACGTACCCCGGAGGCAATCAGGATTTTCTTGATGCCCTTCAAATCACGCGCGCGGCGATAGAGGTTGATCGTCGGCTCGTGGTTGGTGTCCATATGTTCGCAAATGCTTGGATAGACACAGGAGAGACGGCGGCAGGTTTGCTCCGCGCGCGGCGATTTACAGCGCAGCATGTACATATTGGCCGTTGGGCCGCCGAGGTCGGAGATCACCCCGGTAAAGCCAGGCACGGTATCGCGAATGGCTTCGATCTCGTTGATGATCGAATCTTCAGAACGGCTCTGAATAATGCGCCCCTCGTGCTCGGTAATGGAGCAGAGCGAGCACCCTATAATTCTGATCATTTAGAAATTTTTTTGCGTTTAAAATCAATGAATTGAAAGATTTCATTTTTCTAAGTCTGATAAAACAGATGAAAACCCAACTGACTATACTCATAAAACTCAATCTTTGCGCTGCTGTACGATACCAGTAATTACAGGTGCCGAGTTTAACATCATGAAAAGTAGCCCAATAATGAATGACGCAACGCCAGCTGCGGTGCCTAACTTCTGACTGAACACCATTGAAACAAAGTACATATTTGGGATAAAAACGGACATAGCAATCACGAAAAGTAACTTATTCAGATAATTATTTATTCGGGTCTTAACCTCAACTCTATCATAAAAAGCCATCGAAACGTAAGCAGTTATCAGTGAATAAAAAGACCATGTCATATAGTTAACCGATTCATTAAATGCCTCTCGCAAAAGCAAAGCACTTTCTGTCATTCCCTACCTCATTAAATCAATAGAAAATAAATCTGAATAATTTATTTTTAAAAGAAAAGAACACAACATAACTTCAGTAGTTATGATTAATCCCTGAATGATTATTTCTTAGCAAGATATAACATGCTTAATGTATATCAGGCAATAAAAAAACTCCCAAAGACCACCGCTGTGGTCTTCAGGTATAGGATTTAAAGAACGAACTCAGTCCGGAAACGTATCACTATCTTCTGTAACGTCCGCTTTCTCTGGTAACATTCTGTTTTTAATATACTGTGAATTCCTGCAGATGAGAGGAAAAATCTCCGAGTTATTCATTATACAACTCGTTGCCGTACGGGCGTCCTCCGGAGACCATGATGAAAATGAAAACGTCTGACGGTCAAGCCATTGAGACAATAATACATTATCAACAGAAGCGCTAAACAGCGCCGCAATAGCCCTGCGTTCAACGGCCTTCTCAGGTTCAATAAACGACAACTCATTATGAAAACGGGTAATAATCGCAATACGGCTGTCAATACGAATATGTCTTTCAAGTAAGACATCGTGCAACTCATCAAGTACAGTCTCTCTCTGGGTATCGTCGAGGCAAGACCACAGAAAATGAATGTTCTCGGCATTTGTGACAACGTCTGGCTCTGCATCACGGAACCATGATGCAAAGATACCCACACTACCTTCCATCCGGATATGCTGCCCCTGAAGTTGCATTTGTTCAAGGATAAAGCGCATGTTCACAGGAAGAACCGTAAAACACTCAATAAGCCTTTCAGAAGAACTAAATACTCCACATGCCAGGGCGTTCAGCTTTTTCTTCAAAATATCAAACTGCTCACCTGACTGATATACGTCATGGAGAAATACTGGACCCATAGCATTCACATCAGACTCAATTATTTTCTCTGACAGTGCTTTTTGACGCTCTCGCACAAATATTAAAAGAGAGGTTGCATTTGTAGCTTCTTTGATGACGTCATACTGACCTTTAACAAAGCTCAGGACAGGTATATTCACCAGAAGACCTAAATCAACAATCCTGCCAACAGCATTTTTGATGTACGGCAGAACATTTTTATCCTTAAGTGCTATAAAGATACTCTCGGCAGTACGTAGATAACGAAGATATGCAGCCAAAGCCAGGTCAAACCGTTCCTCACCAATATGTTCACTGTACGACTCGATACCGGCATAGTTACCATGGAGCACCATGTGAGCAACAGCCTGTGCAGCAAATTCCGCAGGGAAGAGATTCCTCGTCGCCGTATTATTAAGATAATATTGATTTAAAACATTATTATTCCAGTCCGGGCTCAGAACAATTTTTCTGAAATGGATAACGTCCTCAACAACCTGACGATTTTTAAGCGTCATTATTGCAGAGCTAACCTGAGCCCCACCTGTACCATCATTCTTTCCAATTACGTTCTGTACCGCCTTCGATGCAATATTGATATGCCGGATAATTCCCGGATTAAAAAGGTCTATCTGAGGTTGCTCAGCTCCATAGCGTAACATCTCCTCCCGACCGTGATTTCCGATATCTAGTGTGCCAATTTTCAGGTTTGACAAGGTCTCTTCATTATTGACAAGGTATTCCACATAAAATACGCCATCTACAAAATTCTCCATTTTATTCAGTAGTGATTCACCGGCCAGAACAGAGTATGAATCAGCTTCCTGCAGCAACGTCTTCGTGGATTCAGCCTCCAATTTTTCTGAATCCTGAATTTCATCAAGTTTACTCACAATAAACGATATTTGCCTTTCGACGAAAGGCTCTAGGCTTATCCGCCCGTCAGCCATCAGTTTCTGCAGACTCAATACGAAACCTTCATCATTCTTTTCTCTGAGTGAAACAGCATAACTCTGATTCAGCATTTGCACTGCGACTTTGAGTTGCGGTTCGGCGAGAGCCTGACACTTCTCATCCATCCGGCTATAAGAAACCAGCCAGTCTCGCATCTGAATATGTGGTGCCACTCGCTGCCATGCTTCAGCGAAACCCCACAAGGCCGTCAGTTCTTCAAGCCGTGGGATATTTATAGCACCAATCGCGTCTTTAAGAGGCGTATCAAGCAACTCGCTCCTGGCAAGCTCCACCGTGGACTGATAGTGGATGCTCATCAGAAATTCGCTCCATCTTTCTGTATCGTTATTAAAAATTCGGGATATTTGTTGATAAGTTAGCGAGAGCATCTCGTCAAAATCATCCGGAGCAATACCGGGTTCGGTCTGACTAGCTTTGGGATCGCGAAGTAATACTTTAATATCTCGCTCCCCGTATCTGACCACCAGTAAGTAGAGAGCAATAAGAATATGGCGATGATCTTCTGTTGCAGGAACGGTAAGGTTCAGAATATGAATATCATTAACAAACTTCTTCATTAATCGCGGTGTGATACGAGGATACTCAGAGGGTTTCCAGCGCTCAAGCAACACCGTTGCTTCCCGGCACGCTATCCCTGCATCCTCATTTACTGTTTCTTTCCAGTACTGCCTTAACGCTTCCTGCCATCCTGCCGAAATAAGAGGAGGAACCTGAAAACTTACAGGAATCCGCTTTGCAATAAACTCACGCCCGCTGAAACCCGCCACAGAAAGTGAGGCTGAAACCTGTCTTGCCGAATAGGGCACCACTATCCTGAAGTGTTCATGAGTGGCTCCGGCAATAAGCTCCATATCACTCCAGAGCTCTTTCACTTTGTCTGCACTGATTCGGTCCAGATTATCAATGATAAGGATGAAGCGATCTCCATGGGAAATGACCTCTTTGGAGGTAAATCCCTGCAGAGCTTCAGCCGGCTCAATAGCTCCGACCTCCTTATTAACTAGCCAAGTCTCTTCAATCCTGTCAGTACTGTTGCGTTTGAACAAATCACCAATACTCGAATACCCTTTCTTTCTGTACCATTCCATGTTCTGCAGGCATGCCAGTCCTGCGACCATAATGGCAGGAGAAAGAAACGCGGCCACCTCAACATAAAAAAGCCACCCTAATAATGACTCCTTGTTAGTAAAATATTGATTAAGGTCTGTTAGCACATAACGAAGCATCTGCACGGAAAGCAATGACAGTAAAATAAAAACGACGGTCAACCAGCTTAGCCTGCTGCTGACCCTCTTGTCGTATTCAACGATGTTACCCAGAGCCAGATTTTTATACTTATCCAACACATCCCGGGAGCCCGGACATTGTAGGCTGACCCCGTGGTGGATGACATCGATAAGCGCTTTTTTAGTTGAGCCATGATGGTAACGTTCTGCATCAAAGTTAATGAACGTAAAATCATCTTTAAGCTTTTTCTGCAGGAACTTCAATATTGTTGACTTACCTGAACCCAGCTCACCTTCCAGACCAATAATATTGACATCAGGTGTCCTGATGATCTGAGCCACATTCTCTGCAACTTTTTCATGACTGCTGCCTCTAAACATATCCTGGTCAGCGGGTGATTCCGTCTGCAATCGTAGAGTCATTCAGCAATTTCCTTCGTTATAACGTAAGATTCTTTCACTATTAGACACAGTACAGAGCCCACAGCAACCAAATGACTGCAGCCGGGGCAGTTTAGTTTTAAGCATGCATAAGCCGATTTCGATGGAATCCCTTTCACACAATAATATTGAATTGAAGCAATGAAAACATTAATGTGTTTGTTGTGACTAGCTGCAGGGGCCTGGAAGAAATTCCAAAGCCTGACAAACCGGAACAGGGCTTGCTCTGCTCCGGTTTTATCCAGTTCATCTTGAAGCCCTTGTTTTTGTTACATATCCCTGCTCACTCTTTCAGCCATTGTTAAGCTTCTTGTGTGTAATCTGCGAATAATACGGATGCAAAATTGATGCAATGGATTATACATACCTACAGCGCACGTTACGCTGAGCTGAATCGAATTTCAGAGAACGTTCTTCGCTATTACCCTGCCCAGCCAGTTGAACACATTTTATCATCCGGCCCCGAGAGTGACATGTTCTCTGCCTGGTACAGCCTTCATCAGAGTCAAACTAGACGTTATTTACAGGCAAAAGAAGACAGCTACAGAGCTTAAGTCTGACATTATTCGTGGCTGTGTCTGCCTTCGGAGTTTTCAGCTTATCCCGATAACAGCGGTTTTGAAAAATTGACGTTTTTTACACCGGTACATTGCCCGAACGCAATCTCCCCCGTAGCGAAATACCGCCCCGCAGAAAATCGTCCATGCTCGGCATGCCCCTGGAACATCAGCATCTTTTCAATAAAGGTTTTACAGCCTATAGTCTGTATAACACAAAATACACCTTACCTGCTGTATTACAGGGCGGTACTCCCTACTCAGTCTGCGAGGCAGGTCACTTATGAATAATCAGTTCCCGATAAAAACGCTGAACCAGCTCAGACCTGTGCTAATCGGGTTTCGCAAAATCAAGGGCTTCACGCAAAAAGATGTGTCTGAGAGGCTTGGCGTAACGCAGCAAACCTATGCCCGCCTGGAAGCAAACCCTGCTAGCGCCAGTATTGATCGTCTGTACAAGGTATTCAGTATTCTGGGCGTAGAAATAACGCTGTCATCTATTTCCCCTTCACCCTTCATTTCCCACACAGAGATGAGGGGGGCATTTGACAGCACTCCCGCCAGACGGGAGAAATGGTGACTATTAGAAGTTTGCTAGTTTTGTCGAATGACGCCAACTACATGTCCGCATCCATCGAGTAGTGGCTTCAAGCCACGATTGTCACTGCCTCCGCTGCCTTTTTCCAGTAACTCTCTCCTTTTAATTCTAATATTTAGGGGTGTCAACGCAAAGCAGAAACGGCACCTTCTTTGCGAGACAGAAATGACCTGTGATTGCCTGGCCGATTTATGGCAGCTAAGTGCGAGAAGCGGATATAGCGAATTCGCCATTGTACGGGATTAGCAGGTTTACTGAAGCAACCTGCGATGGCGTTATGGCAATAGTCAGTCCCCTGTCCAGTCGGCATAGGTGGCCACCTCGTCACCGCCGGGGATAAACTGATTGAAGCCTCCGCGCAAAATCACTTATTCTTTTCCGTTAATAAAATGCAGGAGCAAAGTCATGACTGGCGAAATTCGTGGGCGAGGCAGGCCACGAAAAACAGAGAGTACCTATACAGGGTAAGGGTGCCAACTTACTGATTTAGTGTATGATGGTGTTTTTGAGGTGCTCCAGTGGCTTCTGTTTCTATCAGCTGTCCCTCCTGTTCAGCTACTGAAGGCGTGGTGCGTAACGGTAAAAGTACTGCCGGACATCAGCGCTATCTCTGCTCTCACTGCCGTAAAACATGGCAGCTACAGTTCACTTACATCGCCTCTCAGCCCGGTACACACCAGAAAATTATTGATATGGCCATGAATGGCGTCGGATGTCGCGCCAGTGCACGCATTATGGGCGTTGGCCTCAACACGATTTTACGACACTTAAAAAACTCAGGCCGCAGTCGGTAAACTCACGCATACAACCGGGCAGTGACGTTATTGTTTGCGCGGAAATGGACGAACAGTGGGGTTACGTCGGCGCTAAATCACGCCAGCGCTGGTTGTTTTACGCGTATGACAGGATACGGAGGACGGTTGTGGCGCACGTATTCGGTGAACGCACGTTGGTCACGCTGGAGCGTCTTCTGGGCCTGCTGTCGGCCTTTGAGGTCGTGGTATGGATGACGGATGGCTGGCCGCTTTATGAATCACGCCTGAAGGGAGAACTGCACGTTATCAGCAAGCGATATACGCAGCGCATTGAGCGGCATAACCTGAATCTGAGGCAGCATCTGGCAAGGCTGGGCAGGAAGTCACTGTCTTTCTCAAAATCGGTGGAGCTGCATGACAAAGTCATCGGGCATTATCTGAACATAAAACACTATCAGTAAGTTGGAGTCATTACCGGTGCTCTGATATATTTATTATACTATAGTGGGGTATGTGTTGATCTTAATGTAATACTCCCCTATAGTATAAGAAATACAGAGCAGTGAGGTAAGCAATGCCCAGTACTCCTGAAGAGAAAAAAAAGGTCCTAACCCGGGTTCGCCGTATCCGGGGTCAGATTGATGCTCTGGAAAGAGCACTTGAAAGTGGCGCTGAATGCCGTTCCGTTCTCCAGCAAATCGCCGCCGTCCGGGGCGCCGCTAACGGACTGATGGCAGAGGTGCTGGAGAGCCACATACGGGAAACCTTTGACCAGAATGACAGCTACAGTCATGAAGTCAGTAAATCAGTTGACGATACGATTGAGCTGGTTCGTGCCTATCTTAAATAGGTGAGGCCATTATTACATTGAGGATATATTACGTATGAAATCACGTGCCGCTGTTGCATTTGCACCAGGGAAGCCCCTGGAGATTGTTGAAATTGATGTTGCTCCGCCTAAAAAAGGCGAGGTGCTGATTAAAAACACCCACACAGGTGTCTGCCATACCGATGCCTTTACCCTCTCAGGGAATGACCCTGAGGGCGTTTTCCCGGTGGTTCTCGGCCACGAGGGAGCCGGTATCGTCGTTGAAGTTGGTGAAGGCGTCACCAGTGTGAAGCCGGGTGACCATGTTATTCCGCTCTACACCGCTGAATGCGGGGAGTGTGAATTCTGCCAGTCCGGTAAAACGAACCTCTGTGTATCGGTTCGCGAGACTCAGGGCAAAGGACTGATGCCTGACGGGACCACTCGCTTTTCATACAACGGTCAGCCTCTTTACCACTACATGGGATGTTCCACATTCAGTGAATACACCGTTGTGGCCGAGGTTTCTCTGGCAAAAATTAACCCGGAGGCGAACCATGAACACGTCTGCCTGTTGGGTTGTGGCGTGACTACCGGTATTGGCGCCGTCCATAACACGGCTAAAGTGCAGCCGGGCGATTCAGTTGCCATTTTTGGTCTGGGGGCAATTGGTCTGGCTGCGGTACAGGGGGCCCGTCAGGCAAAAGCGGGACGTATTATCGCTATCGATACTAATCCGACAAAATTTGACCTGGCCCGTCAGTTCGGGGCCACTGACTGCATTAACCCGAATGATTATGACAAACCGATTAAAGATGTTCTGCTGGATATCAACAAGTGGGGTATTGACCATACCTTTGAATGTATCGGTAACGTTAACGTCATGCGTGCAGCGCTGGAAAGTGCTCACCGTGGGTGGGGGCAGTCCGTTGTCATTGGTGTCGCAGGGGCCGGACAGGAGATTTCCACCCGTCCTTTCCAGCTGGTCACCGGGCGCGTATGGAAAGGTTCCGCGTTTGGCGGAGTAAAAGGCCGCACTCAGCTCCCCGGTATGGTCGAGGATGCCATGAAGGGGGATATTGACCTTGAGCCATTTGTAACCCATACGATGACACTGGATGAAATCAATGACGCCTTCGAGCTTATGCATGAAGGCAAATCTATCCGGACAGTGATTCATTACTGATCCCATCAGAATTTTAATCAACTCAAACTGAAGGAAGTGGAAAATGACAACTCCGGTAATTTCTGGTGACGGCATCTTTTCTCATGTGTTCATTGGCGCAGCCGATGTCGAGAAATCCTCCGCATTTTACGATGTCGTCCTGGGCACGCTTGGTATCAATAACCTCGGCCCGTTTGGCAACGGCTGGGTACTCTATGGCCGCGAAAAGCCGGCATTTATCATTGCCCGTCCGGGCAACGGTGAAGCACCTTCCGCTAACGGGGTGACTGTCGGCTTCGCTGCTGCCACCCCGGAAGAGGTTGATGCTTTCCATGCTGCCGGCCTTGCCGCCGGTGGAGCTGATGAAGGTCAACCTGGCCCGCGTGGTCACCTTCCCGGGGCCTATGCTGCCTACCTGCGGGATCCGGCGGGTAACAAAATCACGGCGTATACGTTTATCTGACGTCCGGATTTAAAGATACTTCCCCTGGCTTCGGTCAGGGGAAATAACCATGAGATAACGGCTGATGGAACTCATTGAGCAGCATGCCAGCTCTGGCGGCTGGCAAAACGTGTACCGGCATTATTCACAATCCCTTAATTGTGAAATGAATTTCGGTGTGTATCTTCCTCCCAAAGCAGTAACAGAAAAACTGCCGGTACTATACTGGTTGTCGGGCCTGACCTGTACTGAGCAGAATTTCATCACCAAATCAGGTATGCAGCATTATGCAGCCCGGCATAACGTCATCGTTGTTGTCCCGGATACCAGTCCCCGGGGTAATAATGTCCCGGATGCCGACAGTTACGATCTTGGCCAGGGGGCCGGTTTTTATCTGAACGCGACGGAACAGCCGTGGAATGTTCATTACAGGATGTATGACTATATTCTCAGAGAGCTTCCGGATGTCGTCATGAATCATTTTCCTGCAACGGCAAGAAAATCTATATCCGGTCATTCTATGGGAGGGCTGGGTGCTCTGGTGCTGGCTCTGCGAAATCCTGGTGAATATGTGAGCGTATCAGCATTTTCCCCGATAGTATCGCCTTCTCAGGTGCCATGGGGGCAACAGGCATTTAGCGCTTACCTGGGTGAAAACAGAAAAACGTGGGAAGCCTACGATCCAGTCAGCCTCATTTTACAGGGTGAAAAATTACCAGAAATCTTCATTGATCAGGGGCTGAGTGACGCCTTTTATGAAGAGCAACTGCGCACCAAAATCCTTGAGAGAGTATGCAATGAGATGAACCTCAATGCGTCGTTCCGATATCATACTGGATACGACCACAGCTATTATTTCATTTCCAGCTTTATTGGTGAGCACATTGCTTACCATGCCAACAGGCTCAGGCTGTCAGCATGAGTTGATTTCCAGCCTCAGAAAATGTGCTTAATTTTCAGGCCTGAACAGGGCCTGAACCCTGCAGACCTGAGATGTACTGTAACTGGTGGCTTCAGCAGTTTCTCTTATGCTCAGTTTCTTGACCTGTCGGTAATACAGAACTTTCTTATGTCGTTCCTGATCGGCCTGTTTGCCCCGGTGAATCGCCACGGATAATCTAGACACTTCCGAGCCGTTGATAATACTGGTTTTCATATTCTGTCGGTGACATCTGTTCGCTAGAACCATGCCGACGCTTACTGTTATAAAACATTTCGATGTAATC
>NZ_JAQZRK010000041.1:0-38740 GCF_028737495.1 Enterobacter cloacae complex sp. 2022EL-00981
GATTACATCGAAATGTTTTATAACAGTAAGCGTCGGCATGGTTCTAGCGAACAGATGTCACCGACAGAATATGAAAACCAGTATTATCAACGGCTCGGAAGTGTCTAGATTATCCGTGGCGATTCAAGTATGAATATTCTCCAGGATCGGATGCAGTTCAGAATCAATCTGGCTGGCGTTCGAGTCGCGAGAGTATTCATCAAAAGGGGTAATAAAAAGTGGCTTTCGTAACCACTCCTGGGATTCAGCCTTCAAATTATCCAGAATCGCTTTACCGTCCAGGTAGCCGGTAAAAATCAGGTTTTCTTCGCTGCAACGCATGCCTAATAAGCTGAGAAAATCAGCGCGTACCGGGTGAGCGGTGCGATCGTTGTGGTAATAAAGTTCGCCATCCGTTTTTTGCGTTTGAGTGTTGCTGTATTTTTTGTCGGCATAAACATCATGGAAAAAATCACCGTTGTTGCGCGTACGGTAGGCCAGTAATGGGGAGTCGGTGAGCTGTGCGAACAGCTCCAGCAGCGCCTCTCCTACAAAGGTGAGCTTTTTGGCGTACTTATCATTAACGGGATTGGACTGATCAAATTCTGGAATGATGGTGTCGAGTGGTACGTTTTTTAATAAATGCGCGTTAATGCCTTGATCCTTGCGCTCTTGCCTGACGCGCTCGCAGGCCTGAACAAAAAAAGTGGGCACCAGACCATTTTCAATGAGTTCGGTGATGGACTGCTTGAAGAGTTTGTAGTCTGTATAAGGGCTGATGGTGACACGGCTGATAAGTTTTGATAGCTCATCTTTTTGAAGATCGTTAAACTCTAGCTGGGTGATCATAGTTTGATTGCCTTATGTACGCTCAAAACAGACGCTGCACCCTGAGAAAGTAAGGCGTCTTGTTTTGAGTCTTATGGTTGTATTGGATTAAATCTTTCCTGTTTGCCTTGCGTAAGCGAACAAGCCACCGGCGGCGACGATGTTCGCAAGTTCCCCTACCGGAGCGGTTTTCCGAATCCCATCAGCAGTACCAATCTGATGAGCGTCTAAATCGATTTCAATGGTATCCCCCGTTTTCAGCGCACGGATATCACAGCCTTCATTCAGCGTGACGGGCATGATTTGCCCCGTGGATACACAGTTACGGAAAAATATGCGGGCGAACGACTGGGCGACGACGGCCTTCACGCCGGATGCCCCCAGAGCCACCACCGCATGCTCGCGCGATGAGCCACAGCCGAAATTTTTCCCGGCCACAATAAAGTCATAACCGGCTCGCTGCGTCTGCGGATTGATAAACGGCAGCGCCCCTTCCGGCAGTCCGCACATGGCGAGCGTTGCCAGCTCTTCACGCCCCTCGGCAGAGGCCGGGTTAATTTTCAAATATTCAGCCGTTAATATCTGGTCGGTATCGATATTGTCGCCTAACACATAAACTGTACCGCGCATTACGTTATTAATAGTCATTAGTTAAGTACCGTTCTGGATTAGTAATAAAACCGGTCACTGCCGCAGCAGCCACTGCATAAGGTGAGGCCAGATAAATCATCGCGCCTTTGTTTCCCATCCGCCCCACAAAGTTACGGTTGGTGGTGGAAATCACGCTTATCGGATCCCTGACTCTCCCAAAGGTGTCCGCTGGCCCGCCACAGCAAGCCGCGCAGCCGGGTTCAGAAGATAATTTAACGCCAGCCCGGGTCAGAATTTCATACACGGATCGGCCCTTCACCTGGGTGGTGATCAGATTATGAAAAACCTCTTTGGTCGCGGGAACGGCGTAGGTTGGGATGGCCACCTTGCGCTGCCACAGTATTTCCGCAGCAGCGATAAAATCATCCGTTTTACCGCCCGTGCAGGAGCCAATATAGGCTTGCGAAATGGCAATATTTTCCAGTTGTGTCACTGCCACCACATTATCCGGGGAGTGTGGCCGCGCAATCACGCTGGTTAATGCCGAGACGTCAATATCAATCGTGCGGACGTAATGCGCGTTTTCATCAGGCGTCACCACGGAAAACGGGACGGTGGTTCTGGTCGCCAGGTAATCCAGCGTGGCCTGGTTTGGCACCATAATGCCGTTTTTAGCCCCGCACTCCACAACCATATTGCACATCGTCATTCGCTCTTCGACCGATAATTCATCGATGACGTTGCCGGTAAATTCGATGGCATTATAGGTCGCCCCTTCCACGCCCAGCTCTTTCATTAACACCAGAATTAAATCTTTCGCCTGAACGCTTTTCGCTTTTTTACCGTAGTAATTCACTTTTATGGTGGCGGGAACCATCAACGGGAGCTCCCCCGTACCCAGGGCGTACGCCCCGTCGGTGATCCCCACGCCAATGGCGAAGGTGCCAAAGGCCCCGGCGGTCACGGTGTGAGAATCGGTCCCCAACAACACCTCTCCCGGCCGGGTGTGTCCCCCTTCCGCCAGGCCGATATGACACACGCCTTTATAGTCCGGGGTGCCCACATCATAAAAATGGGTAATATTTTGCGCTTTTGCGAATTCCCGCATTACCCGAATATTTTGATTCGCCTGCGGGTCGGCGGAATAAACAAAGTGGTCAGGGATCATAATAAAGCGATCCGGGTTCCAGACTTTTGCCTCTTCACCAAATTCTTTTTTAAATACGCTGGCGACGCCAGGCGTGCAGGGATCGTGGGACATTAATACATCAACATTCACGAAAAGCACTTCACCCGGTGAAACATGCGATCTATTGCTGGCTCTGGCGATTATTTTTTCGGTTAACGTCATCCCCGGCTTTATATTTACCGACGCATAATCATCAGTTTCGTGAATATTCATTTTTCTCTCCTCTTTATCTGATGGGGAAATTACACCGTACAGAGGAGGGGCTTTCAACGGGAATCCGTTATTCGTCAGATTAGTTTCATTTTGCGTATGAATTGTTCCTCAGGTGGAACTGTGCTCCCCGCTGCGCAAATTCTTTAAGTAAAGCAGTGCAGATATGCATACCACCAGAATATAGATCAGGCAGAAGATCAGCATCAGCGTGGAAAAGTCCCGGCTCACCAGCAGCCACGCCCCAACGGCCAGTAAAAAGGCATTGGCCAGCCCGAAATCACGCTCCATGCGCCCGAACACGCGCATACGTTCATCCGGGGTATTGGCAGAGAGATCGAGGTTAGCAAGCGTGACGGGCCGGATCGTCCCGGAGCCAAACCCCAGCAGCACCAGCGCCAGCAGCCCGGAGACAAAATAGTCCATGCCTCTCGCTGCAAGCCATTCATTGCTGGCAAAAAGCCCCAGCGCCGCCGTCATAAAAAGGCTTGTCGTCGCCAGTAACGCCGTTACCCCAAACCGTGCGATAAACGGCCCGGCTATTTTGATCGCCCCCCAGGACGAGAGCGTAAAGCAGCTCAGTACGGCACCGAAAAGCAGCGGGTCGACATTCACCATAATAAAGTAGAACGGGATAAAGCCGATGAACGGCGCCAGCGTAAAAGCGCGTGAAATGGAATAGAACAGCATCCAGAAGAGCTGGTCGCCTCTGGGCGAAAAAGAGACCCGCTCAACAGGCCGGGCAGGTTCGGGCTCTGCCTCCTGCACGCGAATCAACGCCACGCATCCGGAGGAGATAACGCTCACCACAATGGCGGCGATAAACGGCCACTGGGGGTTATAGTCAAACAGAATACTCCCCAGCGATCCGGCGATCAGGGTGGCAATAAACATCCCGCTTTGCGACGTGGTCTGGATCTGCATAAACCGGTGCTGATCGCCTGCGGTGAGCTGGCGCAGCAGGGCCGCATCCGTGGTCAGCGCAATGGTAAATCCCGCGCCGCCAAGCAGCTGCGACACCACCAGCAGAGGGAGGCTGACCTCACTTTGCCGGGTGCTCCAGAGCATCAGCGCCATTCCCAGCGCCTTCATCAGTTCGCCTGTAATCACCGTCTGTCTGGGTGACAAGAAGCGCAGCAGCCAGCCGGGTATGCCGCTGCTGAAGGTGCTGGTCAATCCATACAGCGCCAGCAGGAAAATAATCCGGTACATCCCCATGTCTATTGTCCAGAAATAGAGCAGCAAGACGGGAAGATGGAAATAGCAACGGGAAATAATACGGTAGGCCAGGAACAGGCCATGGTTGCCAGACCCGGGATGTAACCGGCGCGTCGTCATGACGCCAGCATCGCCATAATATCCATATCTCCCGCACGAAGGATTTTAATCTCCTTCTCCAGTAACGAGACGATGGTGCTGGAGACCGTTGTCACCGGACGCTGGGCTGCGGGCAGAATATAGCCCACACGGTCGCCAAACGTCTGGCGGGCGGCATCAATGTCGATCAGGCAGTCAGACTCCACGCCGGAAAGATTGGCAGAACTCATCCCCAGCGGACGGCCAAACAGCGCAATCACCTCTCGCAACACGCTCTGATGATTGCACACCAGAGAGATGGAGTCCGGCTTCAGATAGGGGTTCTGCGGCACATTGTCCGATGCAGGAACCACCACATTCAGCGCGCCGGGCATGGCACCAATCAGTTTGTCGAGCGCAGCGCGGTGCTGGACCTTATCGACGGCGATGTAATCCCATGCCTGCGCCGGTTCCGCTACGAAAAGCGTCAGCGGTTTCTGTCGTTCGCGTTTTTTGAGATCGTAAATTTTCTGGCAGGCGTCAATATTCCACGGGTCTGCCGCCAGGGCGTAATTCGTGTCCGTGGGAACCAGAACCACCTCGCCGCGCTTCAGGGCGGCGACCGTATTATGTATATGCTGCATCTCTTTTCCTGTTTAAATGTTGACGGTTACGCTACGGCCCGCGAGGCAGAAACTGGCGGGATCCGGCACGTCTTTCCAGTCGATATCGATATGTGCAGTCAGCACTTTCACGGGCAACTGCCGGCGCGCGATTTCAGGCGGGGGCTGTACGTCCCTCTCCCCGACCGCCACGCGTCCACTCCCTGCGCGGAGGGTTCTTATCGTTCCTTTCCAGCGCGTGGCGGATGCGGTGGTCAGACGCACCGTTACCGCCATCCCCGGGCGCAGACTGCCGGCGTCAGCCTCATCAAAAAACGCCTCTACCCAGCGAGTGCGGCAATCCAGAATACGCACAATCGGGGTGCCGTTCTGGACGCTCGCACCACTCTCCTCCGTCACGTCCCAGATCACGCCGTCCGTGCTGCTGTTGAGCGCCGCCTGCTGACGGGAGTGAAGGAGCGCAGCGACTTCCTGAATGCTTTGCGTCGTCGCCTGCTTGCGGGCAATCAGCTGTAGCTTCTCCTGCTGCATATTCTCGATAGTGAGCGACATATCGCGCTGATTCTGCTGTGGCGCATCCAGCGTTCTTGGCCCTGTCAGCTGAAGACCGGATTTGGCGGCATTCACGTCCAGTAAACGCTGACGGAGCTCGGCCGCTTTCGCCTCCTGGCTGGCCTGCAACACCCGGGTGTTGTTCTTACGCTCTTCATACTCCATGCGGCTGATGAAGCGCTGCTGGTAGAGATTTTCATAGCGCTGAAGCTGCTGTCGGGAGAAGGCAGTTTGCGCCGTAATTGCGCTCAGCTCCTCCTTCAGTTGTACAAACGTGGCAGCCGATTGTTTCTCACCTAACTGCTGCTGCATCCTGCTCTCGGCGAGGTACTGCTGCCGCTGCTGCTGATAAACCTGCAGTCGTTGATCGATCCCCGAAATTTGCTTGTCGAGTTCAGCAAGCTGGATCTCCAGCGCGCTGCGCTGGGCCACCAGGCCGGGGATCTGGTCGTTCGCCTGCGTGGTGACCACATTTCCCAGCGATTGCCGGGCCCGGACCGCCTGTCCCGGCGCGATGTTCTTCGCCAGCACCAGCTGTCCCGGCAGCGGGGAGAGCACCGTGGATATTCGGCCATTGATAAAGGCCTCCTTGCTGGAGACCCCCATTCCCGCAAAAAACAGCAGAACAATGGCCACCAGCACGCCACCCGCTACGCCCCATTTGAGCAGGCTATACCGGGCGAAAACCGCTCTGATTCGGTTAATCACACACGCCTCATTAACGCTTATACAGCGTGACGACGCTGGCTTTCTCAAGGGTATGCATGTTGATGAGGAAACGTATCACCGCGTTTGGCAGATCCGGCGTCACGCCCAGGTCATCGCAGCTCAGGGCGTGCAGGGTGAAGATATAGCGGTGCGGAATATCCCCCTCTGGCGGGCAGCAACCGCCGTAGCCAGGCGCACCAAAATCGGAGCTGGCGTGTTTGATGTCGGGTGTGTTCGCCGGGTTTCCCGCGCCTGCCGCAAGCCCGGTCAGGCTGGCAGGAATGTTATACGCCACCCAGTGCCAGAAACCGCTGCCCGTTGGCGCATCAGGATCGTACGCGGTTACGGCAAAACTTTTGGTTCCCTGCGGGATATTTTCCCAAGATAAGGCGGGCGAGACATTATCGCCATTCCCCCCAAAGTTATGATATTCGTTCGCTTTGGAGAGAAAAGCGTAGTCACTTAAACCTGCAATAGATACTTTCATAGCGTTAACCTCTGTTTGAAAATCGGTATTTACCGGTGGGTTGTTCTATTGGTAACCGATTGAAAGCAAAACCGGTAACAGAATTAACCAACCCGGCATATTGCCCAGGAATAACGCGATATTGTTCCAACACTGAAACAATGCGGTGAAAATTTCTCTGCTGATTGCGAAGCCTCTTATTACACGACATCCTTTCCCTAAATTTATGACACCAGTGCGGTGCAGGGAGAATTGAATGATGAATAAGAAAGTCGCGTGGAATGGTCAGGTTCAGCCGGAAGCGATTAACGTATTATCGGCTGAAGGCGGAATGATTGTTTGCCCTACGAAAGTAGGTTATATCATTATGACCTCAGATAAAGAGGGGCTGGAGAGAAAATTCGAAGCCAAACAGCGAAACCGTAATAAACCCGGCGTGGTATTGTGCGGCAGTATGGAACAGCTGAAATCGCTGGCGGAGATGAACCCGGAAATCGAGGCATTTTATCAGGCCCACTGGGATGCAGACGTATTACTGGGCTGTATTTTACCGTGGCGAGAAGATGCCATCGCCAGATTACCCGATAACGGCCTCAAAGAGCTGATGATGGACGGCAGAAAAACCAGCTGCTTCGTGATTAAATTTGGCAAACCCGGCGAAATGATTGCTAAAGAGCTGTGGGAAAATCATCAGAAATTCGCTTTTGCCAGCTCGGCGAATCCGTCAGGAAAAGGCAACCGCGGCATGGTGGAATTCATTGGGGAACGCATCGAATCGCGTGCAGACTTAATTATTTGTGCCAACGAGTACGTTAAGTCTATTCAGCCTGATGAAACCCAGGAGAGTCGCTATGAACAAGGCGTGATGGTGTCCATGGTGGACAGCGAAGGGAAACTGGTCCCTGAACAGGGTAGTGCCAGAAAAGTGACCCCTTGCCCGGTATTAATTCGCAAAGGTCTCGACGTGAATAAAATTATTAATTTCATGTCCGCCCAGTTTAATACCTGGGACTATCGCCACGGCGATTACTATTAATTTTTGGGTTTAACCGCGTCACAGGGATATCGATAATCATGTCATTTATAGACAAGGCCATTACCGTATTGCGTAATAGCGGGATCATCCTGATCCCTACCGATACCCACTTTGCCCTGGCAGCCGATCCTTACAGCCCGGATGCCGTGGAAAAACTGACGCTGTTAAAAAGATCGCCCTGTGCCAGAGAGATGACGTTTTGCTTCTGCGAACTGGCGGACATATGGGAATGGGTGGATGTCAGCCCGTGGCAAAGAAGCAAAATTGAAATGCTCAGCCGGGCCTGCTGGCCCGGCACCCTTAAAATCAGCCTGCGAAAGAAACAGCGCGCCGATTTTCTTCCCGGCGCAGGCGATATTCTCCCGGTCGTCTGCGTGAAAAACAGTCAGATGCGAACCATCATCAGCCGCTTAGGCAGGCCCCTGGTGGTGATCCCGGCAGGGTATCCGCAGGATGAGGGCGATCTTGTCAGTTTTACGCTCGCCCGGGAAGACATGGGAGACTGTGTCGATCTGGTTGTCCCGTCCAACTGCAAAAACCCCAGCCGTACCGCCACCACGCATATCTCTTTGCTGGATGACAAAGTCTCGATCCTGCGTCATGGCGAGCTGGATATCAGTAGCCTGCTTTGACCTCGGCCCCGGCGATCAGCTGCTGAAGTTCGTCGCTAAAGCGTTTAATGCCTGAGGTCATCGTGTTTTTATTTTTGGACAGTAGCCACACTTTATATTCATCCATCTGCCAGCCGGGTAAAAGCCGGACCAGTTTCCCGGTGGCGAGACTTTCTCGCGCAATGTAATTGGGCAAGTAAGCAATGCCGAGGCCGGAAAGCGCCATGCTGATCAGCGCCACGCTGTTGTTGCTTCTGAAGCGGCTATGAACGTCAATATTGACCTTCTGTTTCTCTTTTCTGAACGGCAGCGAAACCGTACGCGCCACACCGCGAAACAGAATGTAGTTGTGGGCCGGGAGATCGCCCGGCGTCAGGACAGGACGCATCCGGGCGATACAGTCAGGGGTGGCATAAAGCCCCCACTGGATGGAGCATAAAAATTTGGTGTGCTCATGGGTTGGCGTGTCCTGCGCCACAATGATAGAGAGATCGTACTGGCTCTCTTTGATATCCACCGCTTTATCCGATAAATCGAGATCGACGTTGGCCATAATATTTCGTTCTAAGTACGCATTTAATGCTGGCACAACATACTCTTTTCCGAACGTCACCGGGGCAAGTATTTTTATTGTCCCTGCCGGCTCCTCATAATAATCCCGTATAAAGCGTTCTGCGGCACGCAGTTCATTCAATATTTTGAAGCAGTGCTGATAGTAGCTCAGCCCCAGCTCCGTAATCTCTATTTTCCGGGTGGTGCGCTTAAGCAGCATTGCACCAATACGTTTTTCCAGCGTTGAAATATCCCGGCTAACTGATGACTTCGACATTCCCAAAGAGAGTGCGGCCTCGGTGAAGCTCAGGGTTTCGACGACACGCGCGAAAACCACCATCGGAATTAAATTCTCGATTTTTTCCATTCTACAATCTGCACCAGGTCAGCAAACATCACCCGATAATTAGTGGCAAAAGTCCTTGCTATCGTCAAGTGAAAATTTTCCAGCATTGTCGTTCTGCCCCGGTTCGATAATAACTCCGCAGCGCCGCACGGCTATTTTTCACCGCGTAACAAGAATATATTTTCTTCGAAAAATGGGTTAACTCAGAGGGTGAATATCCACGCACTAAAAGAAAAATATCTGGTTTTTTATGCTTTATTTATTGCTTCTGAATACGAATTAAAAATTTAAATCCGCTGATTTCCCTCTAGCATAACGACTCAGGGTGAATGTTACGAGAGGGTTAACCGTGAGTGAATGCATAGTTTCAGGAACACAGTGGGGGGCACAAAACCCCATCCGCGAGGACGATCTTGCGGCAAGGATCGATGCCTTACCGGCTTCCGCCGGACTTTGGCGATTCATCGCCTTGCTGTCCCTTGGCGGTTTTTTTGAGCTTTACGATCTGTTTCAGACAGGCTACATCAGCGCCGGGCTCATTGCTGATGGCATCTTCCACACCGGCCAGCAGGGCGTGTTCGGTATGGCCGACCAGGCCGCGTTTGCGTCCGCGACCTTTCTGGGGCTTTTTATCGGTGCCAGCCTGCTCAGCCCCTATGCTGATCGCATTGGCCGACGCGCGACCTTTATGTATGCCCTGCTCTGGTACGGGCTGTTCTCCCTCGTCATGGCGTTTCAGCATCAGGCGGAATGGGTGATCTTTTTTCGTTTTATGGTAGGCATCGGCCTCGGCGTTGAACTGGTTACCATTGATACCTATCTGACAGAGTGGGTACCTGCTCACCTTCGCACCCGCGCCTTTGCTTTCGCCTTTTTCATTCAGTTTCTCTCGGTTCCTGCCGTCGCGCTGATGTCATGGTGGCTGGTACCGCAGATGTGGTTTGGCCTGAGCGGATGGCGGTTCGTGGTGATCGCTGGCGCGCTGGCGTCCATCATTATCTGGCTGGTACGCAAGGGGCTGCCGGAATCTCCGCGCTGGCTGCTGCAGCAAAAGCGCTTTCATGAGGTGAGAACCGTCATGCAGGAGATGGAAAAGCGCTGCGGCAGCGGCGAACAGGCTGATTTCCCTCTCCGCGCCGGGCAGCACAACGAACAGGTTTCACTCAAGGGCAGGTTTAAAGATATCTGGTCTCCGCGCTACCGTGGCCGGGTTGTGATGCTGGTGGTGATGAATATCTTTCAGGCGATTGGCTTTTTTGGCTTCGGAAACTGGCTGCCCGCCCTGCTGTCCGGCAGCGGGACATCCGTCACGCACAGTTTGTTATACGCCTTTTTCATCACCCTGGCCTATCCTCTTGGCGCGCTTATCTGCAGCCGCTATGCCGATCGAATGGAAAATAAATGGCAAATCGTGTTGTCCTGTCTGACCACGGTCATCTTTGGTTCGCTGTTTGCGTTTCAGAGCAACCCACTGCTGCTCATTGCCTGCGGCTTTTTTATTACCTGGTCCAATGCCTGGCTGACTTACAGTTACCACTCCTATCAGTCAGAGATTTTCCCCACCCGAATCCGGGCGCGAGCGGTCGGCTTTTGTTACTCCTTTAGCCGTTTATCCACCGTCTTCAGCAGTATAATTATCGGTCTGATACTGCAATATAGCGGCTCAACGGCGGTCATTGCCTTTATTGTGATCAGTATGCTGATTGTTATGCTCACCATTGGTATTTTTGGTCCCAACACGCGCGGTATCGACCTGGAAAATATTTAATCACGGTGACTAATAAAATGCCGTCTCACGCCGAGTGAGCGGCATTCATGATTATTTTGGCTGCCCCGGAGATAATAGCGCCGTCATGGCCTCCACCCTTTTACAGTTTTTTCCTAAAGCCGCTTCGCTTTGTCTGTGACATGCTGAATCACGCTCATAACCGATAACGTAAATGAGGATATTATGAAAAAAACAATTATCGCATTGTCTGCCATTCTGCTGGCTTCTCCAGTATTTGCTGCGACCACACATGCAACTGATGATACCGTCGCCGCGGCGAACGCTAACGCCAACGAAGCGAAGCAAAAACTGCACGAAGAGCAGAACAAAGGTGAAGAGCTGAAGCTGAAACAGAAACATGCTGCAGAAGGTAAAAGCGAAAGCTTTGGTAGCAAGGTCAGCGAAGACTCACAGAAAGTCTGGCACAAAACCAAAGAAGGCACCGAGAAGGGTTGGGACGCCACCAAAGAAGGTGCTGAGAAAGGCTGGAACAAAACCAAAGAAGGTGCCAGCGAGCTGGAAAAAAAAGTCACTGAGTAACCGTCACACCGATAAAAAGGCCGCCTGCGCGGCCTTTTTTATTGCCTCAAATAAAGCCAGGCGTATTTTACCCCTCACCATTCTATTAAATATCGCCTGCTAGCAGAAAATTTAACCCTGTAAAAGAATATTTATAAAATGCGAATAAATATAATATATCTTACATCAAAAATATTACCCTATCTTAAACCGCAATTAAGCAACCATAAACAATCAATGCCAGAATACGATTAAAGTTATCACCTACCAATTATTTTCCCGCGGCGAAAACGCACAAAAAACCGACTCATCAAAAATGAATTAATCGCACATAATCAATGGGTTACAAATTTTAAATTATAAACAAAATCTATAAAGTAATGCCCTCTTCACATCCTTGCGCCATGTTTACTAAAGCTTAATTTGCATATCCAGACTTTTCTGACCATATCATTTTCATACCGTCCCGGATTAATTCCTCTATTAAATACAAGGTTATATAAAAGACAAAATCACATTGTTGATAGTTTTTCTCAAATAAATAGATTCGCTCTGATGTTGCCACTCTGCATTCTGGCGGGCATCGTTCGCGCTGAAAATAAATACGGTGAGCGCTGTTTTAAATAACAGTTACTCCGCCGGGGGCGCGCTTTACCCTTAACAGAGTTGGCTCATCTTGCTCGCCGTTAACGATAACTCTGCTGGAGTACTCACTAAATGAGCCAAATCTCTGTTATATCGAAACTTACGGGTGTGGAAACCACCACGGAAGGCACTCAGGTTACGCTGAGCCATTCCTCTATCGTTGAGCTTAAGGTAGAGCGAGCCAATGTCGCTGACTTCGCCCGCAACGGTAACGATCTGGTGATCACGCTACACTCCGGCGAGGTGATTACCGTTAAAAATTTCTTCGTCACCGATGCGCAAGGGGCGAGCCAGCTGGTACTGCAGGACAGTGAAGGGGCGCTGTGGTGGATTCAGGACCCCGCCGGGGTGGCCACCTATGAATCTATTGCCTCCACTGACGTCCTGCTTGCCGCATCCGGAAGTGATGCAGGCGGCGCGGCCATCTGGCCCTGGGTACTGGGTGGCATTGTCGCCGCGGGTGGCATCGCGGCGGCGGCAAGCACCGGCGGTGGCGGCGGTGGGGATGACGATGATGACAACGGCAGCAACCCCGGCACGCCGACAAACCCTTCCGATCCGGATACCACTCCGCCGAATGCGCCGTCCGGCCTGCAGTTCTCGCCGGATGGTAAAACCGTCTCCGGTACCGCCGAACCGGGCAGTACCATCACGCTGAAAGACGCCGACGGCAACGTCATCGGCACCGGCAAAACCGGCAGCGACGGTAAATTTACCATCGACCTGGGGACGCCGCTGACTAACGGCGAACAAATTACCGCCACCGCGACGGATTCCTCCGGGAATACCAGCCCGGGCACGACCGTAACCGCTCCGGACACCACCGCGCCGGATGCCCCGGACATCCTGCTGGTAAATGACGATGCCGGCGACAAAGCGGGCCCGCTGGAAAACGGCCAGCGCACCGATGATGCCCGCCCGACCTTCAGCGGTATCGGCGAGCCAGGCAGCACCATCACTCTCTACGATAACGGCAAGCAGATTGGCACCACCACGGTGGATGCTAAAGGTAGCTGGAGCTTTACCCCCACCACCGATCTCGCCAACGGTAGCCACACCATTACCACAACCGCGACCGATGCGGCAGGCAATACCAGTCCGGCATCCGCTGCCGTCAGTTTTGTTGTCGATACGGTTGCGCCCGGCGCGCCCACCATTAGCAGCGCAACGGACGATATTGATCCCGGCAAAGGAACGGTAAGCAGCGGAGGCAGCACTAACGATCCGCGTCCTCAGCTCTCGGGGACCGCCGAACCAGGCTCCACCGTAACCATCTATGACGGCTCTGTCGCTATTGGCACGGCGGTCACCGGCAGCAACGGCACGTGGACCTTCACGCCATCGGTCAATCTGGGTGAAAGCACCCACCAGTTCACCGTTCGGGCAACCGATGCCGCTGGCAACACCGGACCCGCCTCTCCGGTATTCACCCTCACCGTGGATCTCACCCCTCCGGCAACGCCAACGGCGATTGTACTGAGCGATGAGACCGGGGCCATTAAAGGCGCAATTACCGCAGGCCAGTTCACCGACTCCTCTGAACCACTGCTGGCGGGACGGGGAGAGCCTGGCGGCACAATCCAGGTCTATGACAACGGTGTGCTGATTGGGCAAACCACCGTGCTGCCAAACGGCACCTGGAGTCTCAGGCCAGACAATCCGCTCGCGGAAGGCCCGCACTCGATCACCATTAAACAAACCGATGCGGCGGGCAACCAGAGCGCAGAATCGCAGCCGGTAAACTTTACCGTCGATACCACGCCACCGGCGCTGCCCGTTATTGCCATTAACCCGGTGGGAACCCAGGTTACCGGCACCGCCGAGCCAGGCAGCAAAATCGTCATCACCAACAGCAACGGCGACGTGATTGGCCGCGCCACCACTGACGGCAGCGGTAACTTTGTTGCGACCCTTTCTCCTGCACAAACAAACGGCGAGCAGCTTTCGGTGGTAGCCACTGACGCGGCGGGCAACCAGAGTCCGGCGGCGTCCCTCACCGCACCGGACACGACACCCGATATCCTCTCTGTGGTGGATGATCAACCCGGCGTCACAGGCCCCATCAGCCAGAATGGGATCACCAATGACCGCACCCCTACCCTGAACGGCACGGCGGAGCCAGGCTCGACCATCACCATCCATAGCGGCGGCGACGTCCTCGGCACGGTCGTTGTTCCATCATCTGGCCAGTGGACCTTTACGCCATCCACCCCGCTGGCCGAAGGTGCCCATGTACTGACGGCGACATCAAGCAACGGTAACGTTTCAAACGCCTGGACCATTACCATTGACGGAACGGCGCCTGATGCGCCCGCCATCACCCAGCTTGTCGATAATGTCCCTGGGGGCACCGGCCCGGTGGGTGCCAACGACACCACCAATGACGCAACGCCGACGCTCAACGGTACCGGTGAACCCGGCTCAACGATCACCATCCGTCTGGATGGCGTCGATATTGGCACCGCGGTGGTCGGTAGCAGCGGCGCGTGGACCTTTACGCCCACCACGCCGGTTGGCGACGGCACGCATACCCTGACCGCGATCGCCACCGACGTCGCCGGTAACACCAGCCCGGTATCCGGTGGATTTACCTTTACCGTTGATACCACCCCACCGCCGGTCGCGACGCTGGCAACCGTCACCGACGACGCCGGAGACGTTAAAGGCCCGCTCAGCAGCGGCGATACCACGGATGACACCCAGCCGTTACTTCAGGGTAGCGCCCCGGACGGCACGGTCATCACCGTGTATGACGGCACCACGCTGCTCGGTACCGCAACGCTCGACGGCAGCGGCGGCTGGAGCTTTACCCCTACCACGCCGCTCACCGACGGCCCGCATTCGCTGACGATCCATGCCACAGATGCCGCCGGGAATACCTCGATTTCTGATCCGTTCGAGCTGGTGATTGATACCGTCGCACCGGCCACACCGGACACGCCAGCCATCACCGTAAACCCGGATGGCTCAGCACCCACGTCGCTGAACCCGGGGGAAACCACCCGTGATACCACGCCGACGCTGAGTGGTACCGGTAATCCGGGCGATACGGTGACGATTTACAACGGCACCGACAAAATCGGTGACGCCGTGGTGGACGGCGACGGCAACTGGAGCTGGACGCCACCCGCCGAACTGCCCAACGGCACCTATGACATTACCCTGACCGTCACCAACAAGGACGGCGCGGGCAACGAAAGCGCCCCGTCCCAGCCGGTGACTATCACCATCGACACCGACGCGCCTGCCGCGCCAGCGGTCCCGGTCATTACCGACAGCGTCAGCCAGATAACCGGTCCGGTTGCCGATGGCGAAACCATCAACGATCCGCGTCCGGTACTGAGTGGCACCGGTACGCCAAACGATGTGATTACCATTTACGACAGCGTTGATGGCGGCACGCCAACCGCCGTGGGTACCGTCACGGTAGACGGCAACGGCAACTGGAGCTGGCGTCCTGAAAGCGCCATTGACGAGGGCAGCCACGAATTTACCGCTACCGCCACGGACGAGGCGGGTAACGTCTCTGACCCATCTACGGGGATCACTATCACCGTCGATACCCTCGCACCGGATACCCCGGTGATTGGCGCCATCGCCGGTGAGCCGAATGGCGGTGTTACTACGGATACCACGCCAACCGTCAGTGGAACCGGTGTGACGGGTGAAACGGTAATCGTCTACAACAATGGCGTCGAGCTTGGACGCGTGGTTGTGGCTAACGGCGAATGGTCTTTCACCCTGCCCACGCAGACGGATGGCCCGCTGAACATCACCGTTGCGGCAGTCGACGCTGCGGGTAACGTCAGCGCACTCAGCCCGGTCTTTACCGTCACCGTCGATACCACTGCACCTGAGATCCCGCTGATCAACAGTGTTACAGACAGCCAGCTCACCAACGGGACGCTCTATACCCGCGACGGTACGCCAACCCTCAACGGTACCGGCGAGCCGGGCTCCACCGTGATTGTCAGCGTGGACGGTACGCCATCCACAGTCCAGGTCACCGTCCAGCCGGATGGAACCTGGAGCTGGACCGCCGACACCACACTGCCGGAAGGCCCACACAGCTTTACCGTCTCGTCGGTCGACCCGGCAGGTAACGCTTCAGGAAGCTCTGCGCCGCTTGCCGTCACGGTGGATACCGTGCTTCCGGCAGCGCCGGACAATATCAGCGTGGCCGCACAGGGGACGCCGCTGACCGGTACCGGCGAAGAGGGCACCACCATTATCGTTACAGACGCCAGCGGTAACGTGATCGGTACCGGGGTAGTCTCAGGCGGCAACTTCTCCGTGGCGCTCAGCCCGGCCCAGCAGGACGGCGCAGCGCTGACCATCACCGCCACGGATGCCGCAGGGAATCTCAGCCCTGAAGCCTCCTATACCGTCACCGGTACGCAGCCGAACCTCCCGGACGTGCCCGTCATTACGGTCATCAACGACGATACGGCCCCGGTTACGGGCGATGTGAAAGACAAAACCACTAACGACACGACGCCGACCCTTGTCGGGACAGCAGAGCCAGGCAGCATAATCACTGTCTATCAGGATGGCGTGCAGGTTCTGCTGCCAACCGTAACCGCCGATGCAAACGGCAACTGGAGCTATACGCCAGCTCAGCCGCTGGGTGAAGGAGCGCACACCTTTGAGGTCACCGCCACGCTGAATAGCGAAACCAGCGGACGTTCGCCGGTGGCGACCGTCACCGTTGATCTCACCGCCCCTGACGCACCTGCCATTGGCGCGGTTATTGATGATGTCGGCCCCGGCACCGGTCCACTCACGGACGGGCAGACCACCAATGACAACCGCCCAACCCTGACCGGTAGCGGCACGGCGGGCGATACTATCTCCATTTACAGCAACGGCACCCTGCTGGGCACCACCGTGGTCGGCCAGACGGGTAACTGGAGCTTCACGCCATCCGCGCTGGCGGAGGGAAGCAACGAGCTGACCATCCGTGAGACCGATCCGGCGGGCAACCAGAGTGCGCCATCGGCAGGCTTCACCATCGTGGTTGACACCAGCTCCACCACCCCGGTGATTGTTAACGTCACCGATGATGTCGGCAACACCGCCACGACCGTGGTCAGCGGCAATACCACCAACGACGCAACGCCTACCCTCTCCGGTACGGCGGAAGCGAACAGCGTGGTGACGATCTTTGATGGCAATACGCAGATTGGCATCGTCACGGCGGACGGTACCGGCGCGTGGAGCTTTACGCCTGAGACCGCCCTCGTCGAAGGGTCGCACAGCTTCACCGTCAAGGCCACCGATCCGCAGGGTAACGTCAGCCTGTCGTCAAACGCCTGGAGCGTGGTGGTTGACCTGACGGCGCCAGCGGTTCCCGTGCTGGAAACCGTCAGCGACAACGTGGCGGGCGGGATTGTCGGTAATCTCACCACCGGCCAGGTCACCAATGACACCACGCCAACGCTCAGCGGGACAGGCGCTGTCGGCAGTACCATCCACATCCTGAACAATGGCGTGGAGATCGGTACCGCACCGGTAGACAGCAACGGCAACTGGAGCTTTACCCCTGATCCGGCGCTGGGAGATGGCAGCTATAACATTCGCATCAACGCCAGCGATGCCGCCGGTAACGTCTCAGCCAACTCGCCGGTCTTCGTCTTCACGGTTGATTCCGCAGGTCCTTCCGCGCCGGTGGTCACCAGCGTGATTGACGATGTCGGTCCGGTCACCGGGACGCTCACCAGCGGCAACAGCACCAACGACACAAAACCCACCTTCAACGGCACGGGCGAAGTCGGTTCCACGGTGCACATCATTGTTGATGGCAGCGAGATTGGCACCGCGGTCGTCAATGCTCAGGGGAACTGGACCTTCACCCCGGGTACCGCGCTCACCGAAGGGCCACATGCCATCACCTTCAACGCCACAGATGCGGCAGGCAATACCGGCAGCACGTCGGCACCGATTAACCTGACGGTGGATACCTCCGCACCGACAGCGCCGTCCATTTTGACCGCGAGCGATAACGTGGGCAGCGTTCAGACACCGCTCTCCTCCGGGCAGAGCACGGACGATACCACCCCAACCCTTAGCGGCACAGCCGCGGCCAACGCGACCATCACTGTCTATCAGGACGGGCAGCAGGTCGGCACCGCCCAGGCTGACGGCAGCGGCGCGTGGAGCTTTACCCCGTCCACAGCGCTGGCGAATGGTAGCCACACCTGGTCCGTCACGGCCACCGATGCGGCGGGCAACGTCAGCCCCGCATCGCCTGACTTTACGCTGGTGGTGGATACCACTGCGCCTAACGCGCCGGTTATCAGCCAGGCGGTTGATGACGTGGGCACGATCACCGGCCCTGTCAGCTCCGGACAAAGCACCGACGACACCATTCCGCGTCTCGTCGGTACCAGCGAGCCGTTTGCCACGGTGAACATTTATGAAGGAACGACGTTGGTGGGCACCGGTACCGCGGATGCCAGCGGAAACTGGAGCATTCTGCTGACCACCACGCTGGCAACCGGTCCACATAGCTTTACGGCTCAGGCGACGGATGCGGCAGGTAACACCAGCGCGCCGTCAGCGACCTTCAACCTGACCATCGACACCACGCCGCCTGCGCAGCCGGTGCTGAGCAGCATTGTGGATGACGTCGGGAATGCCGCCACGCCTGTCGCCAATGGCGGATTGACCAACGACGCGCAGCCAACCCTCACCGGCACGGCGGAAGCGGGCGCGACGGTGAAAATCTTCGATAACGGCGTGCAGATTGGCAGCGTTGTCGCCACCGGCGGTAACTGGAGCTTTACGCCATCCCCGGCGCTCAGCGATGGTCAGCACAGCCTGACGTTTACCGCCACCGATGCGGCGGGCAACGCCAGCGCACCCACCACCGGGTATGTGATCAACGTGGATGCCACCGCGCCAGCCGCACCGGTCATCAGCGCGATTGTAGACGACGTGGGCAGCGTTACCGGGCCGGTGACGGGCAATAACCCGACCAACGACACCCGACCAGCGTTGAGCGGTACCGCCGAAGCCAATGCGACGGTGCGTATCTACGACGGTAGCACGCTGGTCGGCACGGTCACCGCCGATGCCAACGGCAACTGGACGCTGGCGCAGACCACCACCACGCTGACGGAAGGTTCGCACAGCTTCACCGCCACCGCCACCGATGCCGCGGGCAATACCAGCGCGCCATCGACCGTGACCACAATCCTGGTGGACCTGACGGCACCGGGCGCACCGACCAGCCTGCAGGTGATCGCTAACGGAACCCAGGTCACCGGTACCGCTGAAGCGGGCAGCACCGTCACCATCACCAGCGGTAACGGCACGGCGCTCGGTACCGCGACGGCAGACGGTAACGGCAACTTTAGCGCTACCCTCACCACGGCGCAGACCAACGGTGAAGCCCTGCTGGTCTACGCGACCGATAAGGCCGGTAACGCTGGCGTCAGCGCCTCGGTGGTTGCGCCATCAACCAATATTCCGAACGCACCGGTTATCGCCAACATTGACGATAACGTCGGTAGCGTTACCGGAGGGCTGACCAACGGTAAAACCACCGATGACACCACGCCAACCCTGAGCGGCACCGCACAGCCGAACGCCACCGTCACGCTGTATAACAACGGCGTGTCGATGGGTACGGTAGTGGCGGATGCCAGCGGTAACTGGAGTTTTACGACCCCGGCATTAAGCGAGGGCTCACACGCCTTTACCGCCACGGCAACCAACTCAGCCGGTACCAGCCCGATCTCGCTCTCGACAACCGTTATCGTCGACGTGACGGCGCCAAACGCGCCTGCCGGGACCTTTAACGCTGACGGCAGCGTATTGACCGGTACGGCGGAAGCGGGCAGCACCGTCACCATCCGCCTCGCGGACGGGTCAACGGTGACCACCACCGCAGACAGTAATGGTGCCTACAGCTACACCTTCCTCAACAAGCAGACCGAAGGCCAGACGCTGCAGATCACGGCCACCGATGCGGCGGGTAACACCTCGCAGCCGGGCTCGGTCCTTGCGCCGGTGGTGCCGCTCTCTGCCAGCAATAACGTTGAAGAGCTGGATCTCAGTACCACCGCCACCGTCACCAACAGCCAGTACAGCGACTATGGCTTCCTGCTGGTGGGTGCCGTAGGCAACGTGCTGACCCTGCTGGGCAACGATACAGCCCAGGTTGAGTTCAACGTGGGCAGCGGCGGCAGTGCGGATATTGTGGTCAATGCCAACGCCACGGGGGCGGTGCTTTCGCTGCTCAACACCCTGGAGCTGGTGGTGCAGCGTTTCGATACCGTCAACAACACCTGGACCACCGTCGTGGATACCGGACAACCGCAGTTCGCCGACCTGCTGACCCTTGGGGCCACCGGCGTGTCGCTGAACCTGACCGGGCTCGCTGATGGCCAGTATCGCGTGCTGAGCTACAACACCAACCTGCTGGCAACCGGCTCGTACACCAGCCTGGATGTGGCGGTGAAAGAGACCAGCGCCGGGACTGTAACGGGCGACACCAGCCTGGACGGTAACGTGATCCTGGATACCGATCCTACCGCAGGCAGCGATAACGCCCCGGCAGGTACGACCGTCTCCGCCGTGACCAACGCGCTGGGGGTCACCACCAGCGTTAACGCCGACGGCACGGTGATTCAGGGGCAGTACGGTACGTTGACCATTAACCGCGACGGTAGCTACACCTACAACCTCACCGACACCAGTGCCGCGGTGATTGGCCGCACGGAGAGCTTCACCTACACCATTACCCATAACGGTGTCAGCGCGTCGGCGAACCTTGTGCTGTCGCTCGGTTCGGGCAGCGTGGCGAATGGCATTGTCGCCGTAGACGACGCGGCTTCCCTGACCTTCGACACCACCGTCCAGGCCATCGATAACGGCACATCGTCGCAAAGCGGCTTTACCCTGGTGGGGATCAATCTCGGCAACACGCTGGGGCTGAACCTGCTGGACGATATGACCAACCCGATCATCTACACCGTGGAGGAAGGTACAACCCGCACCATGACGATTCAGGCCTCCGTGGGGGGCGTAGCCCTGGCATCGGTGTTCGACCTGTACGTCTATAAGTTCAACAACGCGACCCAGACCTTCGAGCAGATGCGCGTTGAGCCGGGCTGGCTGCGTGCGCCGCTGCTGGGCGGCACCTCCTCGCAGCTGACGCTGAACCTGCCTGCCGGGGAGTATCTGTTCCTGCTCAATACGGCGGCAGGGATCACCGCGCTGACGGCCTACACCCTGAGCGTGCTGCAGGATCATGTCTACAGCGTCTCCAGCACCGGGGAGAGCACCACGGGGGATGTGCTGGCAAACGATCCGGTGCCGGATGGCACGGTGGTGACGGAAGTGAACGGTGTGGCGGTTAACAGCAGTGGAACAACCGACATTCAGGGAGAATACGGCACGCTGACCATTGATTCGTCCGGCCAGTACACCTACACCCTGAATAGCGGCGTGGGTGCGGACCATATCAGCACGCCAGACACCTTCGTCTATACCATTACGGCACCAAACGGCGCGAAAGATACGGGCTCGCTCAACATTACCCCAACCGCGCGGGCAATGGATGCGGTGAACGATGTCAGCACCGAGATGAGTGTCACGTCGGTACACCATACCTCGGCTTACTCTGACACCACCGTCGGCAGCGCCAGCTGGACCACCTCGTTGCTAGGTACCACCACGGGCAGCGGAAGCGGAACCTTTGTGGTGGATCCGAACACCGCCCTGCATAGCGCGTCGCTGCACTTTAACGTCGCGTCGCTGCTGGCGCTGGGCGGGCTGACGGTGAACTGGACGATCAGTGATGCCAACGGTGTTATCCGCACCGGCTCCTTCAGCGGCGGCTCGCTGCTGGGCGGCAGTATCGACGTGCCCCTGACCGGGCTGGATCTGAATGCCGGGACCTATACGCTGAGCTATACCGGCAGCGTACCGGGGCTGAGCGTGGGCAATATCACCATCACCCCGAGCGTGAACGGTACCACCTACTCGCTGACCCAGTTCGACTCCACCAGCGGCCACACCGTTGACGGCAATATCTTCGACGGTACGGATTCCGCCGGGGCGATGGATCAGCTGCAGTCGGTCGATACCCGCGTGACCATTACCGGCTTCGACGGCACCACCACCACGCTGGATCCTTACACCGGCAGCACGCTGGTCAACGTCACGGGTCATTACGGCACGCTGTCGATTGGCGCAGACGGCCACTACACCTACACCCTCAACAGCGGGGTGTCGCTCTCAACCATCACGTCGAAGGAGGTCTTCAACTACACCCTCACCGATGCCAACGGCAATACGGACACTGCCACGCTGACCATCAATATGGCGCCGCAGTTCGTCAGTTCTGAGCATAACGATGTCATTACCGGCACCGCGTACGGCGATACGCTGATTTATCAGGTGCTGAACAGCACCGCAGGCAACGCCACCGCGGGTAACGTCAGCAGTACTGCCGGCGATCACTGGACCAACTTCTCGCTGGCTCAGGGAGACAAAATTGACATCGGCGATCTGCTGGTGGGCTGGAACGGCAGTGCGTCAACGCTCGGTAATTACCTGCATGTGACGAACAGCAATGGCAGTACCGTGATCTCCATCGACCGTGACGGTACAGGAAGCACCTATACCAATACCACGCTCGTGACGCTTGATAACGTCCAGACCACCTACGACGAGTTAGTTAACCAGCAACACATCGTGACCTGATAGCACCTGTAGTACCTGACCCGGGCGCACTGCGCCCGGGCATAAACAATAAAGCTGTACTTATTTTTTATTAGGGACATGACATGGGAAAGATGATGCCTTACTGGTGGCTCTCGTGCTGCCTGATATCTGTGCCCGCACTCTCCGCTAATCCGGCGGCGATGATTAATACCGGACAACTTCGCGAAACGCAGGAACTCCCCTCCCTGAATGGCCGCGTGGCGCCTGTGGCGGGCAACGCCGCCCCCGGCACGCTGCAGCTTTGCGACGCCGTCAACCGCGCCGTCACCTGGCACCCGGCCATCAGTGAAGCGGTAGGAAAACTCTACCAACAGAGTGAAGAGGTGGACGTCGCCAAATCGAAATACTACCCGCAGATTAACGCCGGAATGGACAACGGCTATACCCATGACGGCGATGATAACGGCTTCACGCCATCGCTGGTGCTCTCCCTCTCCCAGATGCTGTACGACTTTGGCAAGGTGGCAAGCCAGGTGCGTGCCGAAAACGCCGGGGTTGCCCAGCAGCAGGCAAACGTGCTGGTGAGTATCGACACCATCGCCCACGATACCGCCATCGCCATGGTGGAAGTGCAAACCTGGCAGCAGATGGTCGACACCGCCAAAGAGCAGCTCGACGCCCTCTCCTCGATTGGCAAGCTGACCCGACTGCGTAACGACGAAGGGGCCACCTCGCTCTCTGACGTGGTGCAGACCGATGCCCGTATCGAAGGGGCCCGCGCCCAGCTCATGCAGTACCAGGCCAGCCTCGACAGCGCCCGCGCTACGCTGATGAGTTTTCTCGGCTGGAACACCCTCAACGAGGTGGGCAACGATTTTCCGCAAAAGCTGGCCCGCAGCTGTGATATCGCCGAACCGGACGATCGTCTGGTGCCAGCGGTGTTAGCGGCCTGGGCGCAGGCGAACGTCGCACAGGCCAACCTTGACTACGCCAACGCCCAGATGACCCCGACCGTCTCGCTGGAGCCGGAAGTGCGTCACTACCTCAACGACCGCTATGCGGGTAACGAAACGCGGGATCGCACGCAATACTCCGCGTGGGTGAAAGTGCAAATGCCGCTCTATCAGGGCGGCGGTCTCACCACCCGGCGTAATGCAGCCGGACACGCCGTGGAAGCGGCGCAATCCACCATTCAGCGCACCCGCCTTGAGGTTCGCCAGAAGCTGCTTGAGGCGCGCAGTCAGGTGATGAGCCTGCTCAGCACCCTGCAGATCCAGGGTCGTCAGGAGGCGCTCAGCGCCCGCACCCGCGAGCTGTATCAGCAGCAGTATCTTGACCTTGGCTCACGCCCGCTGCTCGATGTGCTCAACGCCGAGCAGGAGGTCTACCAGGCGCGTTTTACCCAGCAACAGACTCTTGGCCAGCTGCATCAGCTGCAGCTCAACTGCCTCTACAACACCGGGCAGCTGCGCCATGCGTTCGATCTTGATAACCGCACCATCCAGACCGTGGAGATCCAGCCATGAAAGAGCGTGATATGCCGCAAGCTGAGCCCATGACGGATGACGCCCTGGCCCAGTGGGCGCAGGCCTTTGGCTTTATTGCCACGCGCTACCGCGTCGCCTGCTCTCCCGGCGCGCTGCTGGCAGGCGCACCGTGGCTGAAAGGCAAACCGATGGTGCCCGCCCTCACCCAGCTCGCCCGCGAGGCGGGGCTGTCGTTTCAGCTGCTTACCGCCAGCCAGCAGTCGATCAACAGCTGGCGTCTGCCGGTGGTGGTGGCGCTAAACGACGGCAGGGTTGGCGTGATCGAACATTTCGACGGCGACGATACGCTGGAGGTCAGCTTCTTTGACGACCAGACCTACACCAACCGTTTGTCGATGACGGCGATGCTGCCCGCCATCCGCCACGTTATTGCCCTGCGTCCGCTGGCAGCGCTGAAGGACAGCCGGGTGGACGCCTATATCTCAAAATACCGCCCGGACTGGCTCTACCGGCTGGTGATGCGCGACCTGCGCCCCTACAGCTGGGTGATGCTCGCCGCGCTGTTTATCAACGTGCTGTCGCTCTCCGGGATTGTCTTTTCCATGCAGGTGTACGACCGGGTGATCCCCGCCCAGTCCTACCCGACGCTGTATGTATTGACCATCGGGGTGCTTATCGCCACCCTGTTTGGCTTCGTGTTGCGCGTGGCGCGCGGGCACATTATGGATCTGCTGGGTAAACGCTCGGATCTGCGCGTTTCGGATCGCGTGTTCGGTCACGCCCTGCGGCTGCGCAACAGCGCGATCCCACGCTCTACCGGCAGCTTTATCTCCCAGCTGCGCGAGCTGGAGCAGATCCGCGAGATGGTCACCTCCTCCACCATCTCGACGATTGTCGATCTGCCCTTCTTCTTACTGTTTGTGGTGGTGCTGGCGATTATCGCCCCGCAGCTGGCGTGGATCGCCCCGGTGGCGGCGGTGATCATGGTTCTGCCCGGCCTGCTGCTGCAGAAGAAGCTGGCGGAGCTGGCGAAACAATCCGCCCATGAATCGACCCTGCGCAACGCGGTGCTGGTGGAGAGCGTGCAGGGGCTGGAAGACATCAAGCTGATGCAGGCGGAAAACCGCTTTTTGCAGCAGTGGAACAGCTATATCCAGATCACCGCGGAATCTGGCCTGCGCACCCGCGAGCTGACACAGAACCTGATCAGCTGGGGGATGACCATCCAGAGTCTGGTTTACGCCGCCGTGATCGTGGTTGGCGCACCGATGGTGATCGACGGCACGCTGACCACCGGTTCGGTGGTCGCCGCCTCGATGCTGGCCTCGCGCATGATCGCCCCCATGGCGACGCTGTGCGGCGTGCTGGCCCGCTGGCAGCAGGTGAAAGCGGCAAAAGAGGGGCTGGACAGCATTATGCAGTTACCTACCGAGAACCAGCGCGAGGAGACGCCGATCCGCCAGGATGTGCTGCGCGGTCACTACCTGTTCGAGCAGGCGCAGTTTCGCTATCACCCGGAGGATCCGCGCATGGCGCTGCGCATCAACCGTCTGGAGATCAAGCCCGGTGAGAAAGTGGCGATCCTCGGGCGTAACGGCGCGGGCAAATCAACCCTGCTGCAGGCGATGGCAGGCGGGATGGATCTGGCGGGCGGCGAGCTGCGGCTCGACAACCTCAGCCTGCCGCACCTCGACGTCGCCGATGTCCGGCGCAACGTCGGCTTTATGACCCAGAACGCACGGCTGTTTTACGGCACCCTGCGGGAAAACATCACCCTCGGCATGCCGCGCGCCACCGACGACGAGATTTTCGCCGCACTGGAGTTAACCGGCGCGGCGAGCTTTGTGCAGAAGCTGCCGAAGGGGCTGGACTATCCGATCATGGAGAACGGCGTGGGGCTCTCCGGCGGCCAGCGGCAGTCTATTTTGCTGGCGCGTATGCTGCTGCGCGACCCGAATATCGTCCTGATGGACGAACCCACCGCCTCGCTGGATGAGCATACCGAACGGGAATTTATCCAGCGTCTGAGCGCCTGGCTCGGCCACCGCACGCTGATCGTCGCCACCCATCGCGTGCCGGTGCTGGAACTGGTCGAGCGGGTGGTGGTGCTCAAGGAGGGCATGCTGGTGATGGATGCCCCGAAAGCGCAGGCGCTGAACAACAGCCGCATGCAACAACAGCAGGCAGCCGTCGCAAGGGAGTGGAAAAATGAAAATCAGTCAGCGTGATGCCGCGGCAATGGACGATCTGGATAATGCGCTCGGTTCTGAAAGCGGCTACACCGGCGCGCGACGAATCGTGATCCTCTCTCTGCTGCTGTTTATCGTCCTCGGGATCTGGGCCTGGTTTGGCGTGCTGGATGAGGTCTCAACCGGTACCGGCAAAGTGATCCCCAGCTCGCGCGAGCAGGTTTTACAGTCGCTGGACGGGGGGATCCTCACTGAGCTGAACGTTCATGAAGGCGATCAGGTGCAGGCCGGACAGGTGCTGGCGCGCCTTGATCCCACGCGTTCAGAATCAAACGTCGGCGAAAGCGCGGCACGCTATCGCGCCTCGCTGGCCTCCAGCGCGCGCCTGTATGCCGAGGTGAACGATCTGCCGCTAAAATTCCCCCCTTCGCTGAAGGAATGGCCGGAGCTAATTGCCGACGAAACGCGGCTCTACAACTCCCGCCGCGCGCAACTTGAGGATACCCAGCGGGAGCTGCGCGCCGCGCTCGATCTCGCCAATAAGGAGCTGGCGATCACCCAGCGGCTGGTCAAAACCGGGGCCGCCAGCCACGTAGAGGTGCTGCGCCTGCAGCGGCAGAAAAGTGACCTGGAGCTGAAGCTCACCGACGTGCGCTCGCAGTATTACGTTCAGGCGCGCGAGGCGCTCTCCAAAGCCAACGCGGAGGTGGATATGGTCTCGGCGATCCTGAAAGGCCGTCAGGATTCCGTCACGCGCCTGACGGTGAAATCGCCGGTGCGCGGGATCGTGAAAAACATCAAGGTCACCACCATCGGCGGCGTGATCCCGCCCAACGGCGAGCTGATGGAGATCGTGCCGGTGGACGATCACCTGCTGATCGAAACCCGCCTCTCGCCGCGCGATATCGCCTTTATCCACCCGAACCAGGAAGCGCTGGTCAAAATCACCGCCTACGACTACGCCATTTACGGCGGGCTGCACGGGGTGGTAGAGACGATTTCACCGGACACCATCCAGGACGAAGCCAAGCCGGAAGTGTTCTATTACCGGGTGTTTATCCGCACCAGCCAGGATTACCTGGTGAATAAAGCAGGCAGGCACTTCTCAATTGTGCCGGGGATGATTGCGACGGTGGATATTAAAACCGGAGAGAAAACGGTGCTGGATTATATGATTAAGCCGTTTAACCGGGCGAAAGAAGCGCTGAGGGAGCGGTGATGAAACGCCTTACATCATTTCCTGAAGCCGCCTCGCAGGATTGGATTTCTCCTGGATAACCCTCTTCTTTTTATGGTTAACCGGGCGTATGTTCCTCCCACGCCAGCAAAATCTGGCGTCGGGATTGGCATCCCGGTTATGATTGGAGACGGCGTAAGTCCTTGTTACGCCGCACGTCTGGCTACATTCCAATGGTGGGCTGGGCGGGGGCGTCGCAAGACGCGCCGGTACACTCCAAGCCGGTAATGCCAACTCCGTTCAGACCTGCCACCCGGAAATTGGCATTTCCGCGGCCGGGTTAATTACCTGATTGGAGAAAAATCATGACCACCAGTAACGCACTTTTCACGACCCCTTTCGACTGCAACACCGACTTCATCGATCTTGCCGACAATTGCCAACGCTATTGCGAAGCGCTGGTGGAAGAGACCAATCCCGCGAGAAAAATAGCCCTCTGCGGTCGTCTTGCCTCGACTTTTGCCCTGCTCCGCCCAATGCTGCTGGAGCCTATCCCTGAGCACTTACAGGAACGTCTCACCGTCGATCGGTTTCCCGAACGTGAGCCTGTATTCAACACCGAATCCGACCAGCTCTGCCGCTACTGCGAGGAAATTACCCAACTGTTGATGACTGACGCGCTCACGCCCGGATCCGCACGCGTGATGGGGGATTTGCTCTTTGAACTCACTGGATATTTTGCCGACCAGCTAAAAGCCCCGCGCTGGCTGAGGACAGAGGCTGGAATCGCGTTGCTGGGTTGAGCCCGGATTGCCGGGTGGCGGCTACGCCTTACCCGGCCTACATGCCCGTAGGCTCGTGCAAGCGCAGCGCCGCCGGGCATAGAGCCATACGCCAGAAGTGGAATCCACCTCGGAGAATTAACCTTTAGTCATGCATCCTACTTCCCTTCAGCCATTCCCCTAGTAACATAACAGCAGACAGAACTGCACTTGCGCACTGTGCGGGGGTGCATTATTATCCACTCAGCTTCATGGACTGGAGCTTACCAGCATTATGATTAATCATTTTCGGGATCAATGGCTTGAGGATTTTTTTCTTTACGGGAGATCGAGCAATGTTATTCCTTCAAATCTGGAAACCGTTCTTGCAAGAAAGCTCGACCTCATCAATGCAGCCATCTCGCATCGGGATTTGCGTTCACCACCGGGCAATATGTTTGAAGCATTGAATCCGCCGCTGAAGGGATATTCCTCAATCCGGGTAAACAGACAATACAGGCTTGTATTTCGCTGGGCAGAGGGAAAAGCAGACGATCTCTATCTCTCTCCACACAAGTACACGCAACACAAGTGAGGCACCACCTATGATACTTCAACAGGCACTCCGCAAACCCACCACGCCGGGCGACGTGTTGCAATATGAGTATCTTGAACCGCTCAATCTGAAAATCAGCGATCTGGCGGAGATGCTAAATGTACACCGCAATACCGTCAGCGCGCTGGTAAATAACAATCGCAAGCTTACCGCCGATATGGCGATAAAATTGGCAAAAGCCTTTGATACCACTATTGAATTTTGGTTGAACTTACAACTGAACGTCGATATCTGGGAAGCACAATCAAACGCCAGAACGCAAGAGGAGCTAAGCCGTATAAAAACCGTTGCGGAAGTCATAGCGAAGCGTAAAGGTGGCCAACCGGATGTTGCCTGATTCGGCACAGCATTTACCTACTTAATACTTTTTCAGGAAGAAATCATGCGCCAACCGGGAAGTCACGTTTAATGCCGAATTTCAGGATATCGCCTGGGTTAATCCGGAATCGTTAAAAGAGCGGGATCTCAACGACGCCACGCGCATTACCTTCGCCCAAAAGGGGCTTCTTTAAGCGCCCACTGCCCCGGCGTTTTACCGGTCCACGCGCTGAAGACCTCAATGAATGCGCTGACGCTGCTGTAGCCGCAGGACAGCGCAATCCACCCCACCGGCTTCCCCGCGGCCAACCACTCCATTGCCTGCATTACCCGCGCCAGTTGCCGCCAGTTAACGAAGTTCATTCCGGTCTGGGCACGAAACCGACGGTTGAACGTACGCACGCTCATCCCCGCCTGGCGGGCATGGCTCTCAACCGTCTGATTATCATCGACAAACTGCAGCAGATGCCTGACCACGTTCTTCAGACGCGGATCCGTCGGCACGGGCAGAGAAAAGTGCACCTGGGGTGCCACGGCAAGCTCATCCAGCAGCAGGGTGAGCTTTCGCGGATCGTACTCGCTTTCAGCAACGCTTAAGCGGGAAAACAGTGCATGGGTAAGATCGTCGGGCTCGAACAGGGCGGGCACATCGGGAAGCCTTGAACAGCAGGCGGGGTCAAGATAGATGGCGCTGCCTTCTATCGCGCTTTCAGAAAAGGCGGCGTGCTGATTACCTGGCGGGATCCAGCCGATGTGTTTTGCCGGTACGACCGAGCGCCCCCGCTGCGACTCAATCACCAGCAGACCCGTTGCAATGCGCCACAGCTGGCCAGCGCGATGGCTGTGCCAGGGGGTTCGGTACCCGCCAGGATGAAGGAGTGTCTCAGTACTGACCATATCATTTTGACCGAAAATCGTTATTCATCGGCATATTACAGAAACTGCGTCTTCTGCTGTCAAGGATAATGGCGACTAAACCACATAAGGAGCCCCTAATGAGCATAATCACATCCCTGATAGCCGATACCGACAACGCCGCACAGCGCGAAAAGATGGCGTGCCTGTTAACCCGCTTATTCAACGGCGATATCGATCCGGCAGAGGTCTTTACGCCCGATTACCAGCAGGTTACGGACGGTCACACGCTTGATTACCGGGGATTTATCCAGCACCTGAGCCACGTCAGCTCGCAGACTCGCACGATCGCCTTTACCGTGGCGGAGATAGCCTGTCATGACGAACTTCTGGCTGACCGACATATCGTGACGGTCACGTACCCTGGCGGTCGTCAGGCAGAGATCGAGGTTTACCTGTTTGCCGCGCTGCGTGAAGGGAAAATCTGGCGGATCCATGAAGTCACGCGGGCCCTCAGCGGCGATGCTTCAGATCGCACGCTGGCCCATGCGACAGAGTAACGTCACTGTGGCGGGCGCGATGAGGTAAGGTTATACACCTCAACAAAACGCGTATTGCGCATAACGGCAGGAGCGCCATTATGCGCAGGTCTTTTACAGCGATTTTTTCAGGCGACGAACCGCCTCTTTCAGCTCTTCATCCGTTGGCGTGACAAACGACATACGCAGCGTCGAATGGTCTGGCTCATTGCAGTAGAAAAATTCGCCCGGCACAAATACTACGCCGTTACTTAACGTCTTTTCCAGCCAGCGCGTGGTATTACTACCATTTTTCATATTCGCCCACAGGAACATGCCGCCCTTCGGCTTGTGGAACGACATCACATCGCCCAGCTCGGCTTCCAGTTCGTTGGCGAACGTCTGGTACTTCTGACGATAGGCTTCGCGGATCATTTTGATCTGCCCGGCCAGACGCCCGGTTTTCAGGTATTCGTAAGTCATCAGCTGCGACAGCGTACTGGTGTGCAGATCGGTGGTTTGCTTCAGGTTCACCACCGCACGCTTCAGCCACTCCGGCACCAGCACCCAGCCCACACGGGTGCCCGGCGCGAGAATTTTAGAGAAGGTTGAGGTATACACCACGTTCTCTTCGTTGCCGATATCTTTGGCATGGGCAATTAACGGGCGGAAAACTTCGTCGGTGTAATTGATTTCACTGTACGGATCGTCTTCGATAATCACAAAGTCATAGCGCTTCGAGAGTTCCACCAGCTGTTTACGGCGCGCCTCAGACAGCGTAACGCCACCCGGGTTACCAAATGTCGGCACAATATAAACCGCTTTGATGGGTTTATTTGCCACCAGGGCTTCGAGTTCATCCACTTTCATGCCGTCGCCATCGGTGCCAACGGATTCGAAATTCGCCTGCGCCAGACCAAAGACCTGCAGCGCGGCAAGATAGGTTGGGCGTTCGACGACGACGGTATCGCCCGGATTAATTAACGCGCGCGCCAGCACGTCGAGGGATTGTTGTGAACCGGAGGTCACGACCACATCATCCGCTTTGCAGCGGATCCCGCGCCCTTCGCAGATGCGCTGAATCTCTTCCCGCAGTCCCGGCACACCCTCGGTCAGACCATACTGGAAGGCTTCACCAAAATGCTGCGACAGTACGGCATCAGCGGCGATTTTCAGGCCTTCGTGATCGAACAAAGCCGGGTTAGGAATACCCCCACCCAGCGAAATGACGCCTGCCATTTTGCTATGTTTTAATAATTCACGGATGGCGGAAGATTGCAGGCCCTGCGCGCTGCTGGCGAGTTTGTTTGCAGACATTCTTTGATTACCTTCTTTTTTATATTGTGCCCAATCTTAGCAGAATATGAGCAATAAATTCCGTTAGCTTCGGGAGGGGACGTAAATCCTGACGCCACAGTAAATGCACCGGCCTCGGCGCGGGTGTAAACGGCTCCAGAACCCGAACCAGCCTGCCGCTTGCCAGCTCTTCCGCCACCAGCACCTCCGGCTGCAGAAGCAGCCCTGCCCCGGCGCGCGCCGCCATGCGTAAGCCGTAGCCGTCGTTGCATCGTAAAATGGCATCGCGCTTCCAGCGCACTTCGCCCTCCACACCAGGCAACCGCCATTCGTTACGCGCGGTCCATACCGTGTGGGAAAGGCAGAGATGGTCCACCAGATCGGCAGGCGTTTGCGGCGTACCGTGGCGCGCCAGATAATCCGGCGACGCGCAGATCACCATGTTGTAAGGGCACAGGTATTTCGCCACCAGATCGTCATTGCGAATATCACCAATGCGAATGGCCAGATCGACCCCCTCTTCCACCAGATCCACCATCCGGTTAGTGAGATCCAGTTCGATACGCACTGCCGGGTAGCGCTGCAAAAAGGTGGCGGTTAGCGGCGCGATAACGCAGCCGCCAAACGACGTAGGTGCCGTCACGCGCAGGGTGCCGGCCGGCGCGGCACGCAGGCGTTCCACCGCGTTTTCGGCAATCGACACCTGCTCCAGCACCCGCTTCGCCTCGTCATAATAGACCCGTCCGGCGTCGGTCAGGCTTTGACGCCGCGTATTGCGCTCAAGCAGACGGGTGCCAAACTGTGATTCCAGCAGCGCAATGTACTTCCCCACCATCACCGACGACATATCCAGCCGGGACGCCGCACCGGTGAAGCTGCCGCTTTCCACCACGGCGATAAAGGTTTCCATGCCGCGAAGCTTATCCATATTACAAACCTCTGGTTAGCAATCTTCTAACTTTAGCCCAGTTTATCCGACTTTTAATTTATTAAAGAATCAAGGCTCACAACATGAGGAGTCGGCTATGAAAATCATCATTATTGGTGCCAGCGGTACGGTCGGTCGTGCAGTAACGGAGGCGCTCACTCGTCGCCACGAAGTGATCCGCGTGGGCCGTACGCAGGGCGATGAGCAGGTGGATATTACGTCACAGGCGAGCGTGCAGGCGCTGTTTGAAAAGGTTGGCCCGGTGGATGCGATTGTCTCCGCCAGCGGCGGGTTGTACTTTGGCCCCCTCGCCACCATGAAGGACAGCGATTTCAATCAGGGGTTACAGGATAAATTGCTCGGACAGGTGCGCCTGGCGCTGACCGGCCAGCACTACCTGAACGATGGCGGCTCCATTACCCTGATTAGCGGGATTGTGGCGCACGAGCCCATCGCGCAGGGCGTCAATGCCACCACGGTGAATGCCGCGCTGGAAGGGTTTGTTCGCGCTGCCGCCTGCGAGCTGCCGCGCGGGATCCGCATCAACCTGATAAGCCCTACGGTCCTCACCGAATCGGTCGAAACGTACGACGGCTTCTTCCCGGGCTTTGAAAGCGTGCCGGCCGCCACCGTGGCGCAAGCCTATCGCCGCAGCGTGGAAGGGGTGCAGACCGGGCGGGTGTATAAGGTGGGTTACTGAAGCAGGAAAGGGGCGAGGAACGCTCGCCCCGTCACGATCAGAGCCTGCGTCGGATTTTCTCCACCATAGCGGTGGTTGAGATCCCGTAGCGGTCGTGCAGGGTTGGCAGCGCACCCGCATCCAGGAAAGCATCCGGCAGTGCGACGGTATCGAAATCCACGTTCACGCGGTTGCGCATTAACAGCGACGCGACGGCCTCACACAGCCCGCCAACGCTGCTGTGGTTTTCCGCCACAATAACCAGCCGTCCCGGCTTCGCGGCCTGCGCCAGAATGGTCTCCTCATCCAGCGGTTTAATGGTGGGCGAGTGCAGTACCGCCACGCTGACGTTATCCTTACGCAGCTGCTTTGCTGCCTCCAGCGCGCGCATGGTCATTAGCCCTGAGGCGATGATCAGAACGTCGCTCCCCTCTTCCAGCAGCGCGGCTTTGCCCAGCGTAAACTGGTAATTGTACTGGTCCAGCACCACCGGCACCTTGCCGCGCAGCAGTCGCATATACACCGGCCCATTGTGCGCCGCGATCGCCGGTACAGCCTGTTCGGTGTCTATCGCGTCGCAGGGATCGATGATGGTCATCCCCGGAATACCGCGCATAATCGCAATATCTTCCGTCGCCTGGTGGCTCGGACCGTAGCCCGTGGTTAACCCCGGCAGTGCAGCGCATATCTTCACGTTGAGATGCTCTTCGGCGATAACCTGATGAATAAAATCGTAGGCACGACGGGTGGCAAAGACCGCATATGTCGTGGCGAAGGGAATAAACCCCTCTTTTGCCATTCCCCCGGCCGCGCCCATCAAGAGTTGCTCCGCCATTCCCATCTGGAAGAAACGTTCCGGATACGCCTGGGCAAAGATATGCAGATCGGTATATTTCGACAAATCCGCCGTCATACCGACAACTTCCGGGCGCTGTTCCGCCAGCTTCACCAGCGCATGGCCGAACGGTGCAGAGCGCGTCTCCTGGCCGTCTTCCGCAATAGAGGCAATCATGGCCGACGTGGTTAAACGCGGTTTTTTCTCCGTTATCTGGCTCATTACAGCACTCCTTCAGGTTTGTTGGCATCCAGCACGGCGAGTGCCTTTTGCCACTCGTCAGCATCCACGCGAATAAAATGGTTCTTGTCACGTTGTTCGAGGAAAGGCACACCTTTGCCCATCAGCGTGTCGCACAAAATGACGCGTGGCTGGTTTTCCGGATAGCGTCTGGCGTTATCAAACGCCGCCACCAGCGCAGGGACATCGTTGCCATTTACGCGCTGCACATACCAGCCGAACGAGGTCCATTTATCTTCCAGCGGCTCAAAGCCAAGGATCTTGTGCGAATTGCCGTCTGCCTGCTGGCGGTTAATGTCCACCAGCACGATCAGGTTCGACAGGCCATGGTGCGCTGCAGACATAGCCGCTTCCCAGGTTGATCCTTCGTCAAGCTCACCGTCCGACATGGAGTTAACGACCCATGCCGCGCTCTGCTTGTGCTTCAGCCCCAGCGCCATGCCGACCCCAATACTTAACCCCTGTCCCAGCGAACCACCGGAGATCTCCATGCCCGGCGTGTAAGTTGCCATACCGGACATTGGCAGGCGGCTGTCGTCCGAGCCGTAGGTCTCCAGCTCCTCTTCAGGAATGATCCCGGCTTCAATCAGGGCGGCATAACAGGCAATGGCGTAATGACCGTGAGAAAGCAGAAAACGGTCACGACCTTCCCACTCCGGCTCGTCCGGCTTGAGGTTCATACCGTGGGTAAACGCGGTGGCCAGTACGTCGGCATAGCCCAGCGCCTGCCCGATGTAGCCCTGCCCCTGCACTTCGCCCATGCGCAGCGCATAGCGGCGAATACGCCATGCCGCCGCGGCAACCTGTTGAACTGTGGTATCCGTCATCGTCGAGTCTCCTTAATGGATCAGCATGCCGCCGTTCACGTCGAGCGTGATACCGGTGGAGTAAGACGAAAGGTCGCTGCCAAGGAACAGCGCGGCGCGGGCAATATCCTGCGCGTCGCCGAGGCGGTTAAGCGGAATGCCCGCCAGGATGGCGGTTTTCATCTCATCGCTGAGCTTGCCTGCGGTGATGTCCGTCTGGATAAGGCCGGGTGTAATGCAGTTTACGCGTACGTTATCCGGACCCAGCTCGCGGGCCATCGCTTTCGCCAGGCCCAGCACACCTGCTTTAGCTGCGCTATAGTGGGGGCCGCCAAAAATACCGCCGCCGCGCTGTGCTGATACCGATGAAATGCAGACAATGCTGCCTGACTTCTGCGCGCGCATGGTGGGGATCACCGCCTGGGACATCAGCAGCGTGCCGCGCAGGCTCACGTCCAGCACCGCATCGTAATTTTCGCGCTTAATATCCATCAGCCTGATGGGCTGGGTAATGCCGGCGTTATTCACCAGAATATCGATGCGCCCGTATTTGCCCAGCACCTGCTCAATGGCGGCGTTAACCTGTAATTCATTGCTGACGTTCGCCGCAAGACCCAGATGTTCGTCGCCCAGATTCGCCGCCGCTGCCCGGCTGGCTTCGGCATCTAAATCAATAATCACCACCTTCGCGCCCTGCTCAGCATATAATTTAGCCGTGGCGAAACCCAAACCGCGTACGGAAGCCGCGCCGGTAATGACGGCGACTTTATCTTTCAATAGCATATATTTACTCCATTCTGACAAGAGGGATTTAATTGCTTATTTCGGCTCTTCCAGCAGCATAATCATAATTAAGCCAATGGCCGCGCAAATACCGAAATAAATAAACACAGAATTAAAGCTGCCTGTTTTATCCAGCAGATAACCTGCCAGCATCGGGGAAACAAATCCGCCGAGATTACCGCCGCTATTGATAATAGACGCGGCAATCGGATAGGTTTTACCGTCCGCGACGGCCATGCCGTAGGCCGTAAAAGCAGGCCAGCCGATATTCAGACAGAGGCCCACAAAAAATAGCCCGACGCAAACCGCAACGGTGCTTTGCGGAATATTCAGCATAATGACCATCATTAAAACGGTGCTGATGGCGGTAAACATCATGGTCGGCTTACGCCGACGGCCGAGCAGTTTGTCGGATACGTAACCGCCAAAAATCGCCCCGATAAAGCCGCCGATGCACGGCATGCTGGCGACCAGCCCCATGCTCATAAACGTAAAGCCTTTCTCTTTCACCAGATAGAGCGGGATCCACGTCAACAGGCCATACAGCACGCTGACCATCATGAAATAGGCCAGACAATCGCCGAGGATATTCTTTGAGGTAAACAGCCCTTTTACCGTGCTCACCGGGGCTAAGTCCCGCACGCGAATCAGGCGGTCAAGGCGCGCAAAGCCCGGTGAAATCACGATGTTTTCCCGTCTGGCATCCGGCGTCTCCTGACCCACAGTAATGGTCTCCAGTTCGGCTTTAGAGACGAATGCGCTCTCTGATGGTCTGGTGCGCACCAGCAGATACCACAGAACGGCAATGACCAGACCGGGGATCGCGAAGGAGAAGAAGACCCAACGCCAGCCCCACGTCATGGCGATCCACACCGCCAGCGGCGGCACGAGGATCGGCGCGAACATGGTGGCCGCGATGTAGACGCCGGTGGCGGTGGCCTTCTCCCTGGGGGGAAACCAGTTATTGATGGTGGAGGCCAGCCCGACAGGACACGGCCCCTCCGTTAACCCCAGCCCCAGACGAATAAACTTCAGACCCAGAACTGAGGTCGCCGTGCCCATCAGCCAGGTAAACGCCGAGAAGCCGAATATCGACAGCGCCACCATGCCGCGAATACCCTTTTTGGCGATAAAAAAGCCCGCTGGAATTTGGCTCAATGCGTATCCCAAAAAGAACATACTGGCGATGGCACCGGCTTCGAAATTATTAATATGAAACTCATCAATGATAAAGGGCAGTACTGCACCAATATTTGTTCGGTCAGCATAGTTAATGGCATACACAATAAAAATTAATGCCAGCACAACGAAACGGTAATTGGTTTTTTTAGTGTTTATGTAGGGGACAGCATGTTCTATACGAGACATAACTTACCTCATTATTCGAACAACGTGAGTCGTTTTATTTTTACGTTCAAGGTCAATATATCGGCTCATGAATGAAACACCATTCAATAAACCTCATTTATTGCTGAGATAAATTTGATTCGCGATACAGCTCAAAAAAATAACATCGGGATAAAATTGCCCGCATGTCGTCTCAATGTTATGTTTTTTATCAATAAACATGACAGGAGTAGGCTATGTCCGCGCAGGATCGCCAGACGTTATCACTGCCCTCGCTCAGAAATTTGCAGGCATTCATCGCCGTCGCTAACGCATTGAGCATCCATCAGGCGGCCGAACAGCTCAACGTCACCCCCTCCGCGGTCAGCCATCAGATCGCGTCGCTGGAGTCGTGGATGGGCAAGAAATTATTCATCCGCAGCGGCAAAGGGGTTCAGCTCACCCCAACGGGTGAAAAATATCTGCGGGAGGTCTCGGCGGCGATGAGCGCCATCGGACGCGCCACCGATCAGATCGTCAAAGAGAAAGATAACGCCGTGCTTCGGGTGCACTCCTCGCCCACCTTCGGGTTGTCATGGCTGTTGCGCCGCCTGGGTAAGTTTCGCGCCGAATATCCCGATATCACCATCAATCTCACCTGCTCCTATGAGAATCTGCAATTCGCCAGAGATAATATTGATATTGATATCCGCCACGGTATCCCGGACTGGGATGCTTACCGGGTGATGACCATTAAAAACGACACGCTGGTGGTGCTGGCCTCGCCGGAGTATGCGCAAAAACACCCCATCAGCACACCCACCGATCTGCTGCAACAGTCACTCATCTCGTCCACCAGTACTCTGGTGAACTGGGAAAAATGGTTTGCCTGGCACAATATCGACAGGCCCTGGCTCAACTTCAGCCTCAGCTTTGACCGCTCCTATATGAGCTTTGAAGCGGCGCGTATGGGGCTGGGATTTATCCTTGAGAGCAAAATGATGGCGACAGACCACCTGAAAGATGGCTCACTGGTGCAGGTACTGCCGGATGAGATGGGGATCGCCATTAACGCACATCATCTGGTAATGCCGCATATGCATGAACGCGCGTGGAAGATCCAGCAGTTCGTTGAGTGGATTGACCGGGAGCTGCGGCTGTCGGGTTATCATCTGTAACGTCGGGTGGCGGCTTCGCCTTACCCGACCTTGTATTATCCTCCCGTACAGAAAGAACCGGCCAGTTCTTTCTGTCAGGCAGTCCCCATGCCGTACCCGGCCTTAGGCCACGAGCCTGTATTGTAGATCCCTGCAGTGGACTGCCCCTTCTCCAC
>NZ_JAQZRK010000042.1:0-38572 GCF_028737495.1 Enterobacter cloacae complex sp. 2022EL-00981
TTACATCGAAATGTTTTATAACAGTAAGCGTCGGCATGGTTCTAGCGAACAGATGTCACCGACAGAATATGAAAACCAGTATTATCAACGGCTCGGAAGTGTCTAGATTATCCGTGGCGATTCAGTTGTCAGCATTTTACTTGCATGATGGTCTGACGCGTATCAAGTTTGTCGAGGAGATAAAACAGGTCGTAGAAAAGGAATTTGCAGCAGCACGGCGGGCCAAAACGGACGAAGAATGTATCGTATGTATCAAAAATCTGCGTGCCGAAACTCATAATCTGCAAGAACAAGAACGCCTGTTGAGAACCAGAACTGCACAACTTTATGCAAAGATTGAGTTTGTTAAAGAAAATAACAAAATTGTCGGGTATGTGATTTCAGCCATTCACATTGTGGTTTCTGGAATGGCTATTGCTGGTGGTGCCTTAATGTTGTCGACGATGACGCCAATAGGGATGCTGGCAGGGGCTATCCTTGTCATGGACGGCATCAACGGTCTCTCAAAAGAAATCATTCCTGGTATTTATGGTAAAGAATCGAAAACTGAAGGGTTTGTTGCTGATGGCGCGATGAATGTGGCTCACTTTATGGGATTCAGGCCTGAAACAGGACTTGCGATTTATAATGCTGTTACGTTAAGCGCCAGTGTTTATAGCATCTTCGGATTAGCAAGAAAACCCGAAGCATGGAGGCTGTTTAAATGGATGCCTCGGGATTTTTATCGCAAGGTGGATACGATGAGCCGTCCAAAACTAACCATGAAAATTGTAGGTTATGGACTTAAGGCCAAAGTTATTTTTGATCTGCTTTCCACTGAAGCATCCAACCATTAACCCCTGTATTTTCTCCAGAATCGCCAGGATTTGTAAGACAGGACTGGCGGCTGAATAAATACAACGATGATGATAGCGATGAGTATTGATATTCCACCACCCACAACGGTTTCTTTCGCAGCAAACAACATAAGAAGGATAAAAACTAACAGGCAAGAAGATGTTATCCATAAAACAACCCTGAATCGATTAGCCAGATCCTGGATCACTTCCCCTAATGTTCCACCATAGCTTTCGATGTTGTTCTTAATCTTCTGCAAGTCAGATCGCGTAAAGCCAGCGCTCAACAAAGCCTCTTCAGTAACATCCATATTGTCCTCTCAGCAAATCTTAACTGGCGATGCTGCCCGCAATCATACTGATGAACTTAAGTGCATTCCAGCCAGTATGAACGGTTTCTGTGATTCTGAAGCAAACCACCGTTTTCCGAAACGCCTTGCAAATCTTGCGGTGGATATCATTAACGCCCTGATCATCAGCCCTGTTTTCTACCGGATGAAGGTATTTCCCTTAAGCACTTAGACATGTTTCGCCGATTTAGCATCGTTTCCGATGCATGTTATTGGTTACACTGCGCGATCGTGGTTGAGGAAACGGGGCAGGCCACCATCAACATGCTTTACCGCAAAAACAAATATCACGGCGAAGCAACAGGCATAATGACAGCCTCAAATTTAGACGACCTCTTTATGTCGTTAGCGAACGCGGACTGCCGAGATAAAGCCGCTGCTGTTTCCAGTATTCGATACCGCCTAAAATACTGTCCGCCCTGATCCAGGCTCTGGCAATCAGGATGTGTAAATGCGGTGCATTCAAAGCACTAACCATCTGCGAGCTGTCGTTTAACAGCTGCACGATATACGTCACCGCATAGTCTCCTGAATCAACATATCCATCTCTTCGCTGTCTTTCCTTAAATACACTTTCGCTGCCCTTAGGCCAGCGACGCCGCAGAGCGGAAAGGAGGGTATTGACGTAATTAATATTCGCCAGCACCAGGTCGGCAATGCGATCTTCTTCACGCGCAGTGCTGCGTTCAATCAGATAAAAACCTGGGATTGCAGGGCCGTAAGGGGTAAAAAAACTCGGTGGACTATTCTCGTGGTAGAGTAAATTCCAGACATGGTTAAAGGAAAAAGCCTCTTCATCGTAAAACAGCGTGGCCAGGCGAATGGACTGCATTTGCATCCTTCCATGCAGATACAGCGGCAATTTATTGTTCTCAAGCTTCATGAAATACCGCCGGAATACGCTACATCCCTTTTCGCCCAGACGTCGAAACGGTTTACTTTGCCAGAGTCGCCATTGTTGCCTCCGCTCGTGGATATCAAGCAGGCAGGCAAACGCGTCTATTTGCTCATCAAGTGAGAGTCTGCGTGAGCTTTTTAACCACCGCGCAAGATAACAGAGAAGCGCTTTTACAGGTTTTCCTTCAGCACGGATCAGGGCGGTGCCGTTCACTTTTCTGTTTTTTTCGTGCGATGATTTTAAATAGTTTTGTAACCATAACGCCCCGGCAATAAACCCACGGGAGTAGTAAATCTCTGCTTCGAAAGGCACCAACATATCGTCGTTTTCCAGTTGGCGTTTCAAATAACGGAGCTGTTCCTCGGCTAGTTGGCCAAGACCGATAGAGCTGGCCAGACGAGTGCCGGTAAGGTACTTTTCTTTCTTGGTAGGGGAGTAATAATCTGCCAGGGCCGTACGCCACCAGTCGCCATTCTCTTCGGTATCTTTAACCGTTTTTCGAGGGATCCCCAGCAGGGATGACAGTAATGCTAACGTGGGTCCGTGCTGAATCTTCATCCCGCCGAAAGCGCCTTGCCAGTAGACTCTCGGCTCGCGATTTTCATGTTCTTTGAGTCGCCAGAACTCTTCTTCAACGCTGGGGCGGTGGTCAATCCAGACTAATCGCGTCGAGCGCTTCCCATTCCAGCGATCGCGGATCCAGTGATTAATGTCGAAATGGTCGGTACCACTGTAGCCTGCGACAACCATTAAATCGGCCTGATTTGTTACCTGTTCGAGAAGTTTTTTGAAGGCTTCGGGTAGCCCGTGCTCCAGGTCGGCAAGTGTTGCGCCAAGTCCTGAACAGCCGTGTTCAATTGTGCCGTGCACTTTGATGATACCCCAGTCTTCACCGTACTCCCGGTGCAGGATGTCCAGAGTTTTGGTTGCGGGGTCAATCACATGCACAGGGATCTGATGACAACCAGCCTGCTCGATACAGTCATCAAAATTAGGGGTAATACACCATCCACGGTGCTTAATCAGGTAATCGGCAATCAGGTAATGATTCGCATTTGGGAGACGTTGGGAAAAGATACGCAGCAGTTCCCGGGCGGCACCGCTACGCTCGACGCCTTCAATGGTTGAAGGTTCAAACGCTTTATCAAGAACATGCTCCAGACGTGGCAGGCTTCGCCCCATCCACTGCTCACATTGACCAAATACCGTTTTAATTTCGTCAGCCGCGTTGCTGTCAAGCAAGTGGTCAAGCAGGGCTTCCGTGAGTTCGTATCCTCCCGGGAGTCGCGAAGGGGAATCAATGGAGATCCCCGCGCCAACCATCAACACAACTTTGCCAGGACAGGGGCGTTCGGGAGTGAAACCCTTCCAGCCAAACCACCAGTCGTCCATCTCCATCGTTTTTCCTTCGTCCACGCAGAAATATTATTAATGCATTAATTTCTCAGGCAATTCAAATCGTCAGTCCGCAATGTCTGCCCAGCGGGCTAAGCAGGCATGCCTGGAGATTCATGTTAAATCTGATTAGAAAGGAGAATTGACTGGTAAATTTATACTGTACCTGATGCCGGAGTACCCTGATGAAAGACCAGTTTCCATTCACCATCATCATTACACTCCCAGCACGAGGAGCGAAGAGCGATTCGACTGCCATCGGGATTAAATGTCCTGTAATACAAGAGTGCAAATCGCTCGCTTTGACGGAATATCTCGAAGTCGCAACTCAAAATAACGGTGACATTTAATTCGCTGGTGAGAGACTCAATAGTTTCAGCGCGTTCAATCACCACGCCAGAACGGGTGATTTCTTTGAAGTCGGGGTGAAGAATATGCTCGAGCCATGCACGATCACTTCGCCTTGTGCCATGAAGGGAACATTCGAGCGATTTGAGCTTTTCCAGGAGTTTCATCGTTGCTCTCGTCACGTTGTTTATTTCACACTCATGACAATACCCGCGTTATGGCAAAAAGTCTGCCTCTGCTCCTGGTCAGGCAATCTGCGAAGGAAATAAAGACCAGAAACCATGCCACTATTTTTAGCTATCCCCCAAAACGCCCCACCGCAGTGCACACCCCCCAAACCCGCTCCCCAAAACAGTGAAACCCAACCCACAGCAATCGCCAACCCACTAAAAAACAAAGCAAAACTATCCTGGCACACCCCTTGCTTTATTAACCGTGAAAGGGCAGCACACCACAATTTGAACAATAGCTGGCTAGGGTTCCGGTTCACCACGGTGAATGGCTGGTCCAAGAGCTGGCGACCTCTGAGAGGTTACACGGCGGGACAAAAGCCCGGGAGACAGCAGCACCAGACGGTGTCGCGCTGCCCCCTAATTTTGTGCCACTCAGAGGTCAAGCATGAAAAAAACGCCATTACTCCGCTCTCTTGTACTGTCGCTGGCAATGCTGGTCAGTCTCCCCACGTTCGCCGCTGTGAAAAAAGAGTTCAACGTCTGCTGGACCATCTACGCCGGGTGGATGCCCTGGGGCACCATCAGCAGTAGCAAAATCATCGATAAATGGGCCAGCAAATACGGCATCAAAATCAACGTTGTGCAGCTCAACGACTATATCGAATCCATCAACCAGTATACCGCAGGGCAGTTTGACGGCTGCACCATGACCAATATGGATGCGCTGACCATACCGGCCGCAGGCGGGGTGGACACCACAGCGCTGATCCTCGGTAGCTACTCGGAAGGCAACGACGGGGTAGTGATGAAAGGTAAGGGCAAAACCCTGAAAGATCTGAAAGGGATGAAGGTCTACCTGCCTGAGCTCTCCGTGTCCCACTATCTGCTGGTGCGCGGTCTGGAAAAAGCCGGGCTCGCAGAGAAAGACGTCACCGTGGTGAATACCTCGGACGCAGATATCGTCTCTGCGTTCGGGACCGCCAGTGTGCAGGCTGCGGTGGCGTGGAACCCGCAGCTTTCCGTCATCAAAGGCACGCCAAACACCACCGAAGTGTTCAGCTCCTCGCAGGTACCGGGTGAGCTTATCGACATGATGGTGGTCAACACCGGGACCCTGAAAGACAACCCGGCGCTGGGCAAAGCGCTCACCGGCGCCTGGTACGAGATGATGGGGCTGATGAAAGCGCAGGATGCCAGCGCGCTGAATGCGATGGCCGGCGCCTCCGGGACCGATCTCGCCGGGTATCAGGCGCAGCTCAAAACCACCCATCTGTTCTATACCCCGCAGGACAATATGGCGTTTGTCACGTCGCCGGATCTGGCGAAAACTATGCAGCGCGTGGCGTCGTTCTCCTTCGACAAAGGGCTGCTGGGCGAGGGCGCGCAGAGCGCCGATTTTATCGGTATGCGCTTCCCGGGCAATGTCACGGTGGGCGATGCCAGCAACGTGAAACTGCGCTTTGACGACAGCTTCGTGAAAATGGCCGCTGCCGGCACGCTGTGATAACGGACGGAGTCTCCATGCGACAAATTAATCGCCATCCCACACCCGGCATGCGGCTGATGCTCGTGATGCTGCCTTTTGTCCTGCTGCTGGCCGCTTACTTTTTTGGCTCGGCGGTCAGGCTGGAGGCCAACCCGCAGGACAAGCTGCTGCCCGGCCTGCAGCAAATGCTGGACGCGCTATCGCGGATGGCGTTGACCCCGGATAAACGCAGCGGTGAATACCTGTTCTGGGTCGATACCCTGGTAAGCCTCGCGCGTCTGCTGGCGGGGCTGGCAATCGCCTCACTGATCGGCCTGTGCATTGGCGTTACCTCGGGCGTGTTTCCGCTGTGGCGTGCATCGCTCTCGCCGCTGATGACGGTGCTGTCGATGATCCCGCCGCTGGCGATCCTCCCGGTGCTGTTTATCGTTTTCGGGCTGGATGAGCTGTCGAAGGTGATGCTGATTGTCATCGGCATCACCCCGATGCTGGCGCGCGATCTGGAGCACCGCGCCTGTGAAATCCCACCGGAGATCCTCATCAAAGCCCAGACGCTGGGGGCCAGTAGCTGGACGCTGGTGCTGCGCGTGGTGCTTCCGCAATTACTCTCCAGGCTGCTGACCTCGCTGCGTCTGCTGCTCGGGTCGGCATGGCTGTTTCTTATCTCGGCGGAGGCTATCTCCTCTACCGCCGGGCTGGGATACCGCATTTTCCTCGTACGGCGCTACATGGCGATGGATGTGATTATCCCGTACGTCCTGTGGATCACCCTGCTGGCGTGGCTGATGGATCTCGCCCTGCGTCAGTTGCATAAAACCTGTTTTCCCTGGGCGGAAGGAGGGAAGGCATGAGCTTTATCACCATCAACAATATCTGGCAGGAGTACGGCGACCATGTGGTGCTGGAACGCCTGAACCTGCAGGTGAAAGAGGGCGAGTTCTGCTCAATGGTGGGGGCGTCCGGCTGCGGAAAATCCACCTTCCTGCGCCTGCTGCTTGGTCAGGAAGCACCCAGCCGGGGCGAGATCACCCTCGATGGCAAACCGCTGCGCGCCGAGCCGGACAGCAGCCGCGGCGTGGTGTTTCAGCGCTACTCCGTTTTCCCGCACCTCAGCGTGCTGGATAACGTCGCCATCGGTCTTGAACTGCCGCAATCGCCGCTGTTCGGGCGGCTGTTTGGGGCCAAAAAACGCGCCGTGCGTGAACGGTCGGCGGAGATGCTGGAAAAAGTCGGCCTCGGGCACGCGCTGGATAAATATCCCGCCCAGCTCTCCGGCGGCATGCAGCAGCGCCTGGCCATTGCTCAGGCCTTCATCATGCAGCCGCGCGTGCTGCTGCTCGATGAGCCGTTTGGCGCGCTGGATCCGGGGATTAGAAAAGACATGCACGCCCTGTTGCTGCAGCTGTGGGGCGAAACCCGCATGACCGTCTTTATGGTCACCCACGATCTGTCTGAAGGCTTCAACCTCGGCACCCGGCTACTGGTGTTCGACAAAGTGCGCCTCGACCCGCAGGCACCGAATGCCTACGGCGCGCGCATCACCTACGACATTCCGCTCAACGAGACGCGGCTCTCCGCCCTGAGCGGAACCACGCCCGACAACGTTTATGCCTTAAGGGGGTAACAGTGAATACCATGACCATTTTACGTGAAGAGACCCTTCCCGGCGGGGGACACCTCTCGTTTGTCCTGAAGCGCGGACAGATCCTGCGCATGACAGATACGGAAGGCGGTGCCAACGTCAGCCTGCTGATGCTCAACCCGCACGAGAAAAGCGAGCGGCTGAACCTGCCCGACACGCTGAAAGGTCAGCACGCCGCGCGCCTGACCGCCGGACACTGCTTTTATTCCGACATGGGCCGCGTGCTGGCGGGCATTACCGCCGACACCTGCGGCTGGCACGACCCGTTTGGCGGCGTGCTGAATGCCGCCGAAGTGGCAGAAAAATACGGTCAGGGGCGTTACCAGGAACTGCGCAACGGTTTCTACCGTAACGGTACGGACAACCTGCTGGTGGAGATGGGCAAGTGGGATCTCAACCTGGAAGATCTGCTGATGGTGGTCAATTTCTTCAGCAAGGTCACCGTGGAAGACAGCGGCCAGTTCCGCTTCCACAGCGGACATTCGCAGCCGGGCAGCTACGTTGAGCTGTTCGCGCCGATGGACACGCTGATTGTCATGACCGCGCTACCGCACCCGATGGATCCCTCCCGGGAGTACGCCCCGCGCCCGGTACAGCTAAGCTGGCGGAAGGCGGAGGATGAAGAGGGGGCGATTAACGCCCTCCTGACGCGCCCGGAAAACGAACGCGCCATCACTAACACTCAACGTTTCGCCCTGTAAGGAGCCGTGTATGACCGTTGCCAGCGAAAAACATCCCCAGCATGCCAGCTTCCGCCACGTTATCCCGGCGGGGGAACCGTATCTGTTTGAAGTGAAGAAAGGCCAGACGCTACGCCTGCTCGACCTGGAGGGCAACCAGGCGGTGGACACGCTGTTCTACAATGCGGACAACCCGCGTGAGCGCTACGACGCACAGCGCACGCTGCGCCGCCAGAACAACGCTTATCTCACCCACGGCAGCGTGCTTTACTCCAACCTCGGTAACCCGCTGCTGACCATCGTGGCAGATACCTGCGGGCGTCACGATACCCTCGGCGGCGCCTGCGCGCAGGAGAGCAACACCGTGCGCTATGCTCTCGATAAACGCCATATGCACAGCTGCCGGGATAACTTTCTCTGCGCCTGCCTGCACGATGGCCGCCTGCAAAAGCGCGATATTGCCGCCAATATTAACTTCTTCATGAACGTGCCGGTGACTCCGCAGGGCGGGCTGACCTTTGAGGACGGTATCTCCGCGCCGGGAAAATATGTCGAGCTGCGCGCCGAGTGCAATGTCATCGTGCTGATCTCCAACTGTCCGCAGCTTAACAACCCGTGCAACGGCTGGAACCCGACGCCAGCGGAGGTGCTGGTATGGAACTGACACCCACCCGCTGGCAGCGCCTGCGCCAGGCCATTTATCGCCTGTTTGCAGTCCGCGCCGGACGCATTCTGCCGTAACCGCTTTTTCCCCATGGACGACCATGGGTGAGCCGATTTTCGGCGGGACGACCCGCCACGATTGAGTCTGACCTATGTTGACGACACTCCTGATTGCAAACCGCGGGGCGATTGCCTGCCGCATTCTGCGCACCCTGCGCGCCATGAAGATCCGTGGCGTGGCGGTCTACTCCGAAGCCGATCTCAGCAGCCTGCATATCCGGGAAGCGGATGAGGCGCTGAGCCTGGGCGAGGGCCCGGCGGCGAACACCTATCTGGTGGGCGAAAAGATCATCGCGGCCGCCAGAGCCAGCGGTGCGCAGGCCATTCATCCTGGCTACGGTTTTCTGTCGGAAAACGCCGCATTTGCCGAAGCCTGCGAAGCCGCAGGCATTGCGTTTGTCGGCCCCACGCCTGAGCAGCTGCGCCTCTTTGGCCTGAAACATACCGCCCGCGCGCTGGCGAAAGCGCACGGTGTGCCGATGCTCGAAGGCACCGGATTGCTGGCTAACGTCGATGAGGCCGTTCACGCTGCGGCGGAAGTGGGCTACCCGGTAATGCTGAAAAGCACCGCGGGCGGCGGCGGGATCGGCATGCGCGTCTGTTACCACGCGGAAGAGCTGCGCGACGCCTTCGATGCCGTGGTGCGCCTGGGCAAGAATAACTTTAGCGACGCGGGCGTGTTTATCGAAAAATACATTGAGCGGGCGCGTCACCTGGAAGTCCAGCTGTTTGGTGACGGTAAAGGCGAGGTGATTGCCCTCGGCGTGCGCGACTGCTCGGTACAGCGGCGTAACCAGAAGGTGCTGGAAGAGACGCCCGCGCCTAACCTGCCGGACGGCATGGAGACCGCGCTGTGCGAGGCGGCGATAAAACTCGGCCAGGCGGTCAACTACCGCAGCGCGGGTACCGTGGAGTTTGTCTACGACAGCGACGCGGCCCGCTTTTACTTCCTTGAAGTGAACACCCGTCTGCAGGTAGAGCACGGCGTCACCGAGCAGGTGTGGGGTGTTGACCTGGTTCGCTGGATGATTGACCTGGCGGCCGGAACGCTGCCGCCGCTGGCGGAGCTGCGTGCCAGCCTGCAACCACAAGGACACGCCATTCAGGCGCGGGTCTACGCCGAAGATCCGGGCCGTCAGTTCCAGCCGTCGCCAGGGCTACTCACCGAAGTGGTGTTCCCGGAAAACGACCGTCGCACATTGCGCATCGACAGCTGGGTGGAGTCCGGCTGCGACGTACCGCCGTTTTTTGACCCGATGCTGGCCAAAATCATCGCCTGGCAGCCTACGCGCGAGGCGGCGATCCGCGTCCTGCACACCGCGCTGGGAGAGACGCGTCTCTACGGCGTGGAAACCAACCGCAGCTATTTGCAGCAGATTTTAACCTTCCCGCCGTTCGCCCGTGGCGAGCCGTGGACCCGCTGTTTAGAGACGCTGGACTATCAGGCCTTCACGCTGGAGGTGCTCAGCGCCGGGACGCAAACCACGGTGCAGGATTATCCGGGGCGGACGGGCTACTGGGCCGTCGGGGTGCCGCCCTCCGGGCCGATGGACAGCCTGGCGCTGCGTCTCGGCAACCGCCTGCTGGGCAATGAGGAGGGGGCCGCCGCGCTGGAGATCACCCTCAGCGGCCCGACGCTGAAATTCAACTGCGACGCGCAGCTGGCGGTGACCGGCGCAGCCATTGCGCTGACGCTGGACGGCGAGCCGCTGGCAAACAACCGCGTTTTCCGCGTCCGGGCGGGAAGCACGCTGCGTATGGGCGATATTCAGGGTGACGGCGTGCGCAGCTATCTCTGCCTGCGCGGCGGGTTTGAGGTACCGGACTATCTGGGCAGCAAAAGCACCTTCACCCTCGGGCAGTTTGGCGGTCACGCCGGACGAGCACTGCGCACAGGTGACGTGCTGCATCTGTCCCCATTGACCGAACCTGTCGCGGACGGGGAGCTGCCGCAGGCCTTGCGCACCAGCCTGGATGGGGTGCGTGAGCTGCGGGTGATTTACGGTCCGCATGGTGCGCCGGAGTATTTTACGCCGGGCTATATGGCGACCTTTTTTGCCACCGAGTGGGAGGTACATTTTAACTCCAGCCGCACGGGCGTGCGTCTGATCGGCCCGAAACCGGAATGGGTACGCGACAGCGGCGGCGAAGCGGGGCTGCACCCGTCGAACATCCACGACAACCCGTACGCCATTGGCGCGGTGGATTTCACCGGCGATATGCCGGTGATCCTCGGCCCCGACGGCCCAAGTCTGGGGGGATTTGTCTGCCCGGTCACCGTCATCGAGGCGGATCTCCACGCGGTTGGCCAGCTGAAAGCGGGCGATAAAGTGCGCTTTATGCCGGTGGACGTTTCCACCGCCCGACGGCTGGCGCAGGGGCAGGCAGCGCAAATCGCCAGCCTGACGCCGCAGGTCATGTCGTGGCAACCTGTCGGGCTGAGCTCGCCGGTGGTGCTGGAGGTGGGGGAGGACGATAAACGGCTGGTGGCGAGGTTATCCGGCGATACCCATCTGCTGCTGGAGATAGGCGACCCCGAACTGGATCTGGTGTTGCGTTTTCGCGCCCACGCGCTGATGCAGGCGCTGGAAACGCGCGACCTGACGGGGATTATCGACCTCACGCCGGGGATCCGCTCCCTGCAGATTCACTATCAGCCGGAAACGCTGAGTCTGGAAGCGCTGCTGGAGACGGTGGCCGGGCTGTGGCAGGACGTATGCGGGCAGGCGTCGCTGGACGTGCCGTCGCGCGTGGTCTGGCTGCCGCTCTCCTGGGACGATCCGGCGTGCCAGAAGGCTATCGACAAATACATGACCACCGTGCGCCGGGATGCGCCATGGTGTCCGAGCAACCTGGAGTTTATCCGTCGTATCAACGATCTGGCGAATATCGATGAGGTCTATAAAACGGTGTTCGATGCTCGCTATCTGGTAATGGGGCTGGGAGATGTCTACCTGGGCGCGCCGGTCGCGACACCGCTCGATCCACGCCATCGTCTGGTAACCACCAAATACAACCCGGCACGCACCTGGACGGCGGAAAACTCGGTGGGTATTGGCGGGGCCTACCTTTGCGTCTACGGCATGGAGGGGCCGGGCGGGTATCAGTTTGTCGGACGCACGCTGCAGATGTGGAATCGCTATCACGCCGTGGAGGATTTTGGCGGCAAGCCCTGGCTACTGCGCTTCTTCGACCAGATCCGCTTTTATCCGGTCTCTGCCGAAGAGTTGCTCACCATCCGCCGGGATTTCCCGCTGGGGCGTTATCCGCTGCGCATCGAACACACCACGCTGAAGCTGGCGGAGTATCAGCAATTCCTGGCCGACGAGGCGCCGGAGATTGAGGCATTCCGCGCGCATCAGCAGGCCGCGTTTGACGCCGAGCGTGAGCGCTGGGCCGCCAACGGTCAGGCCCATTTTGACAGCAGCGAGGTGCTGGTAACGGACGGCGAAGACGCGCCGCTGGCACCCGGACAGGCCGGGATTGACAGCCCGGTGTCGGGCAACCTGTGGCAGGTAAACGTTGAAGTCGGTAACACCGTGCGCGAAGGCGATGTGCTGGTGGTACTGGAGTCCATGAAGATGGAAATCCCGCTGGTCGCAACCCAGGACGGGGTGGTCAGCCAGGTGCGCGTGCAGCCGGGTTCATCGGTGCGCGCGGGTCAGTGTGTGGTGGTCCTGGAGAAAACAGCATGAAGCACCTTTTTGATTTACGCCTTGATGTTCTGGCGCAGGCATACCGTTCCGGTCAGCTCCGTCCTCGCGCGGTTATCCTTGCCCTGCGCGAGCGCGCGCTGGCGCTGAACCCGGAATTTAACGCCTTTATTTATCTTCTCACGCCCGACGAGCTGGAGCCGTATCTGGCCGCGCTGGACGGCGTGGATCCGGCATCGTTGCCGCTCTATGGCGTGCCGTTTGCCATTAAAGACAATATCGATCTGGCGGGTATTGAGACCACCGCCGCCTGTCCGGCCTTTGCGTACCGGGCAGAGCAGGATGCGACGATAGTGTCGCAGCTGATCGCGCTGGGGGCGGTCCCGCTGGGGAAAACCAATCTCGATCAGTTCGCGACCGGCTTAAACGGCACGCGCTCACCATTTGGTGCGTGTCGCAACAGTGTGCATCCGGAGTATCCGTCCGGTGGCTCAAGCGCGGGCTCGTCGCTGGCTGTGGCGCTGGGGCTGGCGAGCTTTGCCCTGGGCACCGATACCGCCGGGAGCGGGCGCGTTCCGGCCTCTCTCAATAATCTGGTCGGGCTGAAGGCGACCAAAGGGCTGATCTCGACAGCGGGTGTGGTGCCCGCCTGTCGCACGCTGGACTGCGTAACGTTCTTCACCAGCACGGCAGCTGAGGCCAGCCAACTGCTGGCGCTGACGGCGACGAAAGACGCGCACGATGACTACAGCCGTGCTAACCCGTCCTGGAACGGAGCGCAGGCATTTGGCGTACCGGCAGCCGGTTTTCGCTTTGGCGTGCCGGACACGCTGGAGTTTCTCGGCTGCGCAGAGAGCGAGGCGCTGTATCACACCGCAAAGGAGAGGCTGATCGCTCTTGGCGGCGTGCCGGTGACCATCGACTTTTCGCCGTTCCTGGCGGCAGCAAAACTGCTCTATGACGGCCCGTGGGTGGCCGAGCGGTACCACTTGGCGGGCGCGTTGATTGAGCAACAGCCGGACGCGGTGCTGCCGGTGATCCGCAATGTGCTGCAAAAAGCACCTGCCATGAGTGCGGTAGCGGCGTTTGAAGCGCAGTACCAGCTTCAGGCCTATAAAAGCGAGTGCGATGCCATACTGGCGGGGCTTGAGTGCGTGTTAACTCCCACTTATCCGCGCCCGGTGAGTCTGGCCGAGCTGGCGGAGGAACCGGTCAAACGCAACTCTGAGCTTGGGCTTTACACCAACTTTATGAACCTGCTTGATTATGCTGCCGTGGCGGTCCCGGCAGGGTTTATGCCTAACGGCTTGCCTTCCGGCATAACGCTATTTGGCCGCGCGTTTACCGACCAGTATCTGCTCAGCCTGGCCGATGCGTTACAACGTCACCAAAAGTTAACTCTGCCCGGCGGGCGCGAGATGCAAGGGGATGCACCTGTTTCGACCGCCACCGATGACCGCCTGCACCTGGTGGTGTGCGGGGCGCATCTGGACGGGCTGGCGCTGAATCATCAGCTGCGCCAGCGCGGGGCGACGTATGTAGAAGCCACCATCAGCGCCCCGCATTATCGGCTCTTTGCCCTGGCAGACGGCAAGCGACCGGGCATGGTGCGGGCGACGGAACAGGGGGCAGCGATAGCCGTCGAAGTTTGGGCACTTCCGCACGGCGAAGTGGGATCGTTTCTGGCCGGGATCCCCGCACCGCTGGGGCTGGGAAAAATCGAACTCCAGGACGGGCGCTGGCTGACCGGGTTTATCTGCGAGGAGGCAGGATTAGAGGGAGCACAGGAGATTACGCGATTCGGTGGCTGGCGAGCCTGGCTTGCTCAGCATCCGTGAGCAAGCCAGCGCGGTTAACGGTAGAGCGGTTTTTCTGCGACCGGGATCAGTAAGGTAGATTGCCAGTCCGCAAGCGTCAGCTGCGCGAGTTTTCCCAGTGCGGTATAGAACGGGTGCCCGGCGTTTTCAACAAACACGGAGAGAAAACGGGTGCTCCACGGCAGCAGGTGCCACGCCAGAAGCTGGTCGCGTTCCGTCTCGCGTCCGTTCTCAGTGAGCCACGCGGCCAGCAGCAGCAACGTACCAAAATGATCTTCCGGTTCGTTCTGCTGCATCTCAAAGGCAATCTGGTTTTCCCGCATCCACTGACGCAGTGCGAGGGTTGAATCCCCAAACAGCACGGATTCACGATCCAGCCATACGGAACCCCACGGTGGTGCGGGCAGCGCATAGGGGCCAATAAACAGCCGCTGCCAGGCGTCGGTGACGGGCTCATCGGCAGATACCGTAAAGGTGTCGGCGATGGGCTGCAGCGCCGCCTGCGGCAGCGGCCAGTCCGTAACCCAGTCGCCAGCGGTCAGGGCGTTGACCAGCGGCGCAACGTGCTCGCTGTCGGGTGAATAATAAAACAATGCGCCCAGTACCCGGGCGCTGAACGCGAACGCTTCACGCTGTGAGACATCTATCATTACAACCTTCCTTGCTCGCGCGGGCGAACCCGCGCGCCTGTGTTAACCGGCAATTGCCATACCTACCGTCATGTGCAGACCATAGAACAGACCGCGGCCGATCAGTTCACCCACGACAACCAGCGCCAGGCCTGCAAAGAGCGCAAGGGTTTTCGGCTCCTGGCGCCGGATGAGCGGGCACAGCCAGCAGCCTAATCCGGCGGCGACCAGTATGATACGGCCAACTTGCCATGCGCCATAGTCCGGCAGCAGGGCGCTGGCCTGTTGTACGGAGCTGTGTAGCGTCGCCAGTTCGTTACTCTGCAGCACAATCACCGCCACGCTCAGCAGCAGCGCCAGTACGCTCACCGATGCGGCACACGTGCCTCTGAAGGCGGTGCCAGCGGCGCGAAGCAGCAGGGCGGCAAACAGCGGGCCGCCCAGCACCATCGTCAGGAAAAAGGCCAGCGTGGTGTAGCCGGTGTACCAGGTCGGAACCGTATCGATCTGATACACGCGGGTCATGGCCCAGACAAACACAATCCCCAGGATCTGGCTCACCACCATCCATACTTTACCCAACGCGGGCGGCATTTTACCGATAACCGACACCAGCCACCAGAAGCCACCGACGGCAAAGAAGACCGAGCCTGCCGCGATCTCGTTGCTGAGCGCCGACGCGCCAACACGGTTCAGGGAGTTAAACGCTCTGAGCGGGGAGCCCAGGTGCATCACCGATGCGATAAAGCCAACGCCCATGACCAGCCATAAAAAGAACATGCTGCGCACGATGCGGGTTCGGACCGCCTCGTCACACTCTCTCATCCATGCCAGACCGCTGACGAGCAACGCTCCGGCCACGCACTGCCCAAAAACGGTGAAGATCACCAGCGGCCATTCATGCCATCCACTTCCCATCTCACACCTCCTTCGGGTTTGCCAGATAGCCGGTGGTATCTCCCGTCGGGCGGCTGTTGGCGTTAGGTTTAATCACAATGCTTGGCTTCGTGAAGTGCGCGGACGGCAGTGGCGCGACGGCCGCAAGCTGGCCGTGTTTTTTACGCAGCTCGTCAATCGGGCCGAAGTCCAGCGCGCGCAGCGGACAGGACTCCACGCAAATCGGCTTTTTGCCCTCTGCGACGCGGTCATGGCAGCCGTCGCACTTGGTCATGTGACCTTTGGCGGCGTTGTACTGTGGCGCACCGTACGGACAGGCCATATGGCAGTAGCGGCAGCCGATGCAGACATCCTCATCCACCACCACAAACCCGTCGTCACGCTTGTGCATTGCCCCGCTCGGGCACACTTTGGTGCAGGCCGGATCTTCACAGTGGTTACAGGCAATCGACAGGTAATAGGCAAAGACGTTCTGATGCCAGACGCCGTTATCCTCCTGCCAGTCGCCGCCCGCGTATTCGTAGATCCGGCGGAAGCTGACGTCCGGGGTCAGGTCTTTGTAATCCTTGCAGGCCAGCTCGCAGGTTTTGCACCCGGTGCAACGGCTGGAGTCAATAAAAAATCCATACTGGGTTGTCATCGGTTACTCCTTACGCCTTCTCGATCTGCACCAGATTGGTGTGCTGCGGGTTGCCTTTCGCCAGCGGTGACGGGCGATGGGTGGTCAACGTGTTGATGCATGAGCCGTGGTCGATCCGATCACCGTTCATGTTGGCGTCGTGCCAGGCCCCCTGGCCCATCGCGCTGACGCCGGGCATGATGCGCGGGGTGACTTTCGCGGCAATGCGCACTTCGCCGCGGTCGTTAAACACGCGCACCATATCGCCGTTTTGAATACCGCGTTGTGCCGCATCAACCGGATTGAGCCATACCTCCTGACGACAGGCGGCTTTCAGCACATCCACGTTGCCGTAGCTGGAGTGGGTGCGCGCCTTGAAGTGGAAGCCAAACAGCTGCAGCGGGTATATTTTACGTTCCGGGGCATCCCAGCCGTCAAACGTTGAGGCGTACACCGGCAGCGGGCTGATGGTTTCATCTTTTTCCAGCTCCCAGGTGGCGGCAATCTCTGCCAGCTTGCTGGAGTAAATTTCAATCTTGCCTGACGGGGTTTTGAGCGGATGGGCATCCGGATCATCGCGGAATTTTTTATACGCCACGAAGTGTCCGTTGGGATCTTTGCGCTTATAAATGCCCATTTTTTCAGTTCGTCATAGGACGGAAGCTGCGGATCTTTCGCCAGCATTTTGGCGTACAAATACTGCAGCCACTGTGCCTGTGTCCGGCCTTCAGTGAATTTCTGATGGATATCCGGCCCGAGGCGTTTCGCCACTTCGCTCATGATCCAGTAGATGGGCTTACGCTCAAACTTCGGCGCGGTGACGGGTTGCAGGAAAATCAGATAGCCCATGTTGCCCGCATAATCGTTCGGAATGATGTCTTCCTGCTCGACGGTCATAAGGTCCGGCAGCAGGATGTCAGCATATTTCGCCGAAGAGGTCATAAAGTTGTCGATCACCACGATGGTTTCGCACTTGCTTTCGTCCTGCAGAATATCGTGGGTTTTGTTGATGTCGGAGTGCTGGTTGATGATGGTATTACCGGCATAGTTCCAGATGAACTTGATCGGCACATCCAGCTTATCCTTGCCGCGCACGCCGTCGCGCAGGGCGGTCATTTCCGGGCCGCGGGCGATAGCATCCGTCCAGCAAAAGCAGGAGATCTGCGTTTTTACCGGGTTTTCCGGCAGCGGCATCCGTTCAATGGTGATAGTATAGGTCGATTCGCGCGCGCCGCTGTTACCGCCGTTGATACCCACGTTGCCGGTTAAGATCGGCAGCATGGCGATGGCGCGCGACGTCAGTTCACCGTTGGCCTGGCGCTGCGGTCCCCAGCCCTGGCAAATATAGGCAGGTTTTGCCGAGCCAATCTCGCGCGCCAGCTTGACGATGCGATCCGCCGGAATACCGGTGATGCGCGAGGCCCACTCCGGTGTTTTTGGTGTATTATCGTCGCCCTGGCCGAGAATATACGCTTTGTAGTGTCCGTTCGCAGGCGCGCCTTCCGGCAGCGTTTTTTCGTCATAGCCAACGCAGTATTTATCGAGGAACGGCTGGTCAACCAGATTTTCATTGATTAATACCCATGCAAGTCCGGCTACCAGCGCGGCATCGGTACCCGGACGAATCGGGATCCATTCATCTTCACGTCCGGCAGCGGTGTCGGTATAACGCGGGTCGATGACGATCATCCGCGCATTTGAGCGTTCACGCGCCTGTTCGAGGTAGTAGGTAATTCCGCCGCCGCTCATACGCGTTTCCGCCGGATTATTGCCGAACATCACCACCAGTTTAGTGTTTTCAATGTCGGAGGTGCTGTTACCATCGTTGCTGCCGTAGGTGTACGGCATCGCGCAGGAAATTTGCGCGGTACTGTAGGTGCCATAGTGGCTCAGGAAGCCGCCGTAACAGTTCATCAGGCGCGCCACCAGCGAGGCGTAAGGGGAAGAGCGGGTGATATTGCCGCCGACAATGCCGGAGGAGTAGTTAATGTACACCGCTTCGTTGCCGTATTTTTCCACTACATTTTTCAGGCTGCGGGTCAGGGTATCCAGCGCTTCATCCCAGGTGATGCGCTCAAATTTACCTTCACCGCGTTTGCCTACGCGCTTCATCGGGTAGTTAAGGCGGTCAGGGTGATTAATGCGACGGCGGATGGAGCGTCCGCGAAGACAGGCGCGCACTTGGTGATTGCCGTAGATATCCTCCCCGGTATTATCCGTTTCCACCCAGTAAACTTCATCGTCACGGACATGCAGACGCAGCGCGCAGCGACTGCCGCAGTTCACCGAGCAGGCTCCCCAGACCACTTTATCTTCAGCAGGCTGTACGGCGTTTTGCACTGCAGCAGCGGCGCTTTTCAATCCAAACGGCAACGAGATACCACCGGCGGCAAGCGCCAGAGAACCCATCGCGGCGGACTTAACGAGTGTTCGGCGGCTAATTCCACCGTGATGTTCGACATCGGACATGACTCACCCCATCATTTTAATTGACTATTATTTTCGCCCGTGATTACAACCGGGCTAATGATGGGGTGAGTGTTACTTATTTGGAGGTATTAAATATTAATCCTCATCAATTCAGGGGGGATTGGCGCAAGGAAAGTGGTTAAAAATCACTGCGGTTCGCCTTGTGGACTCTCCTGCGTGCTAGCTGCAGCCCCGCTGCCTGTGCGAGTGTACAAAATTTTGAAGGTATCATTGGCACAATGCCCAACAACCTGCGCATCCGGACGATCGGCCTGATCGTTGGGTACGATGTTCAGCGTAAAGCCAGATTCCGGCACGCCGTTGTTGATGATTTTCTGCTGAATGTCGCTTTTTACGCGTTCGCAGGAATCCGGTGCCGCCAGCGCGGCGGTAGAGGCACTCATTAACAGCAGGGCGGTAATCCAGGGTAACCGTTTCATCTGTAGCTCCTTTTCTCTGTGTGTAGATTAATTTTAGCAGGGTTCGTGTAAACAACTGTATTTGCTAATATGATTGGGAATAATCTCCCTGAATCGGTAAATGATGTGAAGAAATACGCAGCGATAACGCTACTGGCCGCGACACTGGTGGGGTGCGACAACAATTCCGCGCCGCTGTCGTTCACGCCTGAGATGGCGAGTTTTTCGAATGAGTTTGATTTTGACCCGCTGCGCGGCCCGGTCAAAGACTTTACCCAGACGCTGTTTAACGACAAGGGCGAGGTCTCCAAACGGGTGACCGGGACGATGTCGACAGAAGGGTGCTTTGATACGCTTGAGCTGCACGATCTTGAAGCGAATACCGGCGTCGCGCTGGTGCTGGATGCCAACTACTACATCGATGCAGAAACCCAGCAGCGAAAAGTGAAACTGCAGGGCAAATGCCAGCTGGCCGAGCTGCCGTCTGCCGGTGTAACGTGGGATACCGATGACAACGGATTTGTGGTCGCGGCGCACGGTAAAGAGATGGAAGTGAAATATCGCTATGACGCGGACGGCTACCCGCTCGGTAAAACCACCGTTTCCGGGGATCAGCACTTATCCGTACAGTCGACACCCTCGAAGGATCTGCGCAAAAGAATGGATTACTCGGCCGTGAGTTTACTGAATGACAAACCGCTGGGGAATGTGAAGCAGAGCTGCGATTACGACCGGCACAATAACCCGGTGAGCTGCGACCTGACCATCACCGACGACAGCGTGAAACCCGCAGTTGAGCGCAAGTACAGCATAAAAAACACCATTGAATACTACTGAGAGTAAAGCCGCGCAGGTTACTGCGCGGTAGGTTTCAGCAGGCTGGCACCAGACGGTTTGTGTCCGGCCAGATGCTGGTGCTGGAAAATGCACATGCGAATGGTGTTGCGGTATTCCCCGTTGATAAAGAACTCGTGGATTAGCTCGCCTTCCACCATAAAGCCCAGCTTACGGTAGATATGGATCGCTTTTTCGTTCTCTTTATCGACGATGAGATAGAGCTTGTACAGATTAAGAACGTTAAATCCGTAGTCCATTGCCAGCTTCGCCGCCCGTGAGGCCAGGCCTTTACCCTGATGCTCCGGGGAGATAATGATCTGGAATTCCGCACGACGATGCACGTGGTTGATCTCCACCAGCTCAACCAGCCCGGCTTTTTCGCCTTCACACTCCACCACAAAGCGGCGTTCGCTTTGATCGTGAATGTGTTTATCGTACAGATCGGACAGCTCGACAAACGCCTCGTACGGCTCTTCAAACCAGTAGCGCATCACGCTGGCGTTGTTGTCGAGCTGGTGGACGAAGCGCAAATCTTCGCGCTCCAGCGGACGCAGTTTAACCTCAAGACCCGGCATTACGGTGCTACCGTACGACCCGTGCGACGATCCAGGCAGCGCAGGGTGTTTGGCTCCCAGTAGGCATTAACGTTCGCGCTTTGCTGACACTTATCACGTGCGTCAAAGGCGACATCTTCTTTGTCCCACTCTTTCTCAGCACGCTTGTTCACCTTCTGCCGAAGGCTGCGGGTGTCATTCCATTGTTCTTTGTCCATTGCGGCATTCTGGCGGCTCTGCGCGCTATCGCCAGACTCAATAATGAGTTTGCTGGTTTCGGCGGTAGCCGTTGCAGCGAAGGCGAGCGTTGACAGCGCCAGTGCGGCGGTCAGACAAAGGCGTTTGCTTAATGTACTCATAGCGTTTCCTTTTTGAATCGGTGCAGATAATCACGTTACCTGTTCAGATTCTACACCAAACAGAAATGACGGCATACCCGCGGCGCGGGTATGGAGAAGTAAACGTATCATCAGGCATGTTGGTTAAATAAATCCTCACCTGAAGTGAATTAGACAGAAAATAGCGGGCGTGTACCTCTACCCCTGAATATGTGATCTGTCGCGGATATTTTGATCATTATACTTGTATGGTAGTAGCTCAGTTGCGTAAATTTCCTGCATCACAACATGCGATGTAAGGAAAGGAATTATGAAGATTGTCGGGGCTGAAGTATTTGTCACCTGCCCGGGGCGTAACTTTGTCACCCTTAAAATTACGACCGATGAAGGCATCGTCGGTCTTGGCGATGCCACACTAAACGGACGCGAACTCTCCGTCGCCTCTTACCTGAAAGACCACCTCTGCCCGCAACTGATTGGTCGCGATGCGCACCGCATCGAAGATATCTGGCAGTTTTTCTATAAAGGCGCGTACTGGCGTCGCGGCCCGGTCACCATGTCGGCAATCTCTGCCGTGGATATGGCGCTGTGGGATATCAAAGCCAAAGCCGCCAATATGCCGCTTTACCAGCTGCTGGGGGGCGCTTCCCGTGAAGGCGTAATGGTCTATTGCCACACCACCGGGCATACCATTGACGACGTGCTGGAAGATTACGCCCGTCATAAAGAGATGGGCTTTAAGGCGATCCGCGTCCAGTGCGGCGTGCCGGGAATGAAAACCACCTACGGCATGTCCAAAGGAAAAGGGCTGGCGTATGAGCCTGCCACCAAAGGGGACTGGCCGGAAGAGCAGCTGTGGTCCACCGAGAAATACCTCGACTTCACACCGAAGCTGTTCGACGCGGTGCGCAGTAAATTTGGCTTCAACGAACATCTGCTGCATGACATGCACCACCGCCTGACGCCGATTGAAGCAGCGCGTTTCGGTAAGAGCATCGAAGAATTCCGCATGTTCTGGATGGAAGATCCTACGCCTGCTGAAAACCAGGCGTGCTTCCGCCTGATCCGCCAGCACACCGTCACGCCGATTGCTGTGGGTGAAGTCTTTAACAGCATCTGGGATTGCAAACAGCTGATTGAAGAGCAGCTTATCGACTACATTCGCGCCACCATTACCCATGCAGGCGGGATCACCGGCATGCGTCGTATTGCAGACTTTGCCTCGCTCTACCAGGTGCGGACCGGGTCACACGGCCCGTCCGATCTGTCGCCGATTTGCCATGCTGCCGCGCTGCACTTCGACCTGTGGGTGCCAAATTTCGGCGTGCAGGAATATATGGGCTATTCCGAACAGATGCTTGAAGTCTTCCCGCACAACTGGCGCTTCGACAACGGCTATATGCACCCGGGCGACAAGCCGGGTCTGGGTATTGAGTTCGACGAAAAGCTGGCCGCGAAATACCCGTACGATCCGGCCTACCTGCCTGTGGCTCGTCTTGAAGACGGCACGCTGTGGAACTGGTAAACGAGGAGCGAACGATGAAAAGCGTAGTGATCCAACAGCCCAACCAGCTGGTGATTGAAGAGCGTCCACTCCCGCAACCGGGGGCAGGGGAAGTGCGCGTCAGCATTAAACTTGCCGGGATCTGCGGCTCCGACAGCCATATCTACCGCGGGCATAACCCCTTCGCGAAATATCCGCGCGTTATCGGGCACGAATTTTTTGGTGTGATTGACGCCACGGGCGAGGGCGTTGACCCCGGACGCCTGGGGCAGCGGGTTTCCGTTGATCCGGTGATCAGCTGCGGGCACTGCTATCCGTGCTCGGTGGGTAAACCGAACGTGTGTACCTCCCTGGTCGTGCTCGGCGTGCATCGCGACGGCGGTTTTGCGGAATACGCCGTGGTACCGGCGAAAAATGCGTGGCCCATCCCGGACGCCATTCCCGATAAACACGCCGTGATGGTCGAGCCCTTTACCATTGCTGCCAACGTCACCGGGCAGGCAAAACCGACGGAACAGGATATCGCCCTGGTGTACGGCGCGGGCCCGATGGGGCTGGTTACCGTGCAGGCGCTGAAAGGTGTCTACAACGTCAGGCAGGTGATTGTCGTCGACCGCATTGATGAACGGCTGGCGATGGCGCAACGCAGCGGCGCGGACTGGGTCCTGAACAACGGTAATCTTGATTTGCATAAGGCGCTGGAAGAAAAAGGCATCAAACCGACGTTAATCATTGATGCCGCCTGTCATCCGTCGATTCTGCAGGAAGCGATAACCCTGGCTTCCCCGGCGGCACGTATCGTGCTGATGGGCTTTTCCAGCGATCCGAGCCAGATTGTTCAGCAGGGGATCACCGGCAAAGAGCTGTCGATATTCTCCTCGCGCCTGAATGCCAACAAATTCCCGGTCGTGATCGACTGGCTGGAAAAGGGGCTGATCGATCCTGAAAAACTGATTACCCACACCTTTGACTACCACCACGTGACAGACGCCATCGAACTGTTTGAGAAAGACCAGCGGCAGTGCTGCAAAGTCTTGCTCACCTTCGACCAATAATAATTTACGCGGTTAAGAGCCTGCGCAGACAGGCTCTGAGTGGTACGCATCTTACCTTGCAGAGATAGCCATTATGACTCAAGCACAACCTCAAAGAACGACTTCAGATCTGGTGAAAGCTGCCGTATCCGGCTGGCTGGGTACCGCGCTGGAGTTTATGGATTTTCAGCTCTACTCGCTGGGGGCCGCGCTGGTCTTCCATGAGATCTTTTTCCCGGAACAGTCCGCGGCCATGGCGCTGATCCTGGCGATGGGGACCTACGGCGCAGGCTATATTGCGCGCATCGTCGGCGCCTTTATCTTCGGCAGAATGGGCGATCGGATTGGTCGTAAAAAGGTGCTGTTTATTACCATCACCATGATGGGGATCTGTACCACCCTGATTGGCGTATTGCCGACCTACGGCCAGATTGGCATTTTTGCGCCGGTTCTGCTGGTGACGCTGCGCATTATTCAGGGGCTGGGTGCCGGGGCAGAAATCTCCGGTGCGGGAACCATGCTGGCCGAGTATGCGCCAAAGGGCAAACGCGGGATCATCTCCTCGCTGGTGGCGATGGGGACCAACTGCGGAACCCTGAGTGCCACGGCGATCTGGGCGGTGATGTTCTTTGCTCTCGATCGTGAAGAACTGGTGGCATGGGGCTGGCGCGTGCCGTTCCTGGCCAGCGTCGTCGTGATGATCTTTGCCATCTGGCTGCGTATGAACCTGAAAGAGAGCCCGGTCTTCGAAAAAGTGAACGACGCTGAAGCTGCCGTACCGGTGGCGAAGCCGGATACCTCCCTTGGGGCGATGGTGAAAAGCAAATCCTTCTGGCTGGCCACCGGGCTGCGTTTTGGTCAGGCGGGTAACTCCGGTCTGATCCAGACGTTCCTTGCCGGGTATCTGGTACAGACGCTGCTGTTTGATAAAGCGATCCCCACCGATGCGCTGATGATAAGTTCAATCCTCGGGTTTATCTCTATCCCGCTGCTGGGCTGGCTGTCGGACAAAGTCGGTCGCCGTCTGCCGTATATCCTCCTCAACGTTTCCGCCATCATTCTGGCGTACCCGATGCTGTCGATTATCGTCGATAAAAGCTATGCGCCGGGCGTCATTATGCTCTCGATTATTGTCATTCATAACTTCGCGGTGCTGGGGCTGTTCGCGCTGGAAAACATCACCATGGCGGAGATGTTTGGCTCGCGTAATCGCTTTACCCGCATGGCCATCTCCAAAGAGGCGGGCGGTCTGGTGGCGGTGGGCTTTGGTCCGGTGCTGGCGGGGATCTTCTGCAACATGACCGGCTCCTGGTGGCCGATTGTCGCGATGCTGATTGCCTATTCCGTAATTGGTCTGGTTTCAGCCATTTTCATGCCGGAAGTGCGCGACCGTGATTTGAGCGCGGCACAAGACGCGGCTGAACCACAGGCGCTGAACGATAAGGCTGGTGAGTCACGCAAATATGGAGCGCTGCTATGAGTTTCATTAATGATAACTTTATGATTAGCAACGCCAGGGGCGTTGCGTTATATCGCGACGTCGCGAAAGAATTGCCGATAATTGACTATCACTGTCATCTGGTTGCGAAGGATATTTTCGAAAATAAACCGCTGGAGAACATTACCGAGCTTTGGCTTGCAGGCGATCACTACAAATGGCGCGCTATGCGCGCCAACGGTATAGATGAAAAATACATTACGGGCAGCGCCACCGCGGAAGAAAAATTTGCGGCGTGGGCTGAAACTGTCGACGCCAGTTATGGCAATCCGCTCTATCACTGGACGCATTTAGAACTGCATCACTATTTTTCCTGTGATGAACCGCTGGGCAGCCATAACTGGCGTGAAATAATGGAGCGCTGTAATCGTTTATTACAACAGCCAGATTTTACGCCCCGTGAACTGATTAAACGCTCAAAGGTGGAGGTCATTTGTACCACAGACGCACCGCTGGATGACCTGCGTTACCATCAGTTATTGCGCGATGACGCAACATTCAACGTCAAGGTATTACCGACATTCCGCCCGGATGACGTTTTTACGCCGGATGCGCATCAGTTCGCCGACTTTACCGATCGATTAGCGGAGCTGACGGGGCGGTCCATTCACACCTTTAGCGATTTCGCTGCTGCGCTCGGCGAGCGTATTGCCTGGTTCCACAACATGGGGTGCCGTATTTCGGATCATGGCCCTGTGGAGATCCATTATCAGGCTGCGGATGACCGTATCGTGGAATCGATATTTGTCCGTAAACGCCAGGGTGAACATCTCAACGCGCGGGATAGCGCGATTCTTGACAGTGCTATTTTTATCATGCTGGCGCGTTATTACCGGCAGCATGACTGGGCCATGCAGATACACTTCGGTGCGATACGCAATAATAATACCCGCATGTACCGTGCCCTTGGCATAAATACCGGGTTTGATTCACTGACGGATCAGGTCAATCTTGCTGCGAATATTAATCAGCTGCTGGATGCCATGGCCCTTGCAGACGCGTTGCCGAAAACCATTCTGTATAACCTCAACCCCAGCTACAACGATATTGTCGCGACGACGATCGCCAATTTTCAGAGTGCAGAACTGGGAGTGAAATCACCGATGCAATTCGGCTCCGGCTGGTGGTTTAACGACACCCGTCGCGGGATGGAAAACCAGCTCAACAGCCTGGCAGATCAGGGGTTGTTAATGAATTTTGTCGGCATGCTGACCGACTCGCGCAGCCTGGTCTCCTATACCCGTCACGATTATTTTCGCCGCATTCTATGCAATATGATCGGCGGTTGGGTGGAGCGGGGAGAAGTTCCGGATAATAACGATATTCTCACGCGGATGATTAAAAATATTTGCCACGACAACGCTAAGAATTATTTCAAATTTTAAATTCGCTTCATCAAGTGGGGATGAAATATGTCTCGTGCGGCTAAAAAAATTACCATTCCGGTTAGTATCGGCTACGGACTAACGGATATTATGGGTGGCGGTGCATTTACCGTGATCGGCGCCTGGCTGTTATTTTTCTATACGACATTCGTTGGGCTATCGCCGGTTGAGGCAGCCTCCATTGTCGCCATCGCGCGTATTGTTGATGCCATTGTCAGTCTGTTTATGGGAAGTTTCACCGATCATTTTTACAAAAATTATTTTGGTAAAAAATTTGGTCGTCGACGCTTCTTTTTGCTGATCGGCGCGCCGTTAATGCTGGTCTATGCGTTACTGTGGCTTGATGGCATGACCTACGGTTTTTATCTCGCGGTCTATCTGGCGTTTGAAATTATCGCCGCGATGGTATTGATCCCTTGGGAAACGCTGCCATCGGAAATGACAAAAGACTTTAACCAGCGCACCAAGCTTTCTACCTGTCGCATGTTCCTTTCTGCGTCCGGTACCTTCCTGGCGACGTTCATTCCGGGGCTGCTGATTGGCTATTTTGGGGAAAACAGCGCCCATGCTTATCTGATTAACGGCGTTATTTTTGCCGTCCTGTTTATGGTTTGCGTTTTTATCTCGTGGAAAGTGACCTGGGAACGCGAGTTAACCCCGGAGATGCTGGCCGAGCTTGAAACAAGCACGGCGCCCCGAACGCTGACGCAAAAGCTGGCTGCCTTTGGTCGTCTCTTTAAAGAGTATGGTTCAACGCTGAAAATCCGGGCCTTCAGAAAACACCTTGCCATCTACCTGCTGTCGTTTACCGGGAAAGATGTCTACAACACCGTATTTGTCTTCTTCTGTGTTTACTGCCTGAATGTCTCTTCGTCGCTTGCCGGCACACTGCTGTCGATGAGTATCGTCGGCCTGCCTGTCACGCTGATTGCGGGAGTGGGGATCATTAAATTCGGGCCGTCGAAGCTGTATGTGTTTGCCTACTCGCTGATGATGCTCTGCCTGGGCGGCTTTTTCGCTGTGTATCAAATTCCGGCACTTAATACCGTCGCGACGCTGGTTGTTCTGGCCGGGTTATATCAGGTCGGTCGCTGTGTGCTGGAGTTTACGCCATGGAACGTCTTCCCGTTCATCCCCGATATTGACGAGATGGTTAGCCGCCAGCGTCGCGAGGGGTTGTTCGCGGCGGTGATGACCTTCTCCCGCAAAACGACCGTGGCCATCGCCACCTTTATTGTGGGGCTGTTATTACAGAATGGCGGCTTTGTGAAGGGCAGCCAGACACAGCCGGAGGAGGCCATTCATACCATCGCAATGCTGATGTTCATCGGGACTGCGGGCTTACTCATCCTGGCGTTGTGGCAGGCATTAACGTTCCATCTGAACAAGCGTACGCACAAGATCTTCGTGGATGAACTGGACCGCCTGAAAGCTAACGGTTCTCCCCAGCTGGTGTCCGCCGAAGCACGCCGCGTGGTGGAAGATTTGACGGGGTATTCCTACGACAGGCTGTGCCGTGAGCCCGCTGGCCGTTCAGGTGCAGAACCGGCGCGTAATCCTGTATGACATTGGTATATATCTTTTTGAAAGATGTCACACAACTTAATCTTGATATCACACCAGTTAGCGCAAAGTTAATATAAATCAATGTTCCGCTGAACATAACCCGTATGGTGGTGGGCAAGGCACCAGGGGGTTACTGCCATTCTGGCTGGTGTAGTCAACATGCGCGACCGCGCGCCACCGTGCGGTCGCAGAACTCAGCTTCATTAATTAAACGAGTCTCAACCATGGAAAACCGATTATTACAGGCGAAAGCGACGCTGCCTCAGTACGATCGCGGCAGCCTTCAGGCACGCATTGTTCATTTAGGGTTTGGCGCGTTCCACCGTGCGCACCAGGCGGTGTACGCCGATATTCTGGCCGCTGAACACGGCAGCGACTGGGGTTACACAGAAGTGAACCTGATTGGTGGCGAACAGCAGATTGCCGATCTGAACGCGCAGGATAACCTCTATACCGTGGCCGAAATGTCGGCGGACGCGTGGACATCACGGGTCGTCGGCGTGGTCAAAAATGCGCTGCACGCGCAGGTTGACGGGCTGGAGGCCGTACTGGCGGCGATGTGTGAGCCGCAGGTGGCAATTGTGTCGCTCACCATCACCGAAAAAGGCTACTGCCACTCACCGGCCACGGGCAAACTGATGCTCGATCATCCATTGATTGCGGCCGACCTGCAAAACCCGCATCAGCCCAAATCTGCGCCGGGTGTGGTGGTCGAAGCGCTGGCGCGACGCAAAGCGGCGGGGCTGCCTGCCTTTAGCGTTATGTCCTGTGACAACATGCCGGAGAACGGCCACGTTATGCGCAATGTCACCTGTGCCTATGCCCGCGCGGTCGACGCGGAGCTGGCCGCGTGGATTGAGGCCAACGTCACCTTCCCGTCAACCATGGTGGATCGTATTGTGCCTGCGGTGACGCCGGAAACGCTGGATAAAATCGAACAGCTGACCGGCGTACGCGATCCGGCGGGCGTGGCCTGCGAGCCGTTCCGTCAGTGGGTGATTGAAGATAACTTTGTCGCCGGACGTCCGCAGTGGGAAAAGGCGGGGGCGGAGCTGGTGGCCGACGTTATTCCGTTTGAAGAGATGAAGCTGCGGATGCTCAACGGCAGCCATTCTTTCCTGGCGTACCTTGGCTATCTGGCGGGTTATCAGCACATTAACGACTGTATGGAAGATGAACACTACCGTCGTGCCGCCCACGCGCTGATGCTGAAAGAGCAGGCGCCGACGCTGAAAGTAAAAGGGGTTGATTTAGGCCACTATGCCGATCTGCTGATAGCGCGCTACAGCAACCCGGCCCTGCGCCACCGGACCTGGCAAATCGCGATGGACGGCAGCCAGAAACTTCCGCAGCGTATGCTCGATTCCGTGCGCTGGCACCTGGTGCATCAGAAACCTTTCCCACTGCTGGCGCTGGGTGTGGCGGGCTGGATGCGCTATGTCGGCGGGGTGGATGAACAGGGGAACGCCATCGACGTGAGCGATCCTCAACTGGCGGTGATTCAGGCCGCGGTCAACGGGAGCACGGAAGGGGAAAGTCGGGTGAAAGCCCTGCTGGGCATTGAAGCCATCTTCGGTAAGGAACTGCCGCACGACACGTGCTTTGTGGAGGCGGTCATGACGGCGTATCAGACCCTTCTGCAAAAGGGCGCGAAAGCCACGGTTGCGCAGTACGCGGCACAGCTGTAATTCAGTCATGCCGCCGTTCGCGGCGGCATGATGTCGCACCGGTTAGTGCATACCCAGGCGAATCAGTTCGATCGGTTCGAACTTACCTTCGCATCCTTCCACTTCCACCGTTTTGCTGCGACGTACCTGCGCGGCATCCAGTCCCTCGCTGTGGATCGCTTTAATTACCCCGGTATGCCCGGTGCCGTTAATCATTACGCGGCTGCCGGTGGTAATTGCATTACGGTTACGGTCGTAAGTCATCATGGTATTTTCTCCTCGCTAACACATCCGTTACGGCGCTATTTCAGGTTGTGCCGTCCACGGGGCACTATAAATACGCCTCTCTGGACATCATTTTTTTGTTTTTGATCAAACTCATACTTTTTTCTTCATTTCGGCAGGGCGATGACGGTTCACGACGGTAATTTACAAAGCGGACAGTTATTTTCTTTAATTGATAATTTCAACCAGTGAGCGTTTAAGTCTGGTTTATATTCCTGATGGCACTCTGGATGCAGTAAATAACGTTTCCTGGAAATAAGGAGTCAGGCTTATGTATAAGAAAATCTTGATGCCTGTTGATGTGTTTGAAATGAATTTAAGCGATAAAGCGGTGCGGCACGCGGCTAACCTGGCGAAGGCTGAAGGTGCATCGATAACCCTGGTCAACATTCTGCCCAACAGCAGCCGCTCGTTACTGCGCGGATTCAATGCAGATATCAGGAAGTTTGAAGAGTATATGACCGCGGAATCCAGCAAAAAGATGAAGGAGTTAACGCGTCTCTTCGATCTCTCTCCGGAGGACATTCATTGTGAGGTACGTTTCGGCAACGTGCGCGATGAAATTATCAGGATGAGCAAAGAAGGGGAATATGACGTGATTGTTATCGGTTCAAAAAACCCAACTATCACCACGCATCTGCTGGGTTCAAATGCGGAATCTATCCTGCGCTACGCCACTATTCCGGTCCTGGTTGTACGCTAATCTCTCCGCCGCGCCGAAAGGGTGCGGCGAATTTAATCTTCGCTAAACCACTCGCTGTTTTCCTGCCGAATAAGCTGCACGGATTCGCTGATCTCCTGCAGATGGACGGTCATCGCTTTTTCCACACCGTCAGGGTCGCGTTTTTCCAGCGCGCTGAAAATATCATAATGCTGTCGAAGCAACATTTCCGGTGGCGAGACGTGGTCGAGGCTCATATACCGCACACGGTCGATCGTGGCTTTAATGTTTTCAATGGTATCCCAGGCCAGCTGACAATCGGCAATTTGCGCCAGCTTCTGGTGAAACTCATCATCGAGCTGAAAGAAGTCGTTAAGCTGTTTGCGGTCGATGGCAATACGCTGCTGATGCAGGTTTTGCTCCAGCCAGTAACACTGGTTGTCATTCATCAGCGTGGCCGCACGCCGGGCCACCGCGCACTCAATGGCCTGACGGACAAAACAGCCGTTACGGACCTGAGAAAGCGATATTTTATTCACATAGCTGCCGCGCTGCGGGCGGATCTGAATCAGGCCGTTTTCAGCAAGCTTGATAAACGCCTCACGTACGGGTTGACGGGAAACGTCAAAACGCACGGATACCTCTTTTTCTGAAAGCGGGGTACCAGGCGGGATCAGGCAATGCACAATATCACGTCGTAATATGCGATAGATTTGCTGGTTAACGGGCTGGGTGGGATTGAGTTGCGATTCAGCGGCCATGAGTTGTCATTTCTCAGAGAGTTAGCCTGAACATACTACCATTCTTTTATACCCTGATACAGACCCGGCCCGCAGGCCGGGAAGGGCAGAGTCAGCCACGATGAACGTTAAGTCCGGCAAAGCTCTGGCTGACAGGCATCATCTCTACGGTGTTGATATTGACGTGGTTTGGCAGTGTCGCGACCCACCAGACCGCTTCGGTGACATCTTCCGGCGTCAGCGCGTTGGCATTTTCGTAGGTTTTATCTGCTTTCGCGTCATCGCCTTTGAAACGCACGTTGGAGAACTCGGTACCGCCCACCAGGCCCGGCTCGATATCCGTGACGCGAATGGCGGTGCCGTGCAGATCGGTACGCAGGTTCAGGCTGAACTGACGCACGAACGCTTTTGTCGCACCATAGACGTTGCCGCCCGCATACGGCCAGCTTCCGGCGGTCGAGCCGATATTGATAATGTGGCCGCGATTGCGCTCCACCATGCCTGGCAGCACGGCGCGGGTCATATACACCAGCCCTTTGTTGTTGGTGTCGATCATGTTTTCCCAGTCTTCCACGCTGGCTTTGTGCGCGGGCTCCATACCCAGCGCCAGACCGGCGTTGTTGACCAGCACGTCAATGGCACGCCACTGCGCGGGGAGGTTGGCAATCATCTCTTCAATGGCGGCGCGGTTGCGCACATCAAGCTGCGCGGTCAGGATATTGTCACCCAACTCTTCTTTCAGCTCCTGCAGACGCTCCTGACGGCGACCGGTGGCAATCACCTTGTGGCCGTTGGCGACGAAGCGACGCGTGATGCATTCACCAAAACCTGCCGTTGCCCCGGTAACTAAAATAATCATCTCACTGTTCCTCAACGCTTTTTGTGTTGTACTAACATAGCACGCCCTGAGAGGGTGCGTTAAGGCATCATTTGTATGACCGCATTGCGGTCAATGGCGGCCTGGCCTACTCTGGGAAAGTTAACCGTTATCAGGAGTAAAAGATGTCAACCCGTAACCCTTTTTTTGACATTAGCCTGCTGCCTTATCAGGCCCCGCGTTTTGATGAAATCAACGACAGCCACTATCGCCCGGCATTTGATGAGGCCATACGCCAGAAGCGGGCAGATATTGATGCCATCGTCGCGCAAACGGCAGCACCCGATTTTGATAATACGGTACTGGCGCTGGAGAAAAGCGGTGCCATGCTCGCGCGCGTCAGCAGTATTTTCTTTGCCATGACGTCGGCGCGCACCAATGCCCGCTTACAGGAATTGGAGGAACAGCTCTCAACCGAGTTGGCCGCGCTGGCCAATGATATCTGGCTCAACGACACGTTATTTTCCCGCGTGGAGAGCGTCTGGCAGGATCGTGAGGCGCTGGATGCTGAGTCCCGCCGACTGGTTGAAGTGACGCACCAGCGCTTCGTGCTGGCCGGGGCGCGACTGAACGACGCTGAAAAAGCTGAACTGAAAGACCTGAACACACAAGTCGCCTCACTGATCAGCCAGTTCAACCAGCGACTGCTGGCCGCAGATAAGGCGGGCGGGCTGGTGGTGGATTATGTTCACCAGCTTGAGGGGTTAAGCGCAGAGGAGATCGCCACGGCTGCTCAGGCCGCCGCCGATAAAGGGCTGAAGGATCGCTGGCTAATCCCCCTCCTGAACACCACCCAACAACCTGCGCTTTCACTGCTTCGCAATCGACAGACCCGTGAAAATCTGTTCAACGCAGGCTGGCTGCGTACGCAGAAAGGCGATGAAAATGATACCCGCGAGCTGATCCTTCGTCTCACGGCATTGCGTGCGCGCCAGGCGCAGCTTTTGGGCTTTGACGACTTTGCGAGCTGGAGCATCGCCGACCAGATGGCAAAAACGCCGGAGGCCGCACTGACCTTTATGCGTAGAATTGTCCCTGCGGCGCGCACCCGTGCGGTGCAGGAGCAGGCCGATATCCAGAAAGTCATTGATGATGAGCAGGGCGGCTTCACCGTGCAGGCCTGTGACTGGGCCTTTTATGCCGAGCGTGTGCGTCAGGCGAAATATGCCCTGGATGAGTCGCAAATTAAGCCGTATTTTGCGCTCAATAACGTACTGCATGATGGCGTATTCTGGACGGCCAGCCAGCTGTTTGGCATCCGCTTCGTCGAGCGCTTCGATATTCCGGTGTATCACCCGGACGTCCGCGTGTGGGAAATTTTCGACCACACCGGAGAAGGCATGGCGCTGTTCTACGGCGATTTCTTCGCCCGCGATTCGAAACAGGGCGGAGCGTGGATGGGGAATTTCGTCGAGCAATCATATGAATTTGCCTCCCGTCCGGTTATCTACAACGTGTGTAACTATCAAAAACCCAGCCACGGAGGCGCCGCGCTGCTCTCCTGGGATGATGTAATAACCCTGTTCCACGAATTTGGTCATACGCTGCACGGCCTGTTTGCCAGTCAGCGCTACGCCACGCTGTCCGGGACCAATACCCCGCGTGATTTTGTTGAGTTCCCATCGCAAATCAATGAGCACTGGGCCAGCCACCCGCAGGTATTTACCCACTATGCCCGCCATTACGAGACCGGCGAACCGATGCCGGACGCGCTGCGCGAAAGCATGCTCAACGCAACGCATTTCAACAAAGGCTATGACATGACGGAAACGCTCAGCGCCGCGCTGCTGGACATGAACTGGCACGGCATTCGTGAGGCCGTTTCGAGCGTAGAGGAATTTGAAAAAGCAGCGTTGGAAAAAGAGGGGCTGGATCTGCCCGCCGTACCGCCACGTTATCGCAGCAGCTACTTCGCGCATATCTTCGGCGGCGGCTATGCGGCAGGTTATTACGCCTACCTGTGGACGCAGATGCTGGCGGACGATGGCTATCAGTGGTTTGTCGAGCAGGGCGGTTTAACCCGCGAGAATGGGCAAAAATTCCGTGAGGCGATTCTGTCGCGCGGGAACAGCACGGATTTAGCTGAACTGTACCGAACCTGGCGCGGGCACGATCCGAAGATTGAGCCGATGCTGGAGAATCGCGGGCTGAGCGAGTAGCGTCATTTTTTTGGCTTAAACAGGACCGGGCGGAAGCCCGGTTTTTTTTGTCCAGTTTTACTCTTCAGAATACCTCTCATTTTTTCCTCATATGAATCCTTATATTCTGTAGACGTGAACACATACACAATATTCATCAGTTTCGCTAACCCCTTATTAAACATTCTTATTATTGCAAAGACGAGTAAAATAAAGAATGACGCGCGGGATTTAACGGGTTATAAACTTTACCTCTCTTACCACTTTTGTAACGTCATTGAGGTAAACCCGTGAAGCAGGTTGGCATTGTTGGTTGGCGCGGTATGGTTGGGTCAGTATTGCTGCAACGCATGCTCGAAGAAAATGATTTTAATGATATTGCAGCCAGTTTTTTTAGTACGTCTTCTGTTGGGGCACCTGGGCCTGTCATTAATGGTGTCCGTTCGGTACTTAAAGATGCGTATTCCCTGGATGCGCTGGCGGAAATGGATATCATCATTACCTGCCAGGGCGGTGAATATACAAAATCGATGTATCAATCATTAATTGATCATGGTTGGGAAGGTTACTGGATAGATGCCGCATCAGCGCTGCGAATGGACGAAAGAGCCTGTATCATCCTGGATCCTGTAAACCGTGAAAATATCGATGATTCCATCAAAAAGGGCGGTAAACTTTTTGTAGGCGGAAACTGTTCAATCACCTTAAGCCTGATGGGGCTCGCCGGTTTGATCAAGGCCGATCTCATTGAATGGATGAGCGTGATGACCTATCAGTCAGCTTCGGGGGCGGGTGCAAAGCATGTCCGCGAGTTGATCGCCCAAAGTGCATTTGTCACCCGAAATTTAACCCCCGATGAGTTGGAAAACTCAGGCTCGGTGCTTCCTCTGGTCAATAAAGTCAGCGAACTGATTAACAGCAGTGACTTGCCTGTTGACAATTTTGGCGCGCCGCTGATGGGGAGCATCATTCCCTGGATTGATAGCGACCTGGGGGATGGCAATAGCCGCGAAGAGTGGAAGGGTGAAGCAGAAACAAATAAAATCCTTGGCCTGAAAAAAGGCACCATCCCGGTTAATGGTTTGTGCATTCGTGTTGGTGTAATCAGGTGCCATAGTGCGGCCATTACAATGAAACTCAAACGCGAAGTGGATGAAGTTGAATTTGCTAAAAGGGTAAGCGACGCTCACCCCTGGGTAAAATACGTCCCTAATAATAAAGAGGCCAGCGTCAGCCAGCTTACTCCCGCACATATTAGCGGCACGCTTAAGGTTGGCGTAGGGCGTTATAAAAAAATGGCGCTAAATAATGAACCTGTTTATTCGGTATTGACCGTTGGGGATCAACTATTATGGGGGGCAGCGGAACCATTACGCCGCATGCTTAATATTTTGCTTAACAGAATATAATGGGTTTAGACCTGTTATTCATTATTAGCTGAAAACAGAACCGGGCGGACAGCCCGGTTTTTTATGCGCGTTAATGCGGAATAATTTGATCTGGGTTAAAAAAATAAACAATGTTTTGCTTAAGGAGGCTTCGCTATAAAAATTTGTGTTTTTTTGCCGATAACTGTGGATAGCACAAAAATGACGTAATAGCAGTTAAGAAGGCGAAGAATGACCATACCTCAGAAGACCCCTGGCTTTACGGATAGCGAGCATTCTAAAGGACTGATAAATAAAACGTTTACCTATATTGTTACCTTGTTGATAGGTATTTTTATCGCAGCGATAGTGTCATTGCTGATCATTAAAAACAATGTTAATAAAATCAGCGATAAACATGACGAGTTTTTGTTAAGGCAAGCATTAGACGCCCGCCAGGAAAACATGCGCAGCCATTTGAAAGACAATGCTGAGTGGGGAGATGCTTACAAACATCTTCATCAAAAAACTGACCTGAATTGGGCATGGGATAAGCAGAATCTGGGCAAGTCTCTGTATGATAACTTTGGCTACGAAGGCGTGTTTGTGCTGTCCCCGGAGGGAACCACCCGTTACAGCGTGCTTGACGGGAAACTGAAGCACGAAGAGCTGGAACGCTGGTTAGATCAATCCACCATAGACCATTTACTCAGTGAGACGGGCAGTAAAAATGGACTGCCCGTCTCCATGCTCACGCTTATCCATTCCGTCCCCGCCATAGTTTCTGCGGCATGGATAACGACGGGAGATGATACCAGCGTGCAGTCGTTGCCCGGTAAGCCATCAACCATGTTGTTTATCGACACCTTAACGGCTAAGAAACTGGTTGCGATTGGGCACGATGCAGGGATCGAAAACGTCCGCGCGGTCTCTTCTGACGCCCTTGCTGAGACAGACAGTCTGACAGCATTGACGTTACGTACCCAGAATGGCCCAGTCCACATTATCTGGGACACAGAAAACCCCGGCCAGGCATTGATCATTTATTTTTTACCCTTGCTCATTCTGTCTGTCCTTCTGACCCTCGCGCTGACGGCGATCCTGATGCGTCATATTTTGCATAAGGCAAAAATTCATGACGAAAATATCTTTCTCCTTGAGCAGGCTCGGTTAAATCTGATTACCAGTGAAAAACGCTTCAGGGATGTCAGTGAAACCACCAGTGACTGGTTCTGGGAAACGGATTTATCGTTAACGATCACCTGGCTATCAGGGCGTTTTACGACTGTCACGGGCTATGACGAGAGTCAGTGGCTGGGACGCAAGCTGGATGCGCTTTTTCCTTCGACAAACGGTTTATTAAATACATGCGTCAGGCGGCGTGAGTTATCGGGGCGCTTTGAATTTAAGAACTGCCCGTACACTAACGCTCAACGGTCGACTTCGTACTGCACACTTCTGGCAAAATTCTCTGCTCAGCCTGATGGCACGGTGGTTTTACGGGGGGCGGCATCGGATGTTTCTCTGGAAGTGGAAGCCACCAAACGTGTTGAATTCCTGTCACGCCATGACGAATTAACGGGCCTTCCCAACCGGTATCATATTAAGGAGTTCCTCACAGGACAGTTGGCTAAAGAGGATATCCACAACTCTCCCTTTGCCATGATTTGCCTTGATTTGGACAAGTTTAAACCCGTGAATGATATTTTCGGCCACTCAACGGGCGATGCCCTGCTTGGCGAGGTTGCCTTACGGCTTAAACAATGTGTTCGTCGCGGTGATTTTGTCGCACGACAGGGCGGGGACGAATTTATGCTGCTTCTCGACAACACCCGGCACCTGGACCACATAGAAGAGGTGTGTCATCGCATCGTGCAAGAGCTTAACCGCCCGTTCACCATTGATGGCAATGATGTGACCATCGGCGTCAGCATGGGCATTGCTCTGGCTCCCCAGGACAGTACCAGTGCAAACGACCTTTTACGCTATGCTGATATTGCGCTTTATCAGGCTAAACAATCCGGTCGAAACCGATGGGTCTATTATCGTCAGGATATGTCGGAAAAGCTGACCGAGCGCAGAAAGCTGGAATTAGCGCTAAAGACCGCAATTCGGGAAGACCAGCTCTATCTGGTTTATCAGCCGCGTTATAACCTCAGACATTCACGCATCGACGCCGTAGAAGCCCTGGTTCGCTGGCAGCATCCTGAACGCGGAAACATGATGCCCGATCAGTTTATTCCACTCGCTGAAGAAACGGGGCTCATCATCAACCTCAGCAACTGGGTCATTCGTAAGGCCTGTACAGAGACGCATGAAAAACTGCCGGGGCTTTCGGTTTCAGTCAATATTTCAGCCATTGAATTCCAGGCAAGCGATCTCGCCGAAAGAATAAAAGCTATTCTTGATGAAACCGGGCTTGAGCCTACCCGGCTGGAAATAGAGGTGACTGAAAATGTCACGCTCTCTAATCCAGAGAAAACGTTACAGACCATGATGGCCCTGAAAAAAATGGGGGTGCGTATTCTGATTGATGATTTCGGTACCGGCTATGCCTCTCTGAGCTATCTGCGGAAGTTCCAGTTTGACGGCTTAAAGCTCGATAAAAGCTTTATTTTTTCTTTAGGGGATTCGACACAGAACCAGTCGGTGGTCGAGAAGATCATCGATCTGGGTAAAGCCTATTCCATGGAGGTCACCGCAGAAGGTGTCGAAACCGTAGAACAATTGTCGTTCCTGAAGAAAAATAAGTGTGACGAAGTCCAGGGATATTTACTCGGCAAACCGGCGGCGATTGCAGATTTAAATCTAAAAACCAACCACGTAATTTATTAAGGGTACATGCTGCTTGCCTGGGCCTGCTGATCCGGTAGGCCGGGTAAGCGCAGCGTTACCCGGCGTGCCTATAATCAAATCGCGTAGTTTTCGCTCTGACGTCTGGCTGATAAACTCGGCTCAACGTTTGAATCGCCACGGATAATCTAGACACTTCCGAGCCGTTGATAATACTGGTTTTCATATTCTGTCGGTGACATCTGTTCGCTAGAACCATGCCGACGCTTACTGTTATAAAACATTTCGATGTAA
>NZ_JAQZRK010000043.1:0-35632 GCF_028737495.1 Enterobacter cloacae complex sp. 2022EL-00981
GATTACATCGAAATGTTTTATAACAGTAAGCGTCGGCATGGTTCTAGCGAACAGATGTCACCGACAGAATATGAAAACCAGTATTATCAACGGCTCGGAAGTGTCTAGATTATCCGTGGCGATTCAATGCCCGCAAAAGCCAAACCGCGACAAGCCAGCATAACGGCGGACACTTACCGGCAGTTATTCGCCTAACTGCCGCACACCGTCGCAGGCAACGCGCTTCGGTTTGTTATGGTAACGGGCCGTCGTAAAAACGAAGTTGTTGAAATGGTGCGACAGGAGATACGGCGCGATGTATGGATCATTCCTGGAAACCGTTCAAAGAATGGTAGCGTTCGCGACGTGCTGAGGCTTTCGCCTACAGACGCAGGCAAATACTGGCCTGTCGGCGGAACAACTTTAAACGCCGTTTTAGCGCGGCTGGGCATGATGGCTAGTTACACCGACGAGCAGACCGGCGAACCGGTAGAAGTGACATGCACCGTTCATAATTTGCGCCGTTCCTGGCTAACATTCTGCGCATCGAGGTTAGACGCGATCAGGAAAAAACCGATCTAATGCTGGCGCACACGTCACAGAACTATGATCAGACGTCAAAGACCTACCAGAAAATTGCGGAAATCCACACCGCAAACATTGCGGATGGGTGGCGGCGCTGGAATAGCTACTGGCGACAAGCTACTGAACAGTCAGCGGCGAACCATTAATGGATAAAGCCCGCTTCATGCGGGCGTAAAGTTTATAACTTATTGGAGTATTTATGGCTGTTCATCCGTTTCTTCGGATATGACTTCCACAACTTCCCCGCACTCCCCGCACACCACGTGAAGTTGGCTATCTTCTTCGGATTCGTATATTTCACTCTTTAAGCTGTGACAGTTAGGACATTTTATTTCATTATCAAATCCAATAAATTTAAGGAATAGGTTTTGAATTAATGAAACAGCAGTACAAGTAAGTAAAAGACAAATCTTTGCATCAGGTAAATTTTTATTTGAAGAATGCACTGTTTCTGCAGAGAGATCCCACGCAGATTCAACAGTTGAACGGCAATATTTTCTTAAGCCAGAATTACGCTTTCCTGCCGCATATAACCCAATGATTATTTTGCAGATATTCTTAAAATCAGCAGCCTTAATGTTATCTTTCTTTAAAATATCCTCATGAGTTTTATAAAGATGGGCAGCAAGTTCAACCATACTCTCTCTACATGTTAACCCAATACTTTGAATGTCTTCAGGGGCACTTATATCATTCAGAGCAACAGCAGAGGCATTAAGCCTACGACTGATTGAGCGTAGCATATCGATATCTAAGGGCAATTCATCAATAACATGTTTGAACTCACTATGATGTCTTGCCTGTAGTCTCTGCGTTATACCTAAATGAAAAGAGTATGCTTCGTCAGCAGTAAAGAAATATTCACCCTGAGTATAAAGATTTAAAGGGACGAGTTCTCCCTCAGCAACCCACCAGTTACCATCATTTTTTGTTCTAACATTCCAAATATTTACTTCGTGCCCTAAATCGTTAAACGTCTTTTCAACCTGCATATTTTTTATATTTACAAGATCCTGAGATTTTAAGTATTCAGTAATTTTTTTCTCGGCATCAATTCTGTATTCAGGTGTCATTTCTCGTCCCTTTTTACACGGCATCAATAGTGAAAACGCATGATAATATATAACTAAAATCATCATTATACATACTACTACAACACATAATTCAATGACACATATTACCATACTATACGCCCGACAGCGGTATGCCCTTTTGCACTCTTCACCAAATTAAAATCAACTATTCCATATAGGTAAATCTTATTTATTTTGAAAACATGATTAGCAACCAATTGAGTCTGTACGCAATTGCAGGACGCGAATGGTGAATGTAACGTGAAGCCAGCTAAACAGAACAGCAGCGTTAAACAACTTATCAATGAAACTGATTACGTTATGAACCAGCCAATCTCGAATGCTGCAGAACATCTTCTCTCAAAAGGCTGGAAACCAAACGACGGTACATAGAACAAAGGTGGCTATTATCTTCAATTGGTTGAAGAGAATGAGAAATTCATGAACACTCAACTCTCTAAAGATTAAAAAGAATAATCATTAATGACTCTGTATTTAAGTCGCCCCATCAAGATGGGGCAATACCTTAAATTAAACTGACCTGATGCCCGTCGTCGCCAGGTCAATGTTTACTCCAGTTGCCAGGCCCCACCATGGATAAGTGACGCTCGCCCCATCCAGGCAAACAGCGCCAGATCACGGCAATCTTCATCAGGATAAATTCGGCTGCTTAAACACGCGTCGCCTTCATTGACAAAAACTTCCACGGATGAACTGTCGAAGAACAGACGCAGATTAAGCGTATTATCCAGGTTCAGCGCGACGCTTCGTGTCCCGCACAGGCCATACTGCGGATAGTTTCGCTCAAGAACCAGACGCTGCATTTGAGCATCCACGTAGACGCGCAGCCCCTCTCCCAGACTCATGCCGTACTGCTCGGCACTGCTATTGGCACAATCCCACTGCAGAATAACCTCCATCGCGTCGCAGCGTTCCACCAGAGCCATCTGCTGATGAGTCAACGTGCTGACCGGCCAGGGGAACCACGCTCGCCGCAGGCCTTCGACCTCTCTGGCTGGCCGCATTTGCAGACGGTGATCCGCGCCAAGCGTCATTTCGCGCGGTAAAGAGAGCATGCCAGCCCAGCCGTCCTCCTGTTCCGGCTGGGAGGATTCCCACATGTCCAGCCAGCCGATAACGATGCGGCGACCATCAGGCGTGAGGAAACTTTGTGGCGCATAGAAATCATGCCCGCGATCCATCTCCACAAACTCACCTTCCCGCACAAAAGGCTGCCCGGGCTGCCACTCGCCCAAAAGATAGCCGCTCTGGAAAAGATTACGATTTTTGAATCCTTCAGCGGCCATCCCCTGAGGCGAAAACATCAGCACGCGTTTGCCATTGAGCGTGAAAAAGTCCGGGCATTCCCACATGTAGCCCATCTCTTTTTCAGCCACCGCCAGCACGCCCATATCCTGCCACTCACGCAGATTGGCAGAACGATATACACGCACCTGGCCCGTCTCACCGTCCCGCGCACCGACAACCATGTACCAGTTATCCCCTTCACGCCACACTTTCGGGTCGCGGAAGTGATGCAGACCTGGCGGGGTATCAACGATCATTCCCTGCCGGACAAAATGAATGCCGTCACGGCTGGTCGCCAGACATTGCACCTGGTAGAGATTCGCCTCGTCATCAGGATCGCCGTGGAATTTATGTCCGGTGTAAATCAGCGCCAGCGTATCGCCATCCACCACCGCCGATCCGGAAAAACAGCCATCCTTGTCTTCAGGCCCTTCTGGCGCCAGCGCAACGGGGAGATGTTCCCAGTGAACTAAATCCTTGCTACGCGCATGGCCCCAGTGCATAGGCCCCCACTGGGTGGAGTACGGATGATGCTGGTAAAAAGCGTGATACCAGCCGTCAAACCAGATCAGGCCATTTGGGTCGTTCATCCAGCCAGCGCGTGCAGCGAGGTGGTAACGTGGATACCAGCGCAGGTTGAGCCCTTCGCGTCTGGACTGAAGTTCCTGCTCTGCTTTAGTAATTGAATACGTCATTTCTCTACTCTTTCGATCAGATGGTGGAAGGTTGCGGCATGAGCGGGTCAGAAGAAGATTTACCCGAGCGCAACAGGAAGATGGAGATAAACGTGGTGCTGAAAACTAACAGCCCCATAATGAGATAGGACTGGGCGAAGCCGTATTTCTCATAGCTGTAACCCGCCAGCGGCGACAGGACCGAGGCGATCACTGAGCTGGTACAGGCAAAGCCCACCAGATAGAGGGTGGAAGAGAGCCGTTTATCAAAATGTAAGCTGTTGTATTTAAAAATTGAGACCAGCAAAACGGGCAGTTCGACCGCGTGCAATAGCTTGGTAATGGAGATCAGTACCGGCCCCTCAACCAGCCCCGAAGCCACCATACGCATCGCCATCACCATTCCCGCAAAAATCAGGCCATTCTTTGCGCCAAGGCGGTTCACCAGCCATGGGGCGCAGAACATGCCCGCCGCCTCAAGGAAAACCTGGAAGGAGTTGAGATAGCCATACATGGCGTTTCCTTCCTGTAACGTCGGGAACTGGGAGGAGAAATAGACCGGGAACTGCTGGTCGTAAACGCCATAAATACAGGTGCCGATAACAAAAAATACCAGCGCCCAGAACCGCGGCAGCGTCAGCAGACGCAATGCATCTTCCAGCGTGACTTTACCGCCTGACACCGCTTCCTGCATGGCGTGCGGGGCGGAAGAGACCCTGAGACGCGCCAGCAAAACAAAAAACAGCAGCCCTGCAGAGCTCGCGACAGCGAAGTTCAGCTTCGGATTAATGTTAAACAGAAGTCCCGCGAAAAAGGTTGCCACCGCCCAGCCAAGCGATCCCCACATCCTCGCCTTGCCGAACTCAAACTGGCTCTGGCGGGCGACACGCTCGGTATAGGACTCCAGTACCCCTATCCCACCGTTAAACGTCAGGCCGATATAAATTCCGCCGAAAATACTGCCGAGTAAAACGTTAATCTGCAGCAGATAACCAAACAGCAAAAAGGCCGGACCAGAAAGAATGAGCAGGCTGGTCAGAAACCAGAGCAGGTTCTTGCGCAGACCAAGTTTGTCCTGAATGAATCCATAGCAGATTTGAGCGAAAAGCGCGGAGACAGAAAGCACGGCATAGATAATGCCGGTGTCGCCCGCTTGTAAGCCCACCTCCTGGTGGAGCCAGATGGAAAGCAAAGAGCCGGAAGAAGACCAGGTGACAAAAAAGAAAAACAGTAATGCGCTCAATAATGGATAGCTGTGAGAGTGATGCGTTTTCATCATGACATTCTCATGTTGGAGTAATGACAAAATGGTAACGTTAACATTGAGCGCTACTCATGCGGTTTGGATCAGATTCATGATGTTAATCACGAAAGTTAACGTTAACATTACAGAAGTGAGATCGCGATCAACTATTCATCATTGATGTTTGTCTGACTCCACTCACATATCCCCTTTCCTTTTACATCAGTAACTTAGTTGTATACTCTTTAACACGTGACATTAACGGAGTAAGAAAATGGCTTCCCTGAAGGACGTCGCAAAGCTGGCTAACGTATCGCTGATGACCGTCTCACGCGCGCTTAACAACCCGGAGCGCCTTAAACCGGAGACGCTGGCGCGCGTACAGCAGGCTATTGAGCAGACCAGCTACGTACCCGATCTTTCCGCCAAGAAAGTACGCGGCGCGCATGCCTCGCCAAAAACCATAGGCGTGCTGGCACTCGATACGGTGACGACACCTTTCTCGGTGGAGATCACGCTGTCCATTGAAGAGACGGCCCGGATGCACGGATGGAACAGCTTCGTCATGAATATGTTTACCGATGACAACCCGGATGCAATCGTCGATCTGCTGCTCTCTCACCGCCCGGACGGCATTATTTACACCACCATGGGATTACGTCAGGTTCCTCTCCCGGCCAAGCTCCTTACCCTTCCCTGCGTGCTGGCCAACTGCGAAAGTATCGATGAAAAGGTCGCCAGCTATATTCCTGATGATGAACAGGGGCAGTACGCCGCCGTACAGGCGTTACTCGCCGCAGGCTATCGACAGCCCCTGTGCCTGCATTTACCCGCCGACCATCTGGCCACAACCCGACGCCGTCACGGGCTGGAACGTGCATGCCGTGAAGCGGAGCTCGACCCGGACCGTCTGGAACATAGTTATATGGCGTTTGGGGACGAGCACTATCGCGACATTCCGTCAGTTCTGCAGGCGCACATTCAGAATGGTCTTCCCCAGTTCGACTCGGTTATCTGCGGCAACGATCGTATCGCATTGATGGTTTACCAGACCCTGCTGGCGCAAGGAATTCGCATCCCTGAAGATATCGCGGTTATCGGCTATGACAATATGGTGGGCATTGGAGAACTCTTTCTTCCGCCTCTTTCAACGGTTCAACTGCCGCATTATGAAATTGGTCGCCTCAGTGCTCTGCATATTATTAACGGTGAAACCCATCGGGAAACCACGCGCGTTGAAAGTCCATTTTTAATGCGGAATTCCATTACGCATCTATCGTGACCACCGCTTTTTAGCCCTGTCGCAGTAATAAGCAGGCTAAGGAGGCGGTCAACCTCCCTTTCAGGGAAAAATGGCACGATTTGTCACACTCTTTTTTATGATTTTACCCTCCGGGCAGTTAGCACGTAACCGGCTGTTTTTATTTGCCATAATGCATAATTTTCTTTCTCAAAACGGGGATATTCCGTCCCCTGTGCCCCATGTCACAAAACAGTAAACAAATTAACCATTGAGCCCCGTGGCAAAAGGCTCTATATTGGCGGCGTTTTTTTCAGGCCCCCATCTGTTTTTTAACTTTTTATTCAATCGTGGCTCATAACGAAGCGGCGGTTGTAGGAGTGATATGATGACGGATAAAGTCCGTATTGACACCGTAGATGCCCACAAAAGCAACGAAACCTATCTGGCCCGTCAGGCCGAGTTTGAATCTAACGTCAGGAGTTATCCGCGCAAACTGCCTTTAGCCATCACTAAAGCAGAAGGCGTGTGGATCACCGATGCAGATAATAAAGAATACCTTGACTGTTTAGCAGGCGCAGGCACCCTCGCGCTTGGCCATAACCACCCTGATGTGCTGAAAAGCATCCAAAATGTCATTACCAGCGGCTTGCCGTTACATACTCTGGATCTGACTACGCCTCTGAAAGACGCGTTTTCCGAATACCTGCTCTCTCTGCTGCCTGGTCAGGGCAAAGAGTACTGCCTGCAGTTCACCGGTCCATCCGGTGCTGACGCCGTGGAAGCGGCGCTGAAGCTGGCGAAAAAAGTCACCGGCCGTAGCGGTATCATCAGCTTCTCGGGTGGTTACCACGGTATGACTCACGGTGCACTGTCCGTGACCGGTAACCTGTCTCCGAAAGAAGCGGTAGACGGTATGATGCCAGAAGTGCAGTTCATGCCTTACCCACACCAGTACCGTTGCCCACTGGGTATCGGCGGGGAAGCGGGCGTGAAAGCGCTGACCTACTACTTCGAAAACCTGATCAACGACGTTGAAAGCGGCGTGCGTAAACCTGCTGCGGTCATTCTTGAAGCCGTTCAGGGTGAAGGCGGCGTGAACCCTGCTCCTGTTGAGTGGCTGCAGCGCATCCGTAAAGTGACTCAGGAACACGGCATTCTGCTGATCCTGGACGAAGTTCAGGCAGGCTTTGCCCGTACCGGTAAATTCTTCGCGTTCGAACACGCGGGCATCGAGCCAGACATCATCGTGATGTCCAAAGCCGTTGGCGGCGGTCTGCCACTGGCTGTGCTGGGTATCAAAAAGCAGTTCGATGCATGGGCACCAGGTCACCACACCGGCACCTTCCGCGGCAACCAGCTGGCGATGGCAACCGGTCTGACGACGCTGAAGATCCTGAAAGACCAGAACATCGCTGGCAAAGTGGCTGCACAGGGCGAATGGCTGAAAGGCCAGCTGAACGAGATGGCGAAACGCTATCCGGTTATCGGCCACGTTCGCGGTCTGGGCATGATGATCGGTATTGAGATCGTTAAGCCACACGAAGCCGCTGACCACATGGGTTGCTTCCCGGGTGATGGCGAGCTGTCTGCACTGATTCAGAAGAAGTGCTTCGAAGCCGGTCTGATTCTGGAGCGCGGTGGTCGTAATGGTATCGTTCTGCGCCTGCTGCCTTCTCTGCTGATCAGCGATGATGAGCTGAAAGTCTTCCTGGATAAATTCGAGCAGGCACTGCTTGCTGCGGGCGTTCGCCCGGCGTAACCGGAGTTGTTGATTACGATGTCTGATTCAAACCCAATTTTGTTCTCCTCTGCGCAGAGCATTGAAGCTTACCAGCAGGCGATTGAACAAAGCACTCAGGCTGTGATGCAGTGGCTGAAACAGCCTGAGATGTATCAGGGCAAAACGGTCGCGGAACTGCGCGACCGCATTAAGCTGGATTTCAACCCGAAAGGGCTGGGCAACGAAGCGGCGATTGAACGCGCCGTGGAGTTCTTCCTGAAAGACAGCTTGTCCGTTCATCACCCGCAGTGTGTGGCGCACCTGCACTGCCCAAGCCTGGTCGTTAGCCAGGCGGCGGAAGTGCTGATTAACGCCACTAACCAGAGCATGGACTCCTGGGATCAAAGCCCGTCCGCAACCATTATTGAGATCAAACTGATCGAATGGCTGCGTACCCGCGTGGGTTATCAGGCTGGCGACGCGGGTGTCTTCACCAGCGGCGGCACCCAGAGCAACCTGATGGGTCTGATGCTGGCACGTGATGCGTTCTTCGCACGTCAGGGCCACTCTGTCCAGCAGGATGGTCTGACGGGCGATCTGCGTAAGATCCGTGTACTGTGCTCCGAAAACGCGCACTTCTCCGTGCAGAAAAACATGGCGCTGATGGGTCTGGGTTATCAGTCCGTCGTGCAGGTGAAAACTGACGAATTCTCTCGCATGGATCTGACCGATCTGGCGGCGAAAATCGAGCAGTGCAACGCCAACGGCGAACAGATTCTGGCGATTGTCGCGACAGCCGGGACCACCGATGCCGGTGCTATTGACCCGCTGCGTGCCATTGCTGAACTGGCGGCGAAGCAGAACATCTGGGTACACGTTGATGCGGCCTGGGGCGGCGCACTGCTGATGTCTGAGCAGTATCGCCACTACCTGGACGGCATTGAACTGGTGGATTCCGTTACTCTGGACTTCCACAAACAGTTCTTCCAGACCATCAGCTGCGGTGCATTCCTGCTGAAGGAAGCGCGCCACTATGAACTGATGCGCTATCAGGCGGCTTACCTGAACTCTGAGTTCGACGAAGAAGCCGGCGTGCCGAACCTGGTTTCCAAATCGCTGCAGACCACACGCCGTTTCGACGCGCTGAAGCTGTGGATGAGCCTGGAAGCGCTGGGTCAGGAGCAATACGCGGCGATTATCGATCACGGCGTGACGCTGGCGCAGCAGGTTGCAGCTTATGTGAAAGAGCAGCCCGCACTGGAACTGGTTATGCAGCCACAGCTGGCAAGCGTGCTGTTCCGCTTCCGTGGCGAGGTGCAGGCAGATGATGCAGGTATCGCCCTGCTGAACCAGAAAATTGGTGATGCGCTGCTGGAGTCCGGCCGTGCAAACGTCGGCGTGACCGAGCATAACGGCGTGACCTGTCTGAAGCTGACGCTGCTGAACCCAACCGTGACGCTGGAGGATATCAAAACCCTGCTGTCTCTGGTTGAGCGTACTGCGCAGGAAGTTCTGGCGAAGTAATACCACAGCCCCTCTTCCACCGGGAGAGGGGCTATTTTTATAACCCTGCCCACCACATACTGACTTTTAATCCCCAGTAGCTTGTCCAGCCCGTTGTTGTACTGACGACATTGCCTTTAGAGACCAGCACCAGCGTCGGCGTTACGCTAACCTGCCATTGCTGTGACAGCGCACCGTTTTCGTCATTAATCACCGGCATTTTCAGCTGTTTCTTTTCGACCCAGCGCGCAAGCTTAGCGTCATCACCAGAGCGCATGGCAATACTCACCACGTTACCGCCCTCTTCTGCCAGCCTATTGACCGCAGGCGTGGTATAACGGCAGATGCTGCACCAGGTCGCCCAGACGTAAATCAGCAGCGGCCGATCCTGACTGAGTGCGCCAATGTCATGTACTGAGCCATCAATGCCCTGCATTGGGGTAGCGCTAAACGTGGCGGGTAATGTCGGCTTGCGGTACTGATCCACACCCCACATCACGGCCAGCGCCAGCAGTACGAGTATGATCCCTTCCCGCGCCCAGCGGCGCAGTTGGCTGAATTTGCGGTTTTCCATTGTGACCTCGTGATGTAACGAAGGTCATCTTAGCGAGCTGCGCGCCGTTTCGCTGTAAAGAAGTGTCGCCCTACCTGGTGCGTAAGGTATCAACCATCAGGGTAAAGCAGGACTCAATGAGCGGAGGCAGCGCCTGCGGGGCACGCATCAGCGCCACCGTGCGCGCCAGGGCCGGTTGCTGAAGGTGAACCACCTTAAGCTGCGGGTCCTGCAGGTGGGTGGTATAAAGCTGAGGCAATATCCCCACGGCAAGCTTCGAGCGCACCAGCCCGTATAATGTCTCGATATAGTCCACCTGATAACGGGTCTGCAGGGACAGACGGTGGCTTTCGGCAAGCGCATTGACCAGCCGCTGAATATTGCCTTTTGAGAAAACGGCAATATCCCGGCCCACCAGCTGTTTCCAGGGAACATGTGCCGACGCGGCGAGCGGATCGTCGCAGTGCAACACGGCCACAAACGGATCCTCCTGCAGCGGGAACACGTCCAGCTGTTCGGGTACCGAGTTGTCCAGTGCCCCGATGCCAAAATCAATCTGCCCTTTCAGCAGTTGCGCCACCAGCGCATCGTTGGTCTGGTCGTGAAACTCCACCCGCAGGCGCGGAAAAGCCTGCGCCAGCGTCTGCGGCAACAGCGGAAACAGCAGTGAACTGACTGAAGGCACCAGACCGATCCGCACCGTACCGTCGCCGCCGGCCTGCACAATATGCTGCATATCATCAAACGCCAGCTGCGCCACGCTGAGCACCCGCTGGGCGTGTGGCAGAATGGCGTGACCCAGCTCGGTCAGCGTGACCGCCGACGCGGTACGGTTGACCAGTTTACCGCCGAGCACGGTTTCGATTTGCCGCAGGGCGCTGCTGAGTGCCGGCTGGCTGATGGCCAGTTTACTGGCGGTATCCGTAAAATGACGCAGCTGCGCCAGAGTGACAAAATACTGTAGCTGCCGAAGGGAGAGCGCAGGCAAGCGCTGCCAGGGTTCCGTCATCATTATCCATTACACGCGTCACAGAATAACCCGGGGTTATCGGGCGATAAATTTTATCAGCTGGGCAAACGTTTGCCGGGTGCATAGAGTAACGTCAATATTTCAATGCTGGAACTGTTAATTGCATGACTGCCGAAACCCGACGCCGCGCCGTGAAGGCTGCACGAGGCGAAACGCCGTTTGACCTGTTGCTTACGCATACCCGAGTTGTTGATATGGCAACCGGTGAGATCCGCGACGCGGATGTGGGCATCGTCGGCTCGCTTATCGCCAGCGTCCATCCGCGCGGCAGCCGCAACGATGCGCTTGAGACGCATGACCTGAATAACCAGTTTCTCTCTCCGGGGCTAATGGACACGCATGTTCACCTTGAAAGCTCGCACCTGCTGCCCGCCCGCTACGCAGAGATCGTACTGGCGCAGGGCACCACCGCGGTCTTCTGGGATCCGCACGAGCTGGCGAACGTGCTGGGCATTGAGGGCGTCCGCTTTGCCATTGAGGCGAGCCGCAACCTGCCACTGCAGGTCATGGTCGCGGCACCATCGAGCGTCCCTTCCACACCGGGGCTGGAGATGTCCGGCGCAGACTTTGCGGGCGAAGAGATGAATACCCTGCTTGGCTGGCCCGAAGTGCGCGGCGTGGCGGAAGTGATGGATATGCACGGGGTGCTGAATGGCAGTCAGCGTATGCTGGAGATCCTACAGGCCGGGCTGGAAAGTGGGAAGCTGATTGAAGGCCACGCGCGTGGTCTGAGCGGCGCGGATTTACAGGCGTATCTGGCGGCCGGCGTCACCTCCGATCATGAACTCACCTCCGCCGACGATGCGCTGGAAAAATTACGCGCCGGGCTGACGCTGGAGATCCGCGGCTCGCATCCTTATCTGCTGCCTGATATCGTCAGCGCGCTGAAAACGCTGCCGCATCTGTCGTCACAAATCACGGTCTGCACTGACGATGTCCCACCGGACATCCTGATGGAAAAAGGCGGCATCATCGCCCTGCTCAACCTGCTGATTGAACATGGCCTTCCGGCGACGGACGCGCTGCGGTTTGCCACCCTGAATGCTTCCCTGCGCCTGCAGCGTAACGATCTCGGGCTGATTGCCGCGGGTCGTCGTGCGGATCTGGTGGTGTTCGATTCACTGGATAAACTGACGGCTCGCCGGGTGTACGTCGCCGGAAAATGCATTGCCCGTGACGGAGCGATGATCGAGCCGATTGTTGATACGCCCCTGACGCTGCCCCGGGATACCGTGCGCCTGTCGTCGCTGACCGCCAGTGATTTTTACATGCGCATCGACAACGCAAACCACGGTGTGGCGCGCCTGCGTCATATCAGCGGCGCACGTTTTACCCGCTGGGGAGAAACCGACGCCCGGGTACGTGACGGACGCGTTGAGATACCGGCTGGTTTTAGCCTGATTTGGGTTCAGCACCGCCACGCACGCCATGCGGCAAAACCGCAAATCGCCCTGCTGGAAGGCTGGGGAGAGCTGCGGGGGGCCATTGCCACCAGCTACTCCCACGATTCACACAACCTGGTGGTACTGGGACGCAATCCTGATGACATGGCACTGGCCGCCAACATGCTGATCCAAAGCGGTGGCGGGATGGCGCTGGTCCAGAACGGGGACGTGATCGCCCATGTGGCGATGCCCATTGCGGGGATGTTGTCAGAACACGCCCCTGCGGAACTGGCGCGCCAGTTTCGTGAGCTGCGCGAACGCAGCAGCCAGATTGCCGACTGGGAGCCGCCATACAGAGTATTTAAAGCCATTGAAGGGACGTGCCTTGCCTGCAACGCCGGGCCGCATTTAACCGATCTTGGACTGACCGATGGCAGCACGCGCCAGATTGTCAATCCGCTGATTTCTTACCGGGAAACCCCGGACACCACACAATAATACCGAAGGAGAGCCGGATAATGGCCGACAATACCGTTAATTCGCCAGCACCAGGGAACTGGCTTGAACGTCGTTTTGCACTGTATACGCGCGGCAGTACCGTGCGCACAGAGTGTTTGGCCGGTCTCACCGGTTTTCTCGCCGCCGCCTATTTGCTGGTGGTCATCCCGGGGCTTCTCGCCGTGGGCGGGATGGACAAAGGCGCGGCGACCACCGGCACCATTTTGGTGTTTGTGGCCGGTACGCTGCTGATGGCGTTTTACGCCAACCTGCCGTTTATTGTCGGGCCCGGTATTGGTGGCTCGGTGCTGGTTGGGGTAACGCTGGCGGGCAGTGAAGGCATCGGCTGGCAAATTGGTCTGGGCATTGCCTGCTGGTCGGGAATTTTGTTCTTCCTGCTCACCCGTTTTGGCCTGCGAGAGGTTGTGACCCGCTCCGTACCGCAGTCCATCAAACTGGGGCTGACGGCCTCTATCGGTCTTTTTGTCGCCGTACTGGGTTTTCGCAATGCCGGGCTGGTGCTGGCTAACGCAAAAACGAACGCGCTGATGCTGGGTGATTTTCTCTCCCCAGGCGCGCTGGTGGCGCTCAGCGGCCTGTTCCTCGCCATTGCCCTGCAGGCGCGTCGCATTCCGGGCGCAATTTTGTGGGCCATTTTGTTTGCCACCCTCGTGGGCATTCCGATGGGGGTGACCCACCTTCCTGCCAGCTTTATTGATATGCCTCACTCACTGACGCCGGTGCTGGGCCATATCGACATGCTGGGCGCGCTGAATATTGCCTTCCTGCCGTTCCTGTTTGTCTTTTTCGCATCGGAGTTTTTCTCCACCATGGGCACCACGCTGGCGGTGGGAGGTGAAGCCGGGCTGCTGGATGAAGAGGGCAATATGGCAAACATCAATCGCCCGTTTATGGTGGACTCGATTGCCGCCGCGATTGGCCCCTGGGTGGGTATTCCTGCCGCCACGGCGTTGATCGAATCCTCCGCGGCCGCAGAAGCGGGGGGGAAAACCGGCATGACGGCGCTGGCCGCTGCGGTCATGTTCCTGCTGATGCTGCTGTTTACGCCCGTTGCGCTCATGATCCCCAAAGAAGCCACCGCCCCTGCCCTGATCCTGATCGGCCTGAATATGTTCAGCGGCCTGCGTAAGGTGGATCTGGCAAATTTCACCGACGGGCTGCCGGTGCTGATGATGGTAATGATTACGCTGATTGCCAACAGCTTCGGGACAGGGATTGCGGGAGGGCTGCTGTTTTACATCGTCATCAAAGCGATTGCAGGAAAATGGCGAGAAATCCCTGTTGGTCTTTGGATCCTCGCCATTCCGCTGGTGTATTACTTTGCCACGCTGGTGAAGCACTAATCCTTGCGCGGCTGCCGTGTCGGGCGTTGTCCATACTCGTAATGGCCATAGCCTGCACGGTAATACAGTGCTGCCGATTTCACCACATCGTTCAGCACGGTGCCGTTGATATGCGCCCCCGTTTGCTGCAAACGCTTAATGCTGTTCTCCATCTCTTTGAGGCTGGTTTTACCATAGCGGGCCACCAGCAGCGAGGTGGCGGCCACCGGGGCAGCCACTGAGGCGTCCGTTACGGCCAGCACCGGCGGGGTATCGAGGATCACAAGATCATAATGCTCATCTGCCCAGGTCATTAACGCCCTGAAGCGTTCGCTCATCAGCAGTTCAGAGGGGCGTAACGGAACCGGCCCGCAGGTCAGCACATCAATGTTGCCTTTCTCATAGCGCTGAATCGCCGCCTGGAAATGACATTTTCCGTCAAGCACGTCGGAAAGCCCGGAATGGTTTTTCAGATCGAAGATGTTGTGTACATAGCCTTCACGCATATCCGCATCAATGAATAACACCCTCAGCCCGGCCTGCGCCTCAATCGCGGCCAGCGAGGTGCTGACAAGGGTTTTACCGCAGTCCTGCGTTGGGCCAGAAATCATCACGATCCGGTTAGCGGCATCCTGCAAGGTGAAATGCAGGCTGGTGCGCAGCCCCCGCACGGCCTCGACAAAAACATCCGCAGGCCGATCAACCGGCAGGAAAGGGACATCGACAATCTTGTGTCTCCAGCGTGAGCCAAATACGCGTTTTTTACGCAGATTGGTTTTTTTCCACAGCCACAGGGAACGGGGCAAGGTGGCCATCACCTGTACGCCAAGCCCTTCCAGTTGCTCGGAGGTGTTGATGCCGCGTCTGAGCGCCATGCGGACCAGGACCAGCCCCATTGAGCATATCAGCCCCAACAGGATGCCTAAGACGATGACCACCAGCTTTCGCGGTTTGATGGGCTCGGGTTGCGTCACCGCACTGTCGATAATTCGCACGTTACCAATGGCGCTGGAGCGCGAAATGTTCAGCTCCTGCTGACGGGTGAGGAGCTGCAAATAGATGGTGCGGCCTGACTCCACATCCCGGCTAAGGCGCAAAATATCCTGCTGAGTCGATGGCATGGCGGCGACACGCTGATTAAGGCGGACCTTCTCCTGCTCAAGCGTCTGACGCTTTTCACGCAAGGCGCGGTAGTTCGGGTGATCTTTCTTGAACAGCTGAGAAATCTCCGCTTCACGAAACGTCAGCTCGTTGAGCTGGTTTTCGATATTCACAATCTGCTCGAGAACCGATTTCGCTTCCAGGGAGAGATCCACCGAATCACGCTGTTTGCGATACTGATTCAGCCGCTCTTCAGCCAGATCCAGTTCGCTTCTGATTTTAGGCAATTGCTTCTGCAAAAATGCAAGACTGCGGGCATCCTGTGCTTCCTGCCGCGCAATGTTTTGCTGCAGATAGTTGTTGGCAATCCGGTCAAGCACATGCGCAATGCGCTCAGGATCGTTTCCGGTCAGCGTGAGCGTCAGCACCCCACTCTGCTTTGCCGATTCAACGACGCTAAATTGGGTGCTGAGCGTATTGATAGCTTCCAGACGGGTGCTGTTTTGCACCGTGAATTGCGTGCCCGTTGGCGCATTCATTTTTACCACCAACAGTGAAACGCCGGCTTTTTCCAGCGGTTTCCCTTCCCTGCCCTCGGCATAAAAGTTATCTCCCTCCAGCCGGTATGCCCCTTTTTCCAGCACAGTGAGCACAAGGGTGCGAGGTTTGCCTTCGACAGGGGGAAGTTGCAGCCAGCCAAGGGCAACCGTCGCCGGTTTACGGCCCTGCAACCGTGCCCACAGACGTCCCACAACCGGGAACGTACGCTGCGTCACGTGCTGCGTTAGGCCTAATTCATCGACGGTTGCGCCCAGGATCATGCGCGATTTAAGCAGAAGAATTTCAGGTTCGACATCGGGAGACATCTCACTCCCAAACTGCCTTAAATTTTTGAGCAGGCTGTTATCCTGCTTTCCTTCTACCTGGATTAAGGCATCAGCGCGATAAACGGGCGTGGCCAGAAAGGCATACAGCCCCGCCAGCAGGGTGAACAGGAAAGTTATCGATAAAATGACTGCACGGTGATCGATCACCTCGCCGAGCAGGCTAATGAGATCGATTTCATGATTCTCCGGTGCTGCCGCACCGTAACTGTCTGTTGTGTAAGACGACATTAACGCTTCATTCCTTGTTGACTCAAACGATGAGCCCATTCCTGACTGGCTTTGCCCAGCAGACCGAAAACATAATCGAACGCTTCACGACTTTTACAATAGGGATCGGGGATGTCCTGCGGCCCCAGCCATTGCCCAAAAAGCAGCGATTTGCCGCGAATTTCCGGGGCCATGTCAGAGATAAAGCGAAGATGGGCAGGTTCCATTACCAGAATCAGATCCGATTCCCGCATGATCTGCGGGGTCAGTTTGCGCGCGCGATGTCCCTCAAGTGAGATCCCATGCCGCCTGGCCACGTCCTGAGCGCTGACATCCGCCGGGCTGCCCTCCAGCCCATAGATACCTGCCGAGGTTATCCGTTTTCCCGGTAGCAGCTGGCGCAACAGCCGCTCGCCAATCGGCGAGCGACAAATATTGCCGGTGCAGACCACTAAGATGGAATCAAACATTATTGCGGCCACGATCTGATGTAACGGACCGTTTCGGTCAGGTCATGAACGCCACTGATGGTCGGCACGAGTTGCGTAATGACGCGATTCCAGCGTGACAGCGGTGCCGTGGTGACGTAAACAATGTCGTACGGCTCAAGCTGGAATTCGGTGCCCAACACCATCGCGGAGGCATCCTGCGCGTTAAGCTGATAAATGTTGGCAATTTTTCCCGCATCGTTGCCTTTGGCAATGGATCGAATGACAAAAATGCCCGTCGCATCGGCCATATCCTGATTCAGGCCGCCCGCATTGCTCAGCGCTTCAGCAAGGGTCATTCCGCTCCTGTCCATCTTGAGCGTGCTCTGCTTGATCACCTCCCCCATCACGAAGACTTTCAGGGCGTCATTACGAGGCACAAAAAGGATATCGCCCGGATAAAGCAGCTTATTTTGCGTCAGGTCGCCGTGCTGCATCAGCGCATACAGAGAGAGGCGCGAATCTTTCCCTTCGTGAGTGAGAACCACATTGCGCCAGTCCGCATCGGCAGAAAGCCCGCCTGCCGCGTTGACGGCATCCATGACCGTCAGGGGAATATTGGTGATTGCCTGCTGACCAGATTTGACGACTTCGCCAGTGACATAGGCCTTTTGCGAGCGGAAGGCAGCCACGCTGACGTCAACCTGCGGGCTTTCGATCACGCTATCCAGCCGTTTGGCGATCTCTTCCCTGACTTCAGAGACCGTTTTTCCCGCCACCGGGAGTTTCCCGACATAGGGATAGAAGAGCGTACCGTCGGCGTTGACCCAGTTGCCGGTGTCACTGGCACTGCGATACTGTCCGGCCGGTGTTGTCAGTTCAGGGTGATCCCAGACGGTTACGGTCAAAATATCACCGGTTCCAATGCGGTACTCCCAGTTTCTGACCTGCTCATCGAGCTTAGGATTAGACTGAGATTTGGTGACGGCAGGGCGCAATTTCTCAATCAATGAAGGGGTAACAGGATAGAGATCCACGCGCTTATCTAAATTATTATTTTCATCACCCGACGTAATGACGTTTTTTCCCGCTGAGCTTAATGTTTGCCCGGGAGAAAATACGCAGCCCGTCAACTGACTTATCGCTAAGAATATTACAGATAATGTGGTTGTGTTTTTCATTAGAATTAATATTTCATTCATGAGCGCAAAAAACGCATAACAGGCCATTCCGGAAGAATCGCCTACTTTTTCAACATGCTGTTTTTCAAGCAATTACGTAAAATTACACATCACTGAATGATGTGTAGAATGAACTGAAGGACCGGAACCACGTAGAATTGAGAATTAAACCGCTCCGCTTTTAGAAGTTTAAATCGTCTTCAAATGAAATGCATGCATTTCAGGTCACAAATTTAGAGTAAACTTATATTTTCAGAATTAATTAAAAAAAACATTTCCGTTCTGAATAAGTCCTAGGAAATAATATTCATAAACAAAATAGTATTAACCGTTTGATCTACACAAAACCGTCCACTTTTGTTACATTTTTTTTCTAACAGGCTCTGCTGGGATACTTAAAATAGGCTGTCTGCCATATCGTCAACACAGCAGGCTGAGCGTATCAGTAACGGTATAACTGGAGAAAAAATGGCTAAGCGTACATGGCTGCTTCTGGGTGTAGTAATGTCTCTTGCGAGCGCGGCTTCGGCAGCCCCGCAAACGGCGTCAGCATCTGGCGGCATCAAAGCTTATGAAGAACAAGAGTTCATTGCTGATTTCACGAAGTTCAAAATTGGCGACACGGCTCCGGCGCTGTATCAAACCCCTGAATACACCATCAAACAGTATCAACTGCGTAACCTCCCGGCGCCGGATGCGGGTACGCACTGGACCTATATGGGCGAGAACTATGTTCTGATCGGCGATGCAGACGGTAAGATCTATAAAGCCTATAACGGAGATATCTTCTATCATCGCTGATACCGTCCATATTCGGCCGTGGCAGGAGAGCGATCGTCCTTTCCTGCGCACCCTTTACCTGCATGCCCGCCGCGAGGCGTGGCCGTGGCTGAACGGTGCAGAATGGCAACTCGAAGATTTTGACGAGGCAACCCGAGACGAAGTGATTTGGGTTGCTGTACAGAACGGCCATCGTGTGGGCTTTGCGTCAGTCTGGACGAATGATAACTTTCTGCACAATCTGTTCGTTGATCCGCAGTATCAGAGCCTGGGCGTAGGCCGTTTGCTGCTGGAACAGGTACAAAAAACGTTTACCAGTACGGGGGCGTTAAAGTGCCTGGTGAGAAACGAACGGGCTATCGCGTTTTATCAGCGTCATGGCTGGCACATCGAGGCAACGGGGGATTCTCCGGAGGGAGAGTACTATCTGATGCATTACCGATTGCGTTAATGTCGGGTGGCGGCTTCGCCTTACCCGACCTACATGATGGTGCCATTTGTAGGCCGGGTAAGCGAAGCGCCACCCGGCACTCAAGCGCAGAAGAATTACACCGCGCGGAAGGCGATTTCGCCAGGAATGACTTCACCCTGCCAGTAAAGCTGCGCCGCAACGCGCCCCGCCAGCTGACGGTACAACTCCGCAAACTCACTGTCCGGGCGGTTGATGACCGTCGGTTTCCCGCTATCCAGATCTTCACGCAGCGTGATGTGCAGCGGCATCTGTCCCAGCAGCTGGGTGTGGTACTGCGCCGCCAGTTTTTCTGCACCGCCGGTGCCGAAGATAGGCTCGTGATGACCACAGTTGCTGCAGATGTGCATGCTCATGTTCTCGACGATACCGAGCACAGGCACCTCGACTTTCTCAAACATCACGATGCCTTTTTTGGCGTCGATCAGCGCGATATCCTGCGGCGTGGTGACAACAACCGCCCCGGTGACGGGAATGTTCTGCGCCAGCGTCAGCTGGATATCACCGGTACCCGGCGGCATATCCAGCACCAGATAATCCAGATCCGGCCACAGGGTCTCCTGCAGCATCTGCATCAGCGCTTTGCTGGCCATTGGACCACGCCAGACCATCGCATTGTCATCAGTCACCAGATAACCGATGGAATTCGTTGCCAGACCGTGCGCCATGATTGGCGCCATGTGGGTTCCATCCGGCGAGGTTGGACGCTGGTTTTCTGCGCCCAGCATGTTGGGAATTGACGGCCCGTAGATATCCGCATCCAGAATACCGACCTTCGCCCCTTCCGCCGCCAGCGCGAGCGCCAGGTTGACGGCGGTAGACGATTTCCCCACCCCGCCCTTGCCGGAGCTGACGGCGATGATGTTTTTCACACCGTTAACGCCGGGCTGGTTTTTCACCCGCTTGAGGGTGGCGATACTGTGGCTCAGCTTCCAGTCAATCGCTTTTGCACCGGTAATGCGCAGCAGCTCCGAGCTGGTTTGCTCTTTCAGCGCGTCGAAGGCGCTGGTCCAGACGAACGGCATCTGCAGCTCAATGTGCAGCGTATCGTCCAGCCATGCGACATGGTGCAACGCTTTCAGCGTAGTGAGATTGTGCTTCAGGGTTGGATGCTGAAAGTTAGCCAGCGTCCCGGCGACCATTGCTCGTAAGGCTTCCGGTGATTTGGCCTGGGATTGCGAACTCATCCCGACTCCTTTGTTCTTGTGAATAAGACCTTAGATGAACAAGTTTACCTGAAAGGCCGTGGTTTGTGCTTACTTAATAATGCCCCTTTTGGTAATATCAAAAACCCTTTTCACAGTTAAAAGAAGTAATGCCTACTATGACTCAAGTCGCGAAAAAAATTCTGGTAACGTGCGCACTGCCGTACGCCAACGGCTCAATCCACCTCGGCCACATGCTGGAGCATATCCAGGCTGATGTCTGGGTCCGTTACCAGCGAATGCGCGGCCACGAGGTTAACTTCATCTGCGCGGACGATGCCCACGGCACGCCGATCATGCTGAAAGCCCAGCAACTGGGTGTTTCCCCGGAGCAGATGATTGCCGAAATGAGTCAGGAGCATCAGACCGATTTTGCTGGCTTTGACATCAGCTATGACAACTACCACTCTACGCACAGCGAGGAGAACCGCGAGCTGTCAACGCTTATATACACTCGTCTGAAAGAGAACGGTTTTATTAAAAACCGCACTATCTCTCAGCTGTACGATCCGGAAAAAGGCATGTTCCTGCCGGACCGTTTCGTCAAAGGCACCTGCCCGAAATGTAAATCACCGGATCAGTACGGCGATAACTGCGAAGTGTGCGGCGCTACCTATAGCCCGACAGAGCTGATCGACCCGAAATCGGTGGTCTCCGGCGCCACGCCTGTGATGCGTGACTCCGAGCACTTCTTCTTCGACCTGCCATCCTTTAGCGAAATGCTGCAGGCGTGGACCCGCAGCGGCGCGCTGCAGGAGCAGGTAGCGAACAAAATGCAGGAGTGGTTCGAATCCGGCCTGCAGCAGTGGGATATCTCCCGCGATGCGCCCTACTTTGGTTTCGAAATTCCAAATGCACCGGGCAAATATTTCTACGTCTGGCTGGATGCGCCAATCGGCTACATGGGCTCCTTCAAGAACCTGTGCGACAAGCGTGGCGACACCGTCAGCTTCCACGAATACTGGAAGAAAGATTCCACCGCCGAGCTGTATCACTTCATCGGCAAAGACATCGTTTACTTCCACAGCCTGTTCTGGCCGGCAATGCTGGAAGGCAGCAACTTCCGCAAGCCAACCAATCTGTTTGTTCACGGCTACGTGACGGTGAACGGCGCGAAGATGTCCAAATCGCGTGGGACGTTCATCAAAGCCAGCACCTGGCTGAACCACTTTGATGCGGACAGCCTGCGTTATTATTACGCGGCGAAGCTCTCTTCCCGCATCGACGATATCGACCTGAACCTGGAAGATTTCGTGCAGCGCGTGAACGCGGACATCGTGAACAAGGTGGTGAACCTGGCGTCCCGAAACGCGGGCTTTATCGCCAAGCGTTTTGACGGCGTGCTTTCTGCCGAACTGGCCGATCCTGAGCTGTATAAAACCTTCACCGATGCCGCCGCTGCGGTTGGCGAAGCCTGGGAAAGCCGTGAATTCGGTAAAGCAATTCGTGAAATTATGGCACTGGCCGATGTAGCCAACCGCTATGTGGACGAGCAGGCCCCATGGGTTGTCGCGAAACAGGAAGGCCGCGACGCTGACCTGCAGGCGATCTGCACCATGGGTCTGAACATGTTCCGCGTGCTGATGACCTGGCTGAAGCCTGTACTGCCGCAGCTGGCAGCGCGTGCAGAAGCGTTCCTGAACACCGAACTGAGCTGGGATGCAATCCAGCAACCGCTGCTTGGCCACAAGGTGAATACCTTCAAGGCGCTCTACAATCGCATCGAAATGAAACAGGTTGAAGCCCTGGTGGAAGCCTCGAAAGAAGAGGTGAAAGCAGCTGCCGCACCGGTGACCGGCCCGCTGGCAGACGATCCGATTCAGGAGACCATCACCTTTGACGATTTCGCTAAAGTTGACCTGCGCGTGGCGCTGATTGAAAACGCGGAATTCGTGGAAGGCTCTGACAAGCTGCTGCGCCTGACGCTGGATCTGGGCGGTGAGAAGCGTAACGTCTTCTCCGGCATCCGTTCTGCCTATCCTGATCCGCAGGTACTGATTGGCCGTCAGACAGTCATGGTCGCGAACCTGGCACCGCGTAAAATGCGCTTCGGCATCTCTGAGGGGATGGTGATGGCCGCAGGCCCTGGCGGGAAAGATATCTTCCTGTTAAGCCCTGACGAAGGCGCGAAGCCGGGTCAGCAGGTGAAATAACAAAAAAGCCGGAGATTAACTCCGGCTTTTTTGTTCTCCCTCTCGCACAGGGAGAGGGCCGGGATGAGGGCATCAGGCCGCACCCATTCCGCAATCACGCCTTCGTATTATGCACCCGGTGGGTCAGCCCGCGCAGGAAGTTACGCAGAAACTGGTCGCCGCACTCGCGGTAATTTTTGTGGCCCGGCGCACGCATCATGGCGGTCACTTCTGGCACGGATACGCGGTATTTTTGCTCTGTCATGATCGCCACAATATCATCCGTTTTCAGCGAGAACGCGATACGCAGCTTTTTCAGCACCGTGTTGTTGTCCACCCGACGCTCCAGCGCCAGTTCAGGTGCAGAATCATCTTTGCCACGCTTATCGTAGATCAGGCCGTTCAGGAAGCCTGACAGGATAATGTCAGGGCAGCGAACAAACCCCTCTTCGTCCTCTTTGGTCATCCAGATGTCAAAACCAGCAGAGGTGGATTCCATGGCAGACAGCGCAAGAATGCGCACCATATCGTTGTTGTTTGCTTTCAGGGTGTAGCGCAGGCTACGAAGAATATCATTACTAAGCATGAGTGCCTTTAACTGTCGATGATGCAATGGCGCGCAGTGTACCAGTTTTACAGCCCAATCGCCTCTTTCAAACTTTTCAGGTAGCGACGACTGACGGGTACCGTTTGACCGGCCCGCAGTACCAGCTCTGCCTGACCGTTATCTTCCAGACGGATCTCTTTCAGGTGCGCCATGTTAACCAGATACTGCCGATGGCAACGGACAAGCGGCGTGCGGCTCTCCAGCGTGCGCAGCGTCAGCTCGGTGAAGCCTTCACTGCCCTCGGCGCTGGTGACAAACACCCCGCTCAGGCGACTGCTGACAAATGCCACATCATCCATTTGCAGCAGGTAAATCCGGCTATGCCCGGTACACGGGATAAACTTCAGCGGCTGCTGGTTTTCCGGCAGCAGCGTGACGTCCTGTACCGTACGCTCCTGGCGTAAACGCGTCAGGGTCTTTTCGAGCCGCTTCTCTTCAATCGGCTTCAGCAGGTAATCGAACGCGTGTTCTTCAAAGGCCTTCACGGCATATTCGTCAAACGCCGTCAGAAACACGATATACGGGCGATGCTCCGGGTCAAGCATGCCGACCATCTCCAGCCCACTGATACGGGGCATCTGGATGTCGAGGAACAGCACATCCGGACGCAGTTTATGTACAGCACCAATGGCTTCAATGGCATTGGCGCACTCTCCCACAATCTCAATGTCACTCTGCTCCTGCAACAGCACGCGCAGGTTTTCCCGTGCCAACGGTTCATCATCGACTATCAGCACTCTTAACATGCGGTCTCCTCCAGCGGCAATCGTAACGTAATACGGGTAAATCGGTCCGGCTCACAGGCCACGGTAATGCCACATCCATCCCCAAAGTGAGCGCGCAGGCGTTTATCCACCAGGCTCATCCCCAGCCCGCCGGAAGCGGACGGGACGTAAAGCCCGGCATTGTCTTCAATATTCAGCACCAGATGATGATTAAAACGGCTGGCAGAAATAGTGATCTCCCCGGTGCCCAGAAGCTGCGATGTCCCGTGTTTAATAGCATTTTCCACAATAGGCTGCAGCGTAAAGGCCGGGAGATGCTGATACGCCAGCTCATCCGGCACGGATAACGACACCTGCAGACGAGACTGGAAGCGCGCCTGCTCAATCTGCAGATAGGCGTTAACATGTTCAATCTCATCGGCCAGGGTCACAATCTCAGACGGCCGCTTCAGGTTCTTGCGGAAAAACGTCGACAGAAACTGCACCAGCTGCGCGGCCTGATCGCTGTCGCGGCGGATCACCGCTTTCAGGGTGTTGAGGGCATTAAACAGGAAATGCGGGTTCACCTGAGCGTGCAGGAGCTTAATCTCCGACTGCGTTAACAGGGCTTTTTGCCGCTCATATTGCCCCGCCAGGATCTGCGCGGAAAGCAGCTGCGCAATCCCCTCCCCCAACGTCCGGTTGATCGAGCTGAACAAGCGGTTCTTTGCTTCGTAGAGCTTAATGGTTCCCATCACCCGCTGGTTTTCCCCCCGCAGCGGAATGACCAGCGTAGAGCCGAGCTTACACTGCGGATGCAGCGAACAGCGGTAAGGCACTTCGTTACCGTCGGCATAGACTACCTCACCGGTCTCTATCGCACGAAGCGTATACGCGGACGAAATCGGTCTGCCAGGAAGGTGGTGATCGTCGCCGGTACCGGTAAAGGCCAGCAGCTTTTCACGATCGGTAATCGCAACGGCACCAATATCCAGCTCCTGATAGAGTACCTGCGCCACCTTCATGCTGTTTTCTTCGTTAAAGCCCTGACGCAGGATCCCCTCGGTTGAAGCGGCGACTTTCAGTGCCGTGGCAGAGAACGCCGAGGTGTATTTCTCAAACATGGCGCGCTTGTCGAGCAGAATGCGCATAAACAGCGCCGCGCCCACGGTGTTGGTGACCATCATCGGGGCAGCAATACTGTTCACCAGATGCAGTGCGTCCTCAAAAGGTCGGGCGATAAGCAGAATAATCGCCATTTGCGCCATTTCGGCCACAAAAGTGATCGCGCCAGCGGTAAGCGGGCTGAAGACTTTATCCGGGCGGCCTCGTTTGATCATGTAGCTGTGCACCAGGCCACCAAGCAGCCCTTCCACGATGGTCGAGATCATGCAGCTCAGCGCCGTCATCCCGCCCATGGAATAGCGGTGCAGCCCACCGGTTAAACCGACAAGGCCACCCACAACCGGGCCGCCGAGCAGCCCGCCCATCACCGCGCCGATGGCGCGCGTATTGGCAATCGAGTCTTCAATATGGAGGCCAAAATAGGTCCCCATGATGCAGAAAATGGAGAAAGTCACATAACAGAGGAGCTTGTGCGGCAGGCGGACGGTGACTTGCATCAGCGGGATAAACAGACGCGTCTTACTCATCAACCAGGCGATGACAAGAAACACGCACATCTGCTGAAGCAACAGCAGCACCAGATTAAACTCGTACATACTCAGGAACCGCACCTTCTGAAAACGCGTAACATACACTGAAGGCGCCGAAGTTTCTTTGAAGCAGTCCAAAAAAGCGGTAAATCGTGTCCGTCATCACATCTTTTGCCGAACATAACGGCTGCTTCGCATTATTTGTACAAAAAAAAGGCAATTCTTCCTGGTTCGACAAACTGGGTCTACAGTTAAGCTGGGGACGCGTTAGCCAGGGGGCGAATATGGCGCTTTACACGATCGGTGAAGTGGCACTCCTTTGTGATATCAATCCCGTCACGCTACGGGCTTGGCAGCGACGGTATGGTTTACTCAAACCGCAGCGCACGGACGGTGGTCACCGCCTTTTCAATGATGCCGACATCGATCGGATCCGCGAGATCAAAAGCTGGATAGATAACGGTGTGCAGGTGAGCAAGGTAAAGTCGCTGCTCTGCCATGACGATCCCGATACCCAACACCGCTGGCGCGAACAGCAGGAAACCCTGCTCCGGCTCCTGCAGGCGGGCAACGTTCAACGTCTGCGCGCGTGGATCAAAGAGCAAGGCCGCGATTATCCGGCGCAAACCTTAATCAACCATCTTTTCATCCCGCTTCGTCGACGGCTGCAATGCCAGCACTCTACCCTGCAGGCGCTGCTGAGTATGCTCGACGGGGTGCTGATCAATTATATCGCCGTCTGTCTGGCCTCGGCGCGAAACAAGGGCGGAAAAGACGCGCTGGTTGTCGGCTGGAACGTGCACGATACCACGCGGCTGTGGCTCGAAGCCTGGATCGCCACCCAACAGGGCTGGCGCGTGGAGGTGCTGGCGCATTCGCTGGCTCAGCTACGGCCCGAATTCTTCGACGGCCAGACTCTGCTGGTCTGGTGCGGGGAAGTGCCCACCGCCTCGCAGCAACAGCGGCTGACGGAATGGCGGGAGCACGGTTATCCGGTTTACGCCCTGGGCCCCGACGAAACGTAACGGCATTTAATGGTTCATTAACAGCTGCGCTTCACCGTATAATTGTTCCGTTAACAACAGGAGCAGATGATGAAGGCAACCAAACTGGCCGTAATTACCCTTTTTGTACTGATGGCCGTAAGCGGCATCGGCGGCGTGATGCTGGCCGGGTACTCATTTATTGTTCGTGGCGGTGTCGGCTGAGAAGCCGGGCCAGTCGTTCAAAGAGGCGATCGATAACGATGGCCGCCAGCGCCACCAGTACCGCACCCTGAACGATATAGGCCGTATTGAACCCGCTTAAGCCGATAATGATCGGCGTTCCCAGCGTATTGGCCCCCACCGTAGACGCGATGGTCGCCGTGCCGATGTTAATAATTACCGACGTACGGATCCCCGCGATAATCACCGGTGCCGCAAGCGGCAGCTCAACCTTGCACAGCCGCTGACCGCTGCTCATGCCCATCCCTTCGGCCACGCTCAGTACCGATGCCGGTACCGACGCAATGCCCGCCAGCGTCCCCTGAAGAACAGGCAACACGCCGTAAAGGATCAGCGCAATGATAGCCGGTTGCTGACCAAACCCGATCACCGGCACCGCAATCGCCAGTACCGCCACCGGCGGAAATGTCTGTCCGATAGCCGCAATCGTCTCTACCAGCGGGCGAAACTCTCTTCCCCAGGGCCGGGTGACCACAATCCCCGCCCCCACGCCCAGCACCACGGCAATCGCGCTGGAGAGCGCCACCAGCCACAGGTGCGCCAGGGCAAGATTGATAAAACTCTCCTGCTGATAGACGGGGCGCGGCAGGCCGGGAAAAAGCGAGCTGAACAGCGCCGCACTGTGCGGCATCAGAAACAGCAGGGCAACAAAAAGCACCGTCAGCCAGAGGAGCGGATCACGCATGACCTTCACGCGTCACCTCCCCGGCCAGCAGATCGCGAAAATGCAGGGTGCCACACGGTGCCCCAGCGGCATCCTTAACCGGCAGTACCTCGCACTGGCGCGCCACAAACGCGGAGAGCGCGTCCCGCAGGCTCATCTGTTCTTGTAATGCTTCACCGCCCATCGCCACATCCTGTCGACGCATATAATCGCTGACTGTTCGCAGGGAGAGCAGTCTGACGCCCAGTTCGCTGCGGCCAAAAAACTCACGCACAAAATCGTTCTGCGGATGGGTCAGCAGTTCAAGCGGCGTACCCTGCTGGATCACTTCCCCGTGGTCCATCAACACCAGATGATCGGCCAGCCGCAGCGCCTCATCAATATCGTGGGTCACGAGGACGATCGTCCGGCCAAGGATGCGGTGAATGCGGGTCATCTCGGTCTGCAGTGCCCCGCGCGTAACCGGATCGAGCGCGCCAAAGGGCTCATCCATCAGCAATACCTGCGGGTTCGCTGCCAGCGCGCGCGCCACTCCCACACGCTGCTGTTGTCCACCTGAAAGCTGATGCGGATAGCGGCCACGCAGCCCAGGCTCTAACCCCAGCAGCGACATAAGCTCGTCCACCCTCTCGTCACTCTTTGCCCGCGACCATTTTTCCAGCTGCAGCACGGTGGCAATGTTCTGCGCGACCGTCCAGTGGGGAAACAGGCCGATGGACTGGATGGCGTAACCCATGCGACGACGCAGCTCCAGCACCGGCAGACTGCGGATCTCTTCCCCGGCAAAACGTATTACACCGCTGTCGTGCTCCACCAGGCGGTTGATCATCTTCAGCGTGGTGGATTTCCCCGACCCCGAGGTGCCAATCAGTACCGAAAACGCCCCCTCGGCAAAATTCAGGTTCAGGTGACTTGCTGCCGGACGACCGGCAAACGTTTTACTGACATCGTGAAATTCAATCATTGGCTCTTCTCCCGAGCAACGCGAGCCATAAGGCAAACAGCGCATCGATGACGACCGCCAGTGCAATCGTGGGCACCACGCCCAGTAACACCAGATCCAGCGCGCTGCTCAGCAGCCCCTGGAACACCAGCGCGCCAAAACCGCCTGCGCCAATCAGCGCGGCGATAACCGCCATCCCGACGGTCTGGACCGCCACCACCCGCAGGCTGCGCAGCAGCAAGGGCAAGGCGAGCGGCAGCTGGATCTGCCAGAAGCACTGTCGCCGGCTCATCCCCATCGCGTGGGCGCTCTCCAGTATATCCGGCGCGACCTGGCTTAAGCCCGCCACCACGCCGCGGACCAGCGGCAGCAGCGCGTACAGCACCAGGGCAATAAGCGCGGGGGTTAATCCGGTTCCGGCTATACCGACCGAGGCTAACGCCGGAAATGACTTCACCAGCCCCGCCAGCGGCGCAATCAGCAGGCCAAACAGGGCTACGGAAGGGATGGTCTGGATCACGTTGAGCACGGCAAAAACCCCGCCCTGGCGGGAGGGATGACGATAACACCACATGCCCAGCGGTACCCCCAGCAGTAACGCCGGGAACAGCGTGCCGAAGAGGATCGTCAGGTGTTGCGCCAGCGCATCATCAAACACCTCCTGGCGGTTGGCGTACTCTTTTAACAGCGAGAGATTATTCAGCTCACCGCTGAACAGCAGCAGCAACGGAATACACCAGATCTGGGCATTGAGCACCCAGCGCCAGGCAGACGACGGGATCAGGCGGCGGATCGCATCGCTGCAGGCCAGCAGACACAGCGCCAGCCACAGCCACAGTCCACTGCCCACGGTGGTTCGCGCCAGTGGACTTTCCGCCGAGGTCATGTGCGTGGCGGCAAGCCCGGCACTCCAGAACAAGGTGATGAAGAGGCCTTCACTGAGGAGTAGCGTCAGCCACTGTGCAACCCGCCCACGGCTGAGCGAGAGCACAACCAGTGCACCCAGCGCCACAACCAGCAGCAGCGGCGTAAACGGCCAGACCTGCCAGAGCGCGCGCCCTTCCCCCGACATCAGGCGGTTTGGCGCCACATTGACAAACGGTAGCGCGACCGCCGCAATGGCCACACAGGCCAGCAGCAGCAGTACGCGGTTATGACATTTTATTGGCACAGCCCTGTCCTGTTACTTCACAAGCCCTTGTTGTTTCAGGAAATCGGCGGCCACTTTTTTGGCATCCAGTCCCTCTACGGCAATGCTCGCATTGAGCTGTTGCAGCGTTTTTGCATCCAGTTTTTCAAAGACCGGTTTGAGCCAGTCGGCGATATCCGGGTAGGCTTTCAGCACCGCCTCACGCACCACCGGCGTGGGGGCATAAATAGGCTGAACGCCTTTTGGATCGGTTAAGGTCTGCAGACCAAGCGCCGCGACCGGGCCGTCCGTACCGTAGGCCATCGCCGCATTGACGCCAGAGGTCTGCTGCGCCGCCGCCTTGATGGTCACCGCGGTGTCACCGCCCGCGAGCGAGAGCAGCTGTGCCTGGTCAAGCTTGAAGTCGTAGGCTTTTTCGAAAGCAGGCAGCGCGTCCGGACGCTCGATAAACTCCGCCGAGGCCGCAAGCTTGAAGTCGCCCTTCTCTTTCAGATAGCGGCTGAGATCCGCAAGTGACGTCAGTTTGCCTTTCTCCGCCACGTCTTTACGCACCGCGATGGTCCAGGTGTTGTTGGCCGGAGCCGGAGTCAGCCAGACCAGCTTGTTCTGTTCTGCATCGAGTTTTTTGACTTTTTCATACCCGGCTTTGGCGTTTTTCCATGCCGGATCGTTTTCATCTTTGAAGAAAAATGCCCCGTTGCCGGTGTATTCCGGGTAGATATCCAGCTCGCCGGAGGTGATGGCCCCGCGTACCACGGGCGTGGTACCCAGCTGAACTTTATTCACGGTTTTCACGCCGTGGCTTTCCAGCACCTGCAAAATAATATTCCCGAGCAGCGCGCCTTCAGTGTCGATCTTTGAGCCCACTTTTACCGGTTCTGCCGCCTGTAACGGCAGGCTTAGCGCCGCGAATAACGCCGCAGAAACTACCATCCCCGTTTTAATCGTCATTCCACTATCCTCATTTTTTTGCTGCCTTTTTCAGAGGCTTGAGAGAAAAGCGTAGCTTAAAACGGCGGATTTACCCGGCAAAATGCCTTTTTAGCATAAGGTAAGACGCATCCCCCGGTGAACGGGGGATGCAAAGGAGGGAAAGGTTACAGCAGCTCGAACTCGCCTTTATTCACGCGGGCGGAATCCACACCAATGTAGACATTGAACTTGCCCGGTTCCGCATCGTATTTCATCTGCTGGTTCCAGAACTTCAGGGCATCCACGTCAATCGGGAAGCTGATGGTTTTGGTTTCACCAGGTTTCAGGTTGACCTTCTCAAAGCCGCGCAGCTGTTTCACCGGACGGCTCATGGAGGCGGTCACATCCTGAACATACATCTGGATCACCGTCGCACCTTCACGTTTACCGGTGTTCGTCACGTCAACGCTGGCAGTCACTTTACCGTCACGCTTCAGACTCGGGGCCGACATTTTCACGTCAGAGACCTTAAAGGTGGTGTAGCTCAAACCGTAACCAAACGGATACAGCGGACCGTTCGCTTCATCGAAGTAACGGGAGGTGTACTTGTTTGGCTTATCAGCGTTATACGGACGGCCGGTATTCAGGTGGCTGTAGTACACCGGGATCTGCCCGACAGAGCGCGGGAAGGACATCGGCAGTTTGCCCGACGGGTTGTAATCGCCAAACAGCACGTCGGCGATGGCGTTGCCCCCTTCCGTACCGGCGAACCAGGTTTCCAGAATAGCATCAGCCTGCTGATCTTCTTTCACCAGCGCCAGTGGACGACCGTTCATCAGCACCAGTACCAGCGGCTTGCCGGTGGCTTTCAGGGCGGCGATCAGATCGCGCTGGCTTTGCGGGATCGTGATATCCGTTCGGCTGGAGGCTTCGTGTGCCATCCCCTGTGCTTCACCCACCACGGCAACCACCACGTCAGACTGTTTCGCGGCGTTTACCGCTTCATCAATCATCTCTTTCGGCGAGCGCGGATCCACCTTCACCGCCTCTTCATACTGATTGAGGAAGGTCACGATATCTTTATCATCAGTGACGTTCGCCCCTTTGGCGTACACCACCTTAGCGTTTTCACCGACCGCATTTTTAATGCCGGTGAGCACGGTCACGGACTGATCGGCCACGCCCGCAGCAGACCAGCTACCCATCACGTCGCGCTTGCTGTCGGCCAGCGGGCCGACCACCGCAATGGTGCCGGATTTTTTCAGCGGCAGCGTGTCGAGGCGGTTTTTCAGCAGCACCAGGCTTTCACGCGCCACTTCACGGGCCTCTTTACGGTGCAGACGGCTTTCGGCATTGGTGTCCGCCGGGTCTGACTCTTTCGGACCCAGGTGGCTGTACGGATCGTTAAACAGCCCCATGTCATATTTCACGTTCAGCACGTGACGCGTGGCATCGTCCAGCTCCGCCATTGTCACCTTGCCGCTCTTCACCAGCCCCGGCAGGTATTTGCTGTAATATTCGTCGCTCATGCTCATGTTGATGCCGGATTTGAGCGCCACGCGCACCGCATCTTCCGGGTCGGAGGCCGTACCGTGTTTGATGAGCTCTTTAATGGCGCCATGGTCAGAGACGGTGATGCCCTTGAAGCCCCACTGGTCGCGCAGCACGTCTTTCAGCAGCCAGGCGTCAGAGGTGGCAGGCGTGCCGTTGAGCGAGTTCAGGGCGACCATCACCGCGCCGCTACCGGCATCCAGGCCTGCTTTGTACGGCGGCATGTAATCGTTAAACAGGCGCTGCGGGCTCATATCGACGGTGTTGTACTCTTTACCGCCTTCCACGGCGCCATAGGCGGCGAAGTGCTTGACGCTGGTCATGACCGAATAACGATCCGCCGGGCTTTTACCCTGCATCGCTTCCACCATGGTTTTCCCCATCGTGGCGGTCAAATAAGTATCTTCACCAAAGCCCTCTGACGCGCGGCCCCAGCGCGGATCGCGGGAGACGTCAACCATCGGGGCCCAGGTCATGTTCAGGCCGTCGTCTGCGGCTTCATATGCCGAGACGCGCCCGACGGTTTTCACCGCGTCGAGGTTAAAGGAGGAGGCCAGACCGAGGCTGATAGGAAAAACGGTACGCTGTCCGTGTACCACATCATAGGCGAAGAACAGCGGAATTTTCAGGCGGCTAAGTTCCATCACCTGATCCTGCATTTTGCGGATATCCTGACGGGTCACGGTGTTAAAAATCGCCCCTACCTGGCTCTCTTTAATCATCTCGCGGATCGCCTCTTTCGGGTTATCCGGGCCGACGCTGATAAGACGCAGCTGGCCGATCTTCTCATCGACCGTCATTTTCTTGAGCAATTCCGTGACAAACGCGTCCCGTGCTTCAGGCGTAAGCGGGTGATTGCCAAACAGTTCATCTGCCAGCGCAGGTTGCAGTGCCAGGCTGACGGCGACACCTACAGAACATAGCCATTTCATGTCGTTTTACTCTCTCATCAATTTCCGCCGGAAGATCTCGGCCAGGGCGTGCGAAAAGCGCAGTGTGCCACAAACCCTCAGAACGTTGCAGGGTTATTCTCTGATTTTTCTCGCAAATACGCGCCCTCTAAACAGCTAATCGCGCTATGCTTTACAGCGAGAAATTTGCCCCACCACAAGGAGTGGAAGATGTCTTCTGTTCGAACTGCCGATAACACGACTTTTATTAACGAACTGTCGCGCCTGGTTGGTCACTCTCACCTGCTTACCGACCCGGCCAAAACTGCCCGCTACCGTAAGGGCTTTCGTTCCGGACAGGGCGATGCGCTGGCGGTGGTTTTTCCCGGCACGCTGCTGGAGCTGTGGCGCGTCCTGAGCGCCTGCGTCGCCGCGGACAAGATTATTTTAATGCAGGCGGCTAACACCGGCCTGACCGAAGGTTCGACGCCGAACGGCAACGATTACGATCGCGACATCGTGATTATCAGCACCCTGCGCCTCGACAAACTTCACCTGCTCGATAAAGGCGAGCAGGTACTGGCCTTCCCTGGCACCACCCTCTACTCGCTGGAAAAAGCGCTTAAGCCGCTTGGGCGAGAACCGCATTCGGTGATTGGTTCATCCTGCATCGGCGCCTCCGTCATTGGTGGGATTTGTAATAATTCCGGCGGTTCGCTGGTACAGCGCGGCCCGGCTTATACCGAAATGTCGCTCTATGCCCGTATTGATGAAAACGGCAAGCTGACGCTGGTGAACCATCTGGGAATCGATCTGGGCGTCACGCCGGAGCAGATCCTGAGTAAGCTCGACGACGATCGCGTGAAAGATGAAGACGTACAGCACGATGGGCGTCATGCCCACGATCACGATTACATCACCCGCGTACGGGATATCAACGCGGATACGCCAGCGCGTTACAACGCCGACCCGGATCGCCTGTTCGAATCCTCCGGCTGCGCGGGTAAACTGGCCGTTTTCGCGGTCCGGCTCGACACCTTCCCGGCCGAGAAAAAACAGCAGGTGTTTTACATCGGCACCAATCAGCCTGATGTGCTGACCGAAATCCGTCGTCATATTCTGGGCGAATTCACGCATCTGCCGGTGGCGGGCGAGTATATGCACCGGGATATTTACGACATCGCCGAACGCTACGGCAAAGATACGTTCCTGATGATCGACAAGCTCGGCACCGACAAAATGCCTTTCTTCTTCACCATGAAGGGCCGCACTGATGCAATGCTGGAGAAAGTGCCGCTGTTTAAACCCCACTTCACCGACCGCTTTATGCAGAAGCTGGGTAACGTTTTCCCGGCCCACCTGCCGGAGCGAATGAAAACCTGGCGCGACAAGTATGAACATCACCTGCTGCTGAAAATGGCCGGGGACGGGATCGCCGAAGCACAAAACTGGCTGAGCGAATTCTTTAAAACCGCCGAGGGAGATTTCTTCGCCTGTACACCTGAGGAGGGGAGCAAAGCGTTCCTGCACCGTTTTGCCGCTGCGGGGGCCGCCATCCGTTATCAGGCCGTACACTCAGAAGAAGTAGAGGATATTCTGGCGCTGGATATTGCCCTGCGACGCAACGATACCGAGTGGTTTGAACACCTGCCGCCGGAAATCGACAGCAAGCTGGTGCATAAGCTCTACTACGGCCACTTTATGTGCTACGTCTTCCACCAGGATTACATCGTTAAAAAAGGGGTCGACGCGCACGCGTTGAAAGAGGAGATGCTCGCCCTTCTGCGCGAACGTGGCGCACAATATCCTGCGGAACACAACGTTGGGCATCTTTACAAAGCCCCTGAGACACTTAAGCAGTTTTATCGCGAGAATGACCCTACAAACAGTATGAATCCCGGCATTGGTAAAACAACGCGGAATAAATACTGGAAAGAGAGCGGTAACGCAGAGCAGGCCATTACGCAAGCATCTGATTAATTCATACAGCCATATTTAAGAGATTGTTAAGCACAGCTCAATCGTACTAGAGTACCTGCACTCGCCGGAGAAACGTTTCTCCGGCATTCTTTGACGAGGAGCAGGCACATCATGTCGGCTGTTGATATTTTATCCGTAACCGAAGTGGAAGTGCGCGATGCCCTTCCCGACGATGTGCATGCCATTTCGGCTATTTATGCATGGCATGTACTTCACGGACGTGCGTCGTTTGAGGAAATCCCCCCCACCGTTGATGAAATGCGTAAGCGGTTGAAAAACGTGACCGATAACGGTTTGCCCTGGCTGGTGGCGCTGTATCGCGGCATTGTGGTGGGCTATTGCTACGCCACGCCATACCGTCCACGACACGCGTATCGCTTCACGCTGGAAGAGTCAATCTACGTGGATGCCAGCACCACCGGACGCGGTTTTGGCAGTGCACTAATGGACGCGCTGATTGAACGCTGCGAACAAGGTCCCTGGCGTCAGATGATTGCGGTTGTGGGAGATGGCCATAATAACGCCGGGTCATTGCGGCTGCATAAAAAGCACGGTTTTGAAGTGGTCGGTCAGCTGCGCAGCGTGGGCTACAAAAAAGGCGACTGGCGGGATACGGTGATTATGCAGCGCCCGCTTAACGACGGAGACTGGACCCTGCCGGAATAGGCCCAGTGCGGTCTGGTGCCCTCACCTCGGCCCTCTCCCACCGGGCTGAGGGATCCCCAGTAATATGGTCATGCCACCATGACCATATTACTGTACTCTTTTCCCAGCTTTTTCATCTCGTTAACTATATTCAGCCGTCTCACTTTCCCGGGCTCAT